>NZ_CP134771.1:3975833-4307500 GCF_031880315.1 Pseudomonas baltica | reverse complement strand
GCTGCAGAGCCTGCACAGCAAGCTCAGCGACCTCGAAACCATCCGCCTGAACCGCGCCGCCACCGGTTTCGCCTTCGAGCGCGAAACCAACAAGCCGGTCATGCGCGAAGCCTATGCTCACGGCGTCATCACCAGCAACCTCTCGGTCGCGGCGCAACGCGCTGGTCTGTCGCATAAGCAGGTCACCGACCTGGCCGGCATCTTCGGCTACGACATCGACTTCGCCCAGGACATCCGGCACGGCGACGAATTCGAGGTCATCTACGAGCAGCGCGTGCTCAAGGGCAACGTCATCGGCACCGGCAATATCCTGTCCGCCCGCTTCGTCTCCCGCGGCAAGACGTACACGGCCGTGCGCTACACCAGCAAACAAGGGACCACCAACTATTACACCGCGTCCGGTGACAGCATGCGCAAAGCGTTCGTACGTTCCCCCGTGGACTTTGCTCGCATCAGCTCGCGTTTCTCGGGTGGGCGAAAGCATCCGATCCTCAACAAGATCCGTGCGCACCAGGGCGTCGACTATGCTGCGCCAAGGGGCACCCCGATCAAGGCCACCGGCGACGGCAAGATCTTCATGGCTGGGCGCAAGGGCGGCTACGGCAACGTGGTGATCATCCAGCACGGCAAGACCTACCGCACCCTGTATGGGCATATGCAAGGTTTCGCCAAGGGCATCCGCGCAGGCGTCCCGGTCCGGCAGGGCCAGGTCATCGGCTATATCGGCACCACCGGGCTGTCTACCGGCCCACATGTGCACTACGAGTTCCAGGTCAATGGCGTGCATGTCGACCCGCTGGGTCAGAAGCTGCCGATGGCCGACCCGATTGCCAAATCCGAGCGAGGGCGTTTCATGCAGCAAAGCCAACCCCTGATGGCCCGCATGGAGCAGGAAAAAGCTACCATGCTGGCCTCGAAGCGCTAAGCCATGGCGCTCTATATCGGCCTCATGTCCGGCACCAGCCTTGATGGACTGGACATCGCCCTGATCGAGCAAGGGCAGGCTACGCGCCTGCTTGCCAGCCATTATGTGCCGATGCCCGACGATCTGCGGCGCACTTTGCTGGCCTTGTGCAGCAGCGGTCCGGATGAAATCGCCCGTGCCGCCCTCGCGGAAAACCAATGGGTCCGCCTGGCGGCTGAAGGCATCAAGCAACTGCTGCAAGATCAGCAACTCGATGCCTCGGCGATACGCGCGATCGGCAGTCACGGGCAGACCGTGCGGCACGAACCTGCCCGCGGCTTCACCTTGCAGATCGGTAATCCGGCGTTATTGGCCGAGCTCAGCGGCATCAGCGTCGTCAGTGATTTTCGTCGTCGTGACGTCGCCGCTGGCGGTCAGGGCGCGCCCTTGGTTCCAGCCTTCCACGAAGCACTGTTCGGTGGTCAAGGGCAGCGCCTGGCAGTGCTCAATATCGGCGGTTTCAGCAACTTGAGCCTGATCGAGGTCGACCAGCCCGTCGCTGGCTTCGACTGCGGGCCGGGCAATGTGCTACTCGATACCTGGATTCAGGCGTGCAAAGGCGACAGTTACGACAAGGATGGGGCCTGGGCCGCCAGCGGCCAAGTGAATCCCTTGCTGTTGATGACACTGCTGAGCGATTCGTTTTTTGCCGGCACCGGCCCGAAAAGTACCGGTAGGGAAGTCTTCAACCTGACCTGGCTGCAGCAGCAGTTGGCCACGCTGCCGCCTTGCCCCGAAGCTGACGTGCAGGCGACGCTCCTGGAGCTGACCGCACGCACCATCGTCGAGTCCCTGAAAAAAGCCCAGCCGACGACCGATGCACTGCTGGTCTGCGGCGGCGGCGCTCACAACGGTGCCTTGATGGCCCGAATTGCCGCGCTGCTGCCCAGCACGGTCGTCGCCAGCACCGCGGCCAAGGGCGTCGATCCGGATTGGGTCGAGGCCACCGCCTTCGCGTGGCTGGCCCATTGCTGCCTGGAGGGTATTCCAGGCAACCGACCCAGCGTTACGGGTGCTAAAGGGCTGCGTATCCTGGGCGCCATCTACCCGGCCTGAAAGCCATCCTGATAAACGCCAGACAGCAAAACGCCGCGCATCTGCGCGGCGTTTTGCATTGTCTCGGGTGAAATCAGATCGAGAACGACTGACCGCAACCGCAGGTGGTGGACGCATTCGGGTTGTTGATGACGAAACGCGAGCCCTCAAGACCTTCCTGGTAGTCCACTTCGGCCCCCGCAAGATACTGAAAGCTCATCGGATCGACCACCAGACTCACGCCTTCGCGCTCGACGATGGTGTCGTCATCGGCCACATCTTCATCGAAGGTGAAGCCATATTGAAAGCCCGAACAGCCGCCGCCGGTCACGAACACGCGCAACTTCAGGCGGTCGTTACCCTCTTCGTCGACCAGGTTCTTGACCTTGTTCGCAGCACCGTAGGTGAACTGCAAAGCCGTTGGGGTAAAGGTTTCGACGCTCATGCTGACTCTCTCCCGGCGCTAGGCCGTCATAATGCGTAATGACACCATTATCCGCTTCTCCGACAAAATTGGTCAACAATTGTGCTGAGCTGCGTGATGAGAGGCCATGAACACCGCAATCGAGAGGCAAGCACCCTCATTAACTTGTATTACGGCAGCATGCCCGCATGGGCAAGACCCAGGCGCTCATCCAGGCCGAACAGGATGTTCAGGCATTGCACGGCCTGACCGGAAGCGCCCTTGGTGAGGTTGTCGATGACCGAAAGCACCACTACCAGGTCGCCACCCTGAGGGCGGTGCACGGCAATACGGCAGACATTGGCACCGCGTACGCTGCGGGTTTCCGGATGGCTGCCGGCCGGCATGACATCGACGAAAGGCTCATCGGCATAGCGCTTTTCGAACAGCTTCTGCAAATCCACCGAGCGATCGGTGACCGTGGCGTACAAGGTCGAGTGAATGCCACGGATCATCGGCGTCAGGTGCGGGACGAATGTCAGGTTGACGTCGCCACCCGCCGCGCGACGCAGGCCTTGAGTGATCTCGGGCAGATGGCGATGGCCTTTGACGGCGTAGGCCTTCATGCTCTCGCCCGCTTCGCAGAACAACGAGCCCACCGCCGCACCACGGCCAGCACCGCTGACACCCGACTTGCAGTCGGCAATCAGGCGACTGTTATCGGCGAGGCCGGCTTCTAGCAGCGGCAGGAAACCCAACTGGGTCGCCGTCGGATAGCAACCCGGAACTGCGATCAAGCGCGCCTGGCTGATGGCTTCACGATTGACTTCCGGCAAGCCGTAGACCGCCTCCTTGAGCAATTGCGGCGCGCCATGGGGTTGGCCGTACCACTTGGCCCATTCGTCGGCGTCCTGCAGGCGGAAGTCCGCCGACAGGTCGATCACCTTGGTACCGGCATCGAGCAATTCACCGGCCAGCGAGTGGGCGACGCCATGGGGCGTAGCGAAGAACACGACGTCGCAGGCACCGAGCGTCTGCACGTCAGGCACGCTGAAGGCCAGGCCGTCATAGTGGCCGCGCAGATTGGGGTAAAGGTCGGCAACGGGCAGGCCGGCTTCCGATCGCGAGGTGATCACGACCACTTCAGCCTGGGGATGCTGCGCCAGCAGACGCAGCAGTTCGACACCGGTGTAACCCGTGCCGCCGACGATACCGACCTTGACCATAAAACCGCCCCTCACTTAACGAACAGACTGGAAAGCCCCCGATAATAGAAGGCAACGCTTTCAGTAACAACCGTGCTGATGACGGAATACCCCGCTTGCTACTACTATCGGATCACCGTGAACCTGGAAATTATTAGAAATGCTCTATTTATGGATCAAAGCCCTGCACATCGTCAGCATCGTCTGCTGGTTTGCCGCGCTGTTCTACCTGCCCCGCCTGTTCGTCTACCACGCGCAAAGCGAAGACACCGTCAGCCGCGAGCGCTTCATCATCATGGAACGCAAGCTCTACCGTGGCATCATGGGCCCCTCGATGATCGCCAGCCTCGTGTTCGGCATCTGGCTCATCTACCTCAACCCTGGCTGGCTGCATCAGGGCTGGCTGCACGCCAAGCTGCTGCTGGTCTTCCTGCTGATCGGCTACCACCATATGTGCGGCGCCCAGCTCAAGCGCTTCGCCCGGGGCGAGAACACCCGTAGCCACACGTTCTATCGCTGGTTCAACGAGGTGCCGGTGGTGTTCCTGCTGTTGATCGTCATCCTGGTCGTCGTCAAACCCTTCTGATTGCCCTCTCCTTAACAAGGACGTCGTAATGGCCGTACCGCAGTACAAGATCACCTTTGACGGGCAACTGTTGCCTGGTATCGACAAGCCCACCGCGGTGCGCAACCTGGCGACGCTGTTCGAGGCCAGCGAGCATGCCGTCGAGCGATTGTTCGAAGGCCGCAAGTTGGCGCTCAAGCGCCATCTGCTGCTCGAAGACACGCACAAGTTCGTGCCGATGCTGGAGAAGGCCGGTATTCGGACTCACCTGGAAGACGACACGCCGTTCGATCCTGCCGGATCGGAAACGCTTGCGGGTGGCGCGACCTATGACGATATCGAGTATTCGCCGTGGGCTGCGCCAAGGTCGGGTGAGGAAGTCTACGACCCAATCGTTACAGGCCCACGAAAAGCCCTCTCGCTGGAGGGGCGACTTGGCAGGATCAATTACGCGGCATGGTCGCTATTGATTCTGATCGTCGGCGGCCTGGTCGTAAAAGCGGTCGCTCCGATGGTCGAGTATCTTGTCGGGCCAAGCGTGTCATTGCTGATCATGTCCCTGTGCTATCTAGCCGCGTCCGTCGTGATAGGAGTAAGGCGCCTGCACGATATCAACTGGTCAGGCTGGTTGATCCTGCTGTCTGCGGTGCCCTATGCGGGCCCCATATTCGGGCTGGTCATGCTGTTCAAACCAGGGACCCCGGGCAATAACAGGTTCGGCCCCCAACCCCGCCCGCCCACCCTGCTGGCCAAACTCTTCGTTGGCATCGGCTGCATTTTGGTCATTGTCGCGATCGCTGTGGTCGCATGGTACATAGGCACAATCGGGGCGACCGCCCACCAGCCCTCTTCTTGATATCGGCACTGACGGTCCTACGCGGTAAACTGCAGCATCGATACACCTGTGCGCTCCATTCCCGATCGCACAGTGCCGCACGGAGAACCGCATGACCCGTTACACCCTGATCACCGGCGCCTCCAGCGGCCTGGGCCTGGCATTGGCCGAAGCCCTGGCGCGTCGCGGTCGTCATTTGCTTCTGGTGGCTCGCCAGCGCGAACCGCTGGAGGCCATCGCGCTGGAGCTCACTCAGCGCTTTGGCGTCGAAGTGCTGTTTCGCGCCTGTGACCTGGGCGAGCCGTTACGTTTGTCCGGCTTCTTGCTGGAACTTGAAGAAAGCGACCGACGTATCGATCTGCTGATCAACTGCGCCGGCATTCGCTCTTACGGTTCCTTCCTGGCCCAGGACTGGGGCGTCGAGCAAGACCTTATCGAGCTCAACGTGCTGGCCCTTACCCGCCTCTGCCACGTGCTGGGCAACGCCATGGCGGTGCAAGGCGGCGGGCAGATCCTCAACGTCGCTTCCCTGGCCGCATTCCAGCCCGGCCCGTGGATGGCCAGTTACAGTGCCAGCAAGGCCTACGTCATGCATTTATCCGAAGCGCTGCGCGAAGAGCTCAAACGCAGTGGCGTCAAGGTCTCGGTGCTATGCCCCGGCCCGGTACGTTCGCCGTTGCGCAATATTCCACGCCTGACAGGCTCGAGCCGAGTTCTGAGCCCTGAAGAAGTCGCGCTGTACACCGTCCGCGCGCTGGACCGCAACCGCGCGATCATCATACCGGGCCGGCGCAACCGCTGGCTGGTACGCGCTGTGCGCTTGGGTTCTCGCTGGTTGGTCCGCAAGATCAGTGGCTACATCAATACCGCCTACTGCCCACGCTGATACACTGCAGTAATTGCACAGATGCCCGCCCGACAGGATCGGGCCGAACTTTCAGTCTGGAGAAACCGCTGTGGAAACTCTGTTCACCAAGATCATCAACCGGGAGATCCCGGCCAAGATCATCTACGAGGACGATCAGGTCCTGGCCTTCCACGACATCGCGCCGCAAGCCCCCGTGCATTTCCTGGTCATTCCGAAAAAGGCCATCCGCACGCTCAACGACCTGACCGAAGACGACAAAGGCCTGGCCGGGCACATCCTGCTGACTGCCCAGCGCCTGGCACTCGAGCTGGGTTGCGAGGAAGGCTTTCGCGTGGTGATGAACTGCAATGAACTCGGCGGCCAGACCGTCTATCACATTCATATGCACGTGCTCGGTCAGCGCCAGATGAACTGGCCACCGGGCTGAGCCCCCTTTGTGGGAGCGGGCTCTGCCCGCGGATCTGCTAACGTTTCTGCCCGTTTCACTCGGAGGAGCCCATGGCTACCGAACGTCAATACTCGCCCATCGACCGTCTGTTGCTGCAGGCCGACACTGCCATGCGCACCCTATTGCCCTTCAGCGGCCAGCCGTCGCGCCCGTCGCCTGCCATCGTCAAGCCCGACGCTGCGCTGGACGAGACCGAGTCCCGGCATATCGCCGGCCTGATGCGCATCAACCACACCGGCGAAGTCTGCGCCCAAGGCCTGTATCAGGGCCAGGCGCTTACCGCCAAGCTGCCAGCAGTGCGCAAGGCCATGGAGCACTCGGCCGAGGAAGAAGTCGACCATTTGGCCTGGTGCGAACAACGTATTCGCCAGCTAGGTAGTCGCCCAAGCGTACTGAATCCGCTGTTCTACGGGATGTCGTTCGGTATGGGCGCCGCCGCAGGCTTGATCAGCGACAAGGTCAGCCTGGGATTCGTCGCCGCCACCGAGCATCAGGTGTGCAAGCACCTGGACGAGCATCTACAGGAGCTGCCCGAAGTCGATCAGAAATCCCGCGCGATTCTCGAGCAGATGCGCATCGATGAGGCCGAACATGCCGAGTCGGCGCTGGGCGCAGGGGGATTGCGCTTCCCGGGGCCGGTCAAGCTGGGCATGAGTTTGTTGGCCAAGGTGATGACCAAGACGACCTACCGAGTCTGATTTTGCGCCAGGAATACCGACCTCTTCGCGGCAAGCCGTGCTCCTGCAGTTCATACACCTGTAGGAGCAAGGCTTGCCCGCGAAGAGGCCAGTAAGATCACCATCAACAAGGGGATAGACGCCCTTACTCACCCAACTCGACGATCTCATAGTCGTGAGTAATCTCCACCCCCGCTGCACCGAGCATGATCGACGCCGAGCAATACTTCTCGGCCGACAACTCCACCGCCCGCTTGACCTGAGCTTCCTTCAACCCGCGCCCCTTGACCACGAAGTGCATGGTGATCCTGGTGAATACCTTGGGATCGACCGGTGCGCGCTCGGCATCCAGAAACACTTCACAGCTTTCGATCGGCTGACGAGATTTTTTCAGGATACTGACCACATCAAAGTTGCTGCAGCCACCCAAGCCGATCAGCAGCATCTCCATGGGCCGCACACCCAGGTTGCGACCACCGCTTTCTGGCGGGCCGTCCATTATTACGACATGACCGCTTCCCGACTCGCCCAGAAACATGGCTTCACCGGCCCACTGGATACGTGCTTTCATCACCCGGACTCCACTGTTGAAAAAAATGGCAGCCAGCTTAGCACAGCGCCTGATTTTCACTGTCTGTGTTGATTAGTTCGGCGCCGGAACAGGATTCATATCGAAGCAGTAAATATAAGGATACAAATATTCATGTCTGATAAGCTGACGCCAAATTGATGGCACCTTAGTACCTACTCATTCGGCGCGTCCCTTTTCGAATCCGGAATATCCCTATGGCAGTCGCTTGCGCGGTAAAGATCCAGAATATCGAGAATCTGCTGACTCACTGCCATCGCCGGCGTTTTGCCGCCAAGAGCAACATCATTTGCGCGGGTGAGCAGTCGCAAACGCTCTCGTTTATCGTCAAGGGCTCGGTGACCATTTTGATCGAGGACGATGACGGTCGTGAGATGATCATCGCCTACCTCAATCCTGGGGATTTCTTCGGCGAACTGGGATTGTTCGAGCCGGCGGAAGCCGAGCGCGAACGCAGCGCCTGGGTGCGGGCCAAGACCGAGTGCGAGGTCGCAGAGCTGAGCTACGAGAAATTCCGCGAACTCGCGCAGCAGAATCCCGACTACCTCTACGCGCTGGGCAGCCAGATGGCGCAACGATTGCGCAATACCACCCGCAAGGTGGGTGATCTGGCGTTTTTCGATGTGACCGGTCGCGTCGCCCGCTGCCTGCTGGAGTTATGCAAGCAACCCGATGCCATGACCCACCCCGACGGCATGCAGATAAAAATCACTCGCCAGGAAATCGGCCGGATCGTCGGTTGCTCGCGGGAAATGGTCGGGCGGGTGCTTAAAGACCTCGAAGAGCAGAGTCTGGTCAGCGTCAAAGGCAAAACGATGGTGGTGTTCGGCACCCGCTAGTCTTTATTGGCGATTTCTACCAGAGTCGCCTGATAGACCTGCCTCAGGCGTTCGAACAGCTCTTCAGCGGCGAACCGCTCGTGCAAGGCGATATGGCTGTCGGCCCGACAAACCTGAGGCACGCCGCAGCGCTGGTTGAAACGATTGACGGCACCGACCATGGATTCACGCTCGTTATCCATGAGCATGGCGCCATGCACCAACACCACCGGGCGCGTACCACTCAGCCCTTGGCGCCAGCGTTGCGCCGTGCCCACCCACTTGCGGCCATCCAGATTGACGTTGAAGCGGCCATCACAGAAGGCACCTTCGATCTCACCCAGCGACGATTCACCGCCATAGGCATCGAGCGCCGCGCTGAGTGGATCGCACAAACGCCGATAGGCAATTTCCAGACGATTCTGATCACCTTCGCTACGGGGGGCGGCATAGACCAGCGCCACATTGACCGTGGCTGGCGATTGCGGCACCGGCTCGCCGCCGGTTTCGCGCAGCAGTACTGGCCAGCCGGAGGCAGCCAGCTCGCCACAGGCGGCATCGAAATGTTCAAGACGATTCAGGCGCCGCGGCATGACCAAGGCGCGATCCGTTGGCTGCCAGAACAGTAACCCATGGGGCTGGCGCCCGGCACAGACGGCGGCCAGCAGGTCCTGCTCAGCCTGAAGGCCGGCAGCAGTGGTGAGGCGTTGCACAGTGTCCATGCCGTATCGACTCTTGAAGCGAGAGGGCTTGCACCCGATTCGGTAAAACTGATGCGCCGCGATGCAGGGGCATCTTCCGGGGGCAAGCCCCCTCTCTGCAGGGTCAGTCCAGTGTCGGGACGCTGTTCTGAATCACCCGCTCAGGGAAGAACAAACGCTGCAACTCCTGCCCCGGGCTCTCGGCACGCATGAATGCCTCCCCCACCAGAAATGCGTACACGTCGCTGATTTCCATCAACTCGACGTCCGCACGGTTAAGGATGCCGCTCTCAGTCACCACCAAGCGATCACGGGGAATCCGCGGCAGCAGATCCAGCGTGTTCTCCAGGCTGACTTCGAAGGTATGCAGGTTGCGATTATTGATGCCCAACAGTGGCGTATCGAGGACTTTCAAGGCCCGATCCAGTTCGTGTCCGTCGTGCACCTCGACCAGCACATCCAGGCCGACGCCCTTGGCGACGCTGGCCAATTCAGCCATTTTCACGTCATCCAACGCGGCGACGATCAGCAATATGCAATCTGCCCCCAATGCCCGCGCCTCGACGACCTGATAGGGGTCGATCATGAAATCCTTGCGGATCACCGGCAACGTGCAGGCTGCGCGGGCTTGCTGCAGAAAGGCATCGGCGCCCTGGAAGTAATCGACATCGGTAAGCACCGACAGGCAGGTGGCGCCGCCCTTTTGGTAGCTGCGCGCGATATCGGCCGGCACGAAGTTCTCGCGGATCACGCCCTTGCTCGGCGAGGCTTTCTTGATTTCGGCAATGACCGCCGGCTGCTTGCGCTTGGCCTGCTCGATCAGCGCCTTGGCGAAGCCCCGAGGGGCATCGGCCTGAGCGGCCAGACGTTCGACCTCGGCGAAGCTCACTCGCGCCAGGCGCTCGGCAACTTCCTCGGCCTTGCGCGCCAGAATGTTTTCCAGAACCGTCGGTACACTCATCCTTCATTCTCCTGCTTGAATACCGCGGTAAAGGCACCCAGCTCTTCGAGCTTCTCCCGGGCCAGGCCGGTGTGCAATGCATCATGGGCCAAGGCCACGCCCTCTTTCAACGAACGGGCGTGATCGGCAGCATACAAGGCCGCGCCGGCGTTGAGTACGATCATCTCGGCGGCCTTTTGCCCGTTTTCGGTCTTGCGCTTGCCCAGGGCATCCCGGATCAGCTCCAGCGATTGCGCCGGGCTGTCCACCACCAGGCCATACAGGCTCTGGCTCTTGATGCCCAGGTCTTCGGGCTGCACGGTATATTCGGTCACCACGCCGTTCTTGAGTTCCGCGACATGGGTGGCGGCCGCCAGGCTGAACTCATCCATGCCGTCCTTGGAATGCACCACCAGCACGTGCTTGCTGCCCAGGCGCAACAGCACCTCGGCCAGCGGCCGACACAGGGCCTCGCTGAACACACCGACCACCTGGTGCTCGACACCCGCAGGGTTGGTCAGCGGGCCAAGCATGTTGAAAATGGTCCGCAGGCCGAGTTCCTTGCGCGGGCCGGCGGCGTGCTTCATCGCACCGTGATGGGCCTGGGCGAACATGAAGCCGATGCCGACGCTGTCGATGCAGCGCGCCACTTGCACCGGCGTCAGATTCAGATATACCCCGGCCGCTTCCAGCAAATCGGCACTGCCGCTCTTGCCCGATACCGCGCGGTTGCCATGCTTGGCCACGGTGCAACCCGCCGCCGCAACGACGAATGCCGAGGCAGTGGACACGTTGAAAATGTTGGCGCCATCACCGCCGGTGCCGACGATGTCCACCACACCGGCCAAGCTCTTGAGCTCGACCTTGCCGGCCAGCTCGCGCATGGCCGATACCGCGCCGACGATTTCATCGATGCTCTCGCTCTTCATGCGCAGGCCCATGAGGAAGGCGCCGATCTGTGCGTCGGTGCACTGGCCGGTCATGATCTCGCGCATCACGTCGCGCATTTCATCCGTGCTCAGGTCAAGGTTGCTGACCACTCGGTTCAAGGCCGTTTTGATATCCATGCTGATTCCTTAGCCCTGACGGACGCCGCCGGTCTGCTTGAGAAAATTGGCGAACAATTCGTGACCCTGCTCGGTGAGGATCGACTCGGGGTGAAATTGCACACCTTCGACATTGAGGGTCTTGTGGCGCAGGCCCATGATTTCGTCGACGCTACCGTCGTCGTGCTGGGTCCAGGCCGTCACTTCCAGGCAATCGGGCAATGTCTCGTGCTTGACCACCAACGAATGGTAGCGAGTCACCGTGAGCGGATTGTTGAGACCGGCGAACACACCCTGGTCACGGTGGAACACCGGGCTGGTCTTGCCGTGCATCACCTGACGCGCGCGCACCACATCACCGCCGTAGGCCTGGCCAATGGACTGGTGGCCCAGGCAAACACCGAGAATCGGCAGCTTGCCGGCGAAATGCAGGATGGCCGGGATCGAGATACCCGCTTCGGTCGGCGTGCACGGGCCCGGCGACACGACGATACGCTCCGGCGCCATGGCTTCGATATCGGCCAGCGTCAGTTCGTCATTGCGGACCACCTTGACCTCGGCGCCCAGCTCTCCCAGGTACTGCACGACGTTGTAAGTGAAAGAGTCGTAGTTATCGATCATCAAAAGCATGCTGCACCCAATCTACTGATGTTATGAGCGTTCGAGCGCGACATGGGCACTCGACGTGCGTCTGCATTAATCCGAATACGGGACGTGAGTACTTCCCGCCAGGGACTGCGTGCCGGCGGTGGGCAGAAAAGAGGGTGTATCGCTGGCATCGGGCAATCTCCTGAGGGTTGGAGCCGCCGTGCCGGGGGAGTTATCTGAAACCTGAACCTTGCTCACCCGTGACGGCGGCAAGTGCGCTTTCAAGGCGCAACGACATGCCGCTTCCTATTGGAAGCGCCACCACTGCTGAGTGAGGGTCGTTGCGTTGCACATAACGTGAAGCTACCGGTTTGTGGTGAAGCGTCAGGCGGGCATGGTACCGATCGGGCGGTAACAGAGGCTCAATTGCGGCCGAGTATAGCGTGGCGGCGACGAGCCTGTCGATACGGCGATTGGGCACCGGTTCGGCTCTCCCAGGGCAATGTTTCCCAATCGTTTCTTACCCGTTGCGCTTGTTACCTTCCCAGCGCGACAGAGGAACAGCCTCTTGCCGGGCTCACGGATGAGCACTGCCATAACAAAAACAACAGGACCGCCCCTATGCTCATGTCACGCTTGTCAGCCACGACTTGCACCTTCGCCATCGCTCTTGTCTGTTCATCCGACAGCCTGGGCGCGCCCTATTCATCCCTGCATGTATTCGGCGACAGCCTGAGCGATGCCGGACATTTCGCCGACCCGGATGCTTCGCCTGGCAGCCACCTGCGCTTTACCAACCGCATCGGCCCCACCTATCAGCCAGGCGAGCCCTTCGCTCCAGTCGCGCCGATGCTGCTGGGCCGCCGGCTGGGCATTGCCGAGGCCAGCCTTGGCCCGGCGGTGCACGCCGACCAACCGGCCGGCGGCAACAACCATGCGATTGGTGGATGGCGCACTGACCAGATCCTGCAAACTATCACCGGCACACCGGACACCCCCGGTTATCTGAGCAACGGCCAGCGTGCCGATCCCGAGGCCCTCTATTACCTCACCGGCGGTGGCAACGACTTCATCCAAGGCAAAGTGATTGGCGTGGCGCAAGCCCAGGCGGCGGCCGATCGACTGCTCGCCAGTGTGGCGGCCCTGCAACAGGCGGGTGCCCGCACGATAATGGTGTGGATGCTCCCCGATCTCGGCAATACGCCAAGCGTCTACCCCATCGGCCTGGGTAATTTTCTGACGCCCTGGTCCGCCGCCTTCAACCAGCAATTACTCGACGGCCTCAAAGGTATCGACGCCCAGGTCATCCCACTGAATATTCCCGGCCTGTTCGGGGAAGTGCTAGCGGCCCCGGTACAGTTCGGGCTGGTACCCGGCAAAGGTGCTGTGACCACCTGCTTCAATGGCCAGCTGTGCGATGAACACCCCCAATACGGTATCAACAGCGCCACCCCCGACCCGAGCAAGTTGCTGTTCAACGACGCCGCCCACCCCACCACGGCCGGCCACCGCCTGATCGCCGATTATGCGTGGTCGCTGCTTGCCGCACCGTGGGAAATCACCCTGCTGCCGGAGATGGCCCATGGCAGCCTGCGTGCTCATCAGGACGAACTGCGCAGCCAATGGCAGACCCCCTGGCAGCCCGTCGGGGAATGGCAAGTGCTGCTGGCGGCCAACGATCAATCCATCCGCCATGATGCGCAAAGCACCTCAGCGCAGGGCAAAGGGCACGCGCAGCAATTGCTGGTCGGCACCAGCTATCGCCCGAGCGAGCATTGGCGGCTGGGGATCGCCAACGGTTTCGAGCATCAGCAATTGGAAGCGGGGAGCGCCGATTCTCGTTACCGGATGGACAGCTATATGCTCAGTGCCTTCAGCCAATACCGGGGCAATCATGCCTGGGCCGACCTGACCCTCAGCGGCGGGCTGACCCGTTTCGACAATCAGCGACGCTTCGCGCTGGGCATTCAGACCCGCACTGAACGGGGCGAAACCCAGGGCTCTGCCGTGGCTGCGGGCGGGCGCCTGGGTTTCGATCTGGCGCGCCCCGACAGCGCCTGGCACTTGTCGCCGTTCGTCAGCGCTCACTATGGGCGCGCTACCGTCGAGGGTTACCGGGAAAAAGGTGATCGCACCACGGCGTTGACCTTCGCCGATCAACAACGCCACTCTCGGCGCCTGGGTGTCGGCCTGCAAGGGACGCTGCCACTTGCCAAGCGTCTGTCGTTGCATGGCGAGGTCAGCCATGAACGCGAGTTCGATAATCAGCGACAGGCACTGACCATCAGCCAGAACACGCTGTCGGGGCTGGATTTCACGCTGCCGGGTTATCAAGTGCCAGGCAGCCACCATCGTGCGAGCCTGGGGCTGCGGCTGCAATTGGCGCAGGATTGGTCGTTGCAGATGGCGTATAGCTGGCAGAAAAGCGCGGGGGTTGTGCAGCAAGGGGCTGGAGCGGGGTTGAACATCACGTTCTAGAGCCACCGCCCCTCTGTGTGAGCGGGCTCTGCCGCGAAGCGCTTGAAGCCTTTAAAAACTTCGCGGACAGATCCCGTTCCGCAGCTATCAGCTATCAGTCAGCCGAAACAGGCTGCTCCGCCAACGCCACCGCCTTGAACATGGCGCGGCGCTTGTTGATGGTTTCTTCCCACTCCAGCGCCGGCACCGAGTCGGCCACGATACCGCCGCCCGCCTGCACATGCAGCTCGCCGTTCTTGATCACCGCGGTACGGATGGCGATGGCCGTGTCCATATTGCCGTTCCAGGCAAAATACCCCACTGCCCCGCCATACACGCCACGCTTGACCGGCTCCAGCTCGTCGATGATTTCCATCGCGCGAATCTTCGGTGCGCCCGACAAGGTGCCCGCCGGCAGAATCGCCCGCAACGCATCCATCGCCGTCAGGCCTTCCTTCAAATGCCCGGTGACGTTGGACACAATGTGCATCACGTTGGAATAGCGCTCGATGACCATCTTCTCGGTCAACTTCACCGAGCCCACCTCGGACACCCGACCGGTGTCGTTGCGCCCCAGGTCGATCAACATCAAGTGCTCGGCGATCTCCTTGTCATCGCTCAACAGATCGACCGCCAGCGCTTCATCGGCCTCCTCGGTGGCGCCGCGTGGGCGCGTACCGGCGATGGGCCGCACGGTGATGAGATTATCCTCGACCCGCACCAGCACCTCGGGCGAGCTGCCGACCACGTGGAAATCGCCAAAATTGAAGAAGAACATATACGGCGTCGGGTTGAAGCAGCGCAGCGCGCGATACAAGTCGATCGGCGCCGACTTGAAATCGATGGTCATGCGTTGCGACGGCACCACCTGCATGCAGTCGCCCGCCAGGATGTATTCCTTGATGGTGTCGACGGCGCGCTCATAGTCGGCCTGGGTGAAGCTTGAGCGGAACACCGGTTCGGCACCCTGCTCGCGGCTGAAATCCAGCCCCCGACGGGGCGTGATCGGCTCGCGCAGCTTGGCCATCAGCGTATCGAGCTGAGCCTGGCCAGCGGCGAATGCATCAGGCTGCTCGGGATCGGCCAACACGATCGCATGCATCTTGCCGGCCAGATTGTCGAACACCACCACCGCATCGGAAACCATCAACAGGATGTCCGGCACGCCCAGCGGATCAGGATTGGGGCACTTGCCCAGGCGTTTTTCGACATAGCGCACGCAGTCATAACCGAAGTACCCCACCAGACCGCCATTGAAGCGCGGCAGACCGGCGATCGTCGGCACCTGGTAACGGGCCTTGAAGGTTTCGACGAACGCCAGTGGATCCTCGACCTCGTGACGCTCGATCTCTTCGCCATCGAGCGTGATGCGTACCGTGTGGTCATGCACACGCAACACGGTACGGCACGGCAAGCCGATGATCGAATAGCGCCCCCATTTTTCGCCACCTTGCACGGATTCGAGCAGGTAGGAGTTGGGGGCGTCGGCCAGTTTCAGGTAGATCGACAGCGGCGTGTCGAAGTCGGCCAGGGTTTCGCGAGCGAGCGGGATACGGTTGTAGCCGGCATCAGCCAAGCGCAGGAATTCTTCGCGGATCATGAGCAGCCTCGTGGCATGAGGGGAAAACGGTCAGGTAGGCAAACGAACCGGCAGCGCCGGCGGCAAAAGTCAGGCGCGCCAACGCCAGCGGGCCAGGGCCTTGATGACTTTCATCCAGAGTTTGCGAGTGACCACCACGATGGAATCTCTTTGCGGGGAGGAGTCGATTGCGGCCAACGTTAGCGCACCGCTTCCCGGTAAGCAACCGGGGATCAATGCGCGCAGGTCATCGATGACCAGCGTCGGCGATTCTTCACTGATCGGCCGACCGTGATTGTAGCCGTAGCTCATGGCCACGCAAGCCACGCCAGCCGCCTTGGCCGCCAGCACGTCACTGCGCGAGTCGCCGACGAACAGCGCATGCCGGGGTCGCGCATTGGCCATTTTCATGACGAACAGCAAGGCGGCCGGATCAGGCTTTTGTTGCGGGAGGGTATCGCCGCCAATGATCCATTTGAAAAAACGCCCCAGGCCCAGCTCATCCAGCAGCGGCGCGACGAACTGCTCCGGCTTGTTGGTGATCAGGGCCATTTTCACGCGCTTTTTATGCAGCCACTTGAGGGTCTCGACCACGCCCGGATACAGCGTGGTCAGCGCGTGACTGTCGCCGTAGTGAGCCATGAACAATTCAAGCGCCCGAGCGGCCTCGGCATCATCGATGTGGTCATGTTCCAGACCGCCCGCCAGGGCGCGGCGTACCAGCACCTTGGCGCCGTTGCCGATCCAGATGCGTACCGCTTCAATGCCTGCGGGTTCCCGGCCCAGTTCGGTCAGCATCTTGTCCACGGCGACCGCAAGGTCCGGCACCGAATCGACCAAGGTGCCGTCGAGGTCGAACATCACCACCCGCGGCAAATGCTCCGGGAACAGCTGGGCCAGGTTGCTCATGAGCGCGCCAGCGCGAGCTCGGCATGCATTTTGGCGATGGTGTCTTTGTAATCGGGGGAGTTGAAGATCGCCGAGCCGGCGACAAAGGTGTCGGCACCGGCCTCGGCGATTTCGCGAATATTGTGCAAATTGACGCCGCCGTCGATTTCAAGGCGAATATCGCGGCCACTGCCATCGATCAAGGCGCGGGCCTCGCGCAGTTTTTGCAGGGTGCCAGGGATGAATTTCTGCCCGCCGAAGCCCGGGTTGACGCTCATCAGCAAGATCATGTCGACCTTGTCCATGACGTATTCGAGCAAATTGAGCGGCGTGGCCGGGTTGAACACCAGCCCGGCCTTGCAACCGCCTTCGCGGATCAACTGCAGGGAGCGGTCGATGTGCTGGGTGGCTTCGGGATGGAAGGTGATGTAGGTGGCGCCGGCCTCGATGAAATCGCCGATGATGCGATCGACCGGGCTGACCATCAGGTGCACATCGATAGGTGCCTTGATGCCATATTTGCGCAGCGCCGCACAGACCATCGGGCCGATGGTGAGGTTGGGCACGTAGTGGTTGTCCATCACATCGAAGTGGACGAAATCACCGCCTGCGGCAATGACGTTGTCGACTTCTTCGCCCAGGCGGGCGAAATCTGCGGAGAGAATGGAAGGAGCAATTGCGTAGGGCTGCATGGCGCACCTGTAGGGCTGAAATCACGGTGGCGCGCATTGTAGCCCAGGACAGAGGGTGACGGGCAGGTGCGGGTTTTCGGGTGTGTCAGTGCGGGCCCCTTCGCGGGCAAGCCTGGCTCCCACAATGGTGCGGTGTACGCCTGTGGGAGCAAGGCTTGCCCGCGAAAGCGATCCAATAGCCGCCACCGATCAAGCAGCGGTACGCATCTTCTCCCCACGCCCACGCAGCCATTCCAGCACCAGCAACAAAATCACCGAAAACACGATCAGCAACGTCGCCGCCGCCGCAATCGTCGGGCTGAGGTTTTCGCGGATACCGCTGAACATCTGCCGCGGCAAGGTCGCCTGCTCGGGCCCAGCCAGGAACAGCGTGACCACCACTTCATCGAAGGACGTAGCAAACGCGAACAACGCGCCGGAAATTACCCCAGGAGCGATCATCGGCAGCGTCACTCGACGAAAGGCGGTCAGCGGCGAAGCACCGAGGCTTGCGGCGGCCCGCACCAGATTGTGATTGAAACCCTGCAGCGTCGCCGACACCGTAATGATCACGAACGGCACGCCCAGCACCGCATGAACGATGATCAGCGAGAAGAAACTGTTGCCCAGGCCCAACGGCGCGAAAAACAGATAGCTCGCCACCCCGATGATCACCACCGGCACCACCATCGGTGAGATCACCAACGCCATCACCAGCGACTTGCCGGGAAAATCCCCACGGGTCAGGCCGATCGCCGCCAGGGTGCCGAAGATCATCGCCAGCACCGTGGCCGCCGGGGCAACGATGATGCTGTTGCGCAGCGCGCGCATCCACTCGGCCGAGCCGAAGAAGTCCTGATACCAGTGCAGCGAAAATCCCTGCAGCGGATAGACCAGAAAGCTGCCGGAGTTGAACGACAACGGGATGATCACCAGCACCGGCAGGATCAGGAACAGCAGCACCAATCCACAGAGGATGCGCAAACCGTAAAACCACGCCCGCTCGATGGGCGACATGTAGGGGGTCAGCATTTCTTATCTCCTCAGCTCAGGCGCAGGCGGCTGGCACCGACCAGGCGGCTATAGATCAGGTACAGCACCACCGTGGCCAGCAGCAGCAAGCCGCCCAATGCCGTGGCCATGCCCCAGTTGATGCTGGTGTTGGTATAGAAGGCCACGAAGTAGCTGACCATCTGATCGTTCGGGCTGCCCAGCAATGCCGGGGTGATGTAGTAGCCGATCGCCAGAATGAACACCAACAGGCAACCCGCGCCGACGCCTGCGTAGGTCTGCGGAAAATACACCCGCCAGAAACTCGCGAACGGATGGCAGCCCAGCGAAATCGCCGCACGCATGTAGGTGGGCGAAATGCCCTTCATCACGCTGTAGATCGGCAGGATCATGAACGGCAGCAGGATGTGTACCATCGAGATGTACACGCCCACGCGGTTGAAGACCAGTTCCAGCGGCTTGTCGATGATGCCCATGGCCATCAACGCGCTGTTGATCAGCCCACCCGACTGCAGTAGCACGATCCACGCCGCCACCCGCACCAGGATCGAAGTCCAGAACGGCAACAGCACCATGATCATCAACAGGTTGCTCTGCCGGGTCGGCAGATTGGCCAGCAGGTAAGCCAGCGGATAGGCCAGCGCCAGGCAGATGGCGGTGATCACTAGGCCCATCCAGAAGGTGCGGGCGAAGATATCCAGGTAGATCGCCTGATCCGGGGTGGCGGGCGCCAGCTCGCCGAGATCGTCGATCCGGTGATCCACCGCCGCCAGCAGATAATAGGGCGTGACGCTGCTGGTGTTACGGCGGATCACTTGCCAGTACGCCGGATCGCCCCAACGTTCGTCGAGACCCTCCAGCGCTTCTTTATAAGAGCCAGGGGCGGCCTCGAAAGGCAGCGCCTTGGCGGTTTTCATCAGCAGGCTGCGGTAGCCCGCCGATTCCATGTTCAAGCGCTTGGACAGATCGCCCAATTGCTGATTCTTGCGCGCATCGGCCAGGTCCTCGCTCAACGCCTTGAAGGTCATCTCTTCCGGCAGGCCCTTGCCATCCCACGCGGTCATGGCAGCGACCGTGCGCGGCAGCGTGCCGACCACTTCCGGATTGCCGACGCTCTTATAGAGCAAGGCCACGATAGGCACCAGGAACACCAGCAGCAAGAACAGCACCAACGGCGCGATCAACGCCTGGGCCTTCCAGCGGTTGAGCCGCTCGGCGCGGGCCAGCCGTTGCTTCAGTGTGGGGCCGGTGACCGGGGTCAGGGGCACTGCGATGGCCATAACGTACTCCGCAAGACTTTGACGAGAACGACGCCCCCTAGGTGGAGGCGCCGGCTTTACCACCGGATACCTTTACTTGGCAGCCCAGGCGTTGAAGCGTTGCTCCAGTTGCTCGCCGTTGTCAGCCCAGAAGCTGACGTCGATCTGCACCTGGTTGGCGATGTTCTCCGGCGTGGTCGGCATGTCCTTGAGGATGCCTTTGTCGAGCAGCGGTACCGCCTGGCTGTTGGCCGGGCCGTAGGCGATATTCGAGGAGTAGATCTTCTGTTGCTCGGGCGAAACGCTGTAGGCGATGAACTTCTTCGCTTCTTCGGCGTGTTTCGCGCCTTTAGGGATAGCCCAGGCGTCGAAGTCGTAGATCCCGCCGTTCCACACCACCTTGAGGTTGCTGTCTTTCTGCACGGCAGCGATGCGACCGTTGTAGGCCGAGCTCATGACCACGTCACCCGAGGCCAGGTACTGCGGCGGCTGGGCCCCAGCTTCCCACCACTGGATGTTGGGCTTGAGTTCGTCGAGTTTCTTGAACGCGCGGTTCTGGCCGTCTTTGCTGGCCAGGACCTTGTAGACATCCTTGGGCGCTACGCCGTCGGCCATCAGCGCGAATTCGAGGGTGTACTTGGCGCCTTTGCGCAGGCCACGTTTGCCAGGGAATTTCTGGGTGTCCCAGAAGTCGGCCCAGCTGGTCGGTGCGGTCTTGAGCTTGTCGGCGTTATAGGCCAGCACAGTGGACCACACGAAGAAGCCGACGCCGCACGTCTGGATAGCGCCCTTCACGTAGTCGCTGCCATTGCCGAACAGTTTCGGGTCGAGGGTTTCGAACATGTCTTCGTCGCAGCCGCGCGACAGCTCGGGCGATTCAACTTCAACCAGATCCCAGTCAACGCTCTTGGTGTCGACCATGGCTTTGACCTTCGCCATTTCGCCGTTGTATTCGCCCGCGATGATCTTGCCGTTGCCCGCAGCTTCCCACGGCGCGTAGAACGCTTTGACTTGTGCGGCCTTGTTGGCACCACCGAACGACACCACGGTCAAGTCGGCGGCCATGGCCTGGGCCGCACACAGCATGCCCAGGGTGAGGGCGGTGAACTTCAGATGCTTGAGCATTTAATCGATTCTCCAGAGTGCAGGTTGGGTGTATCTCTTATGGTTTTTCTTACAACGGCAGAGGTAATCGTTACGGTGCGTCGGGCAGCGGATCGAGCGCGCGGCCGTGCTCGATCTGCCAGCCCAGTGGCACTACGTCGCCCACGGCCAGGCTCGGATCGAGCTCGGCGATCGGCTGCTTGACGAAGAAATCGGTTTTGCCACACACCTCAAGACGCACGCGCACGTGGTCGCCCAGGTAGATGAACTCGGCGACGCGCCCGGAAAAACGGTTGGCGCATTCGTTGCTATGGCCATTGAGGCGGATACGTTCAGGTCGGATCGACAGGGTCACTTCGTCACCGATCTGGCCGACATTGACCGCCAGCGCGGTG
The DNA here is from genome assembly GCF_031880315.1 of Pseudomonas baltica. NCBI lineage: Bacteria > Pseudomonadati > Pseudomonadota > Gammaproteobacteria > Pseudomonadales > Pseudomonadaceae > Pseudomonas > Pseudomonas baltica. Next base: position 4,286,454 of record NZ_CP134771.1, on the reverse strand, counting down.
ACCTTCTCGCCACGGGCCAGGCCCACCACGCACTGATCGCCGGCGCGACTGAGCAGCCGCCCGGTGATGCGGTTATTTTCGCCGATGAAGTTGGCGACAAAGGTGTTGCTGGGGGATTCATAGAGGGTGCGCGGGTCGGCGATCTGCTGGATCTCGCCCTGGTGGAACACCGCCACGCGGTCAGACATCGTCAGCGCTTCGCCCTGGTCGTGTGTCACGTAGACCACGGTCACGCCCAGACGCTGGTGAATGTGCTTGATCTCCATTTGCATGTGCTCGCGCAGCTGCTTGTCGAGCGCGCCGAGGGGTTCGTCCATCAGCACCAACTGCGGCTCGAACACCAGCGCGCGGGCCAGGGCGACGCGTTGCTGCTGGCCACCGGACAACTGCGCCGGGTAGCGCGAGGCGAAACTGTCGAGCTGGACCATGCCGAGCACGCGCTTGACTCGCTCGGCGATGTCGGTCTTGCTCAGGCCGCGCACCGACAGCGGGAACGCCAGGTTCTCGGCGACAGTCATGTGCGGGAACAGCGCGTAGTTCTGGAACACCATGCCGATGTCGCGCTTGTGTGGCGGCACGTTGTTGATCGAGCGCCCGGCCAGCTGGATTTCACCGGCGGTGGGTGTCTCGAACCCGGCCAGCATCATCAGGCTGGTGGTCTTGCCGGAACCCGAGGGGCCAAGCAGGGTGAGGAATTCGCCTTTGCGGATATCCAGGTTGAGGTCTTTGACGATCAGCGCTTCGCCGTCGTAGCTTTTTTGCACGCCCCGAAAGCTGACCAGCACTTCGCTCGCCTGCGCGCTTGATTGAACCACGCTCATAACCCGTACCTATGATGATTGGTGACTGCCTGCCTACAGCCTAGTGAAGGCTGCAGGCCACGCAAATCGGGGGCCGGGAGAGATTGGCATCAGCGCTATGGAAGCTTTGGGGTAGGGATTGCCCTACACGGATGGCGTGGACAGGTATGCGGGACGAGCGGTTGCCGCTATTGCTGGGTGCAGGGGTGTCGTAAATGGATACGTCTGGCTTGCGGGCGCCTTCGGCGGCGAAGAGGCCCGCCTGTACACCCTGCAATTCAAATCAATTTATGCTCCATCGCATATTTCACTAGCTCGGCGAGTGACGCCACCTTGAGCTTTTGCATCAACCGCGCCTTGTGGGTGCTGATAGTCTTGCTGCTCAGGGCCAGTTGCTGGGCGATGTCATTGACGTTGGCGCCCTGGGCGAGGCGCTCGAATACCGAAAATTCGCGCTCGGACAACAGCGTGTGCAACGGCCGGGAATCGGTGAGGCCGACCTCGAACACCATGCGATCGGCCAGGTCCGGATCAATATAGCGCCCACCGCCCGCGACCCGACGAATGGCAGTCAGCAGCAACGCGGGGTCGCTGTCCTTGGTGGCATAGCCGGCGGCGCCGACCTTCAAGGCGCGGGCCGCCATTTGCGCTTCGTCGTGCATCGACAGCACCAGGATCGCCGGTGGATGGCTCAGCGCGCGAATCCGTGGGATCGCCTCCAGGCCATTGACCCCGGGCATGGAAATATCCAGCAGCACCACTTCGCAGGGTGTATGGCGCAGCGCTTCGAGCAACTGCTCGCCATTGCTGGCCTCACCGCACACGAACAGGTCCTTGGCCAGCCCGATCAACTGTTTGATGCCTTCGCGCACGATGGTGTGGTCTTCGGCCACGAATACACGGATCACATAATCTCTCCTGAAAACACATCAACCTGTGGGAGCGAGCTCTGCCCGCAAATCGCCAGTATGCTGGAGACTCCGGCGCCCAGTGATATTGCATCGCAAATCCGGCGCTCTGCGCCGCCGAACGCGCAAGCCCCGACAGGATCTGCGTTCAAACCCACGGAATCGCCACCTTGAGCTGAGTCCCCTCCCCCGGCGCACTGTCGAGCTGCAAATTGCCACCGAGCATCAACACCCGCTCACGCATACCGACCAGGCCGAACGATGCGCTGGGCACACTCGGATCGAAACCGATGCCGTCATCGATGATCAACAGGCTCAGCCACTGGCCGTCATCCACAAGCACGACCTCTACAGTATGCGCCTGCGCGTGGCGCATGACATTGGTCAGTGCCTCCTGCAGGATGCGGAACAGGCCGATCGCCTTGCCATCGCCGAGCGCCGGGAGCTGCTCCGGCACCTGCACCAGGCACGGGATCTGAGTGCGCGCCTCGAAGCGCCGTGCCTGCCACTCGATGGCCGAGCCGATGCCAGCATCGAGGATCGGCGGGCGCAGGGCGGTTGCCACATCGCGCACCAGCTGAAACAGCTGGGCGATCAGCTTCTTCATGCTGTTGAGGCGCTCCTGCAAACCGGGATCCAGCTGCGCATAGGCCAGCTCGCACATTGAGGTTTCGAGCTTGAGCACGGTGAGCATCTGGCCCAATTCGTCGTGCACCTCGCGGGCGATACGGGCTTTCTCTTCTTCGCGCACGCTCTCCAGGTGCGCGGTCAGATCCCGCAGCTGTTCCGCCAGGCCGGCCAGCCGCGCTTCGCTTTCCATCAGTGCGGCAGAGGCGCGGCGGCGCTCGGTGACGTCCTGGATATACACCACCAGGTATTCACCGTCCTGGAAGCGCAGAAAACTCAGCGACACGTCCGCCGGCAGAATACTGCCATCGGCGCGCACGCACTCGGTCTCGACACTCTGCGAACCGTCCTCGCCCTGGCGTGCGCGTTTCCACAGATTGAGCCATCGATCCATGTGCAAGCCGGGCTCGAAGTCGATCAGCGGCCGGTCGACCACCGCCCCCGGTGCATAGCCCAGCATGGTCTCGGCGGCGCGGTTGGCATAGCGCACGTGGCTGTCCCAGTTCACCCACAAAATGCCGACCGTGCTCTGATCGATGGAAAACTGCGTGAGCTGCAACGCCTGCTCGGCGGCCTGATGACGGGCGACGGCCTCCCTCGAGCGCAACAGGTCGTCCTCCAGATGCCGTACCTGGCGGCGCTGCCAGCTGAGAATGGCGATGCTGGCCAGCACCATGGCCAACAGCAGCAGGCACAGGTTCAGCCAGAAACCGCCGGCTTCATTGAGGGTCGGGTATCTGGGCTGCAGCCAGCGAGATCGCCACTGCTCGATGTCCTTTACGGGAATATCGTGCAGACCGGCCTCGATTACGCCGGCCATCTGCGGCCAGTCGCGCCTCGACCCGATGCGTAACAGCTGCGGCCGACCGATGTCACCCACTACTGCCAGGCTGGCGAATTCGGGCTCCCTGGACAGACGACTGAGTTGCGCTTCGTCGACCACCGCGTAGCTGGCCTGCTGGCTGAGCACCGCCTGCAGCGCGTAGCGCTCCAGCGGTACGCCCTGGATATTGAGATTGCTGTAGGTGTCGCGCAGGTAATCGGCCACAGGGCTGGGCATGCGCACCGCCACGCGGTCGCTCTCGCCGAGCTTTTCGAGATCGACCGCTACTGCGCCGTTGCGCTCGCCCACCACACGCTCGGCGATGCGCATGTACGGATCGGAAAACATCCACAGACGCAAACCCGACGGCGTCTGCGTCAGGCCTGGGGCGAAATCGATATCGCCTTGGCGCAGCCCGGCTTCCAGCGCGGCCTGATCGGGGTAATGGCGCCAGGTCAACTCCACCGGAAGTACCTTGGCCAAGCCATTGATCACATCGACGTTGAGCCCGGACAACTGCTGCGAACGTCGATCATAGGACGCATAAGGGGTTTGCAGGATCAGCCCCACCCGCCACTGCCGATGGGCCGCCAACCATTGCGCGTGTACGGGATCAAGGGACGCGACGGCAGGCACGTCGGCGCGCGCTTGCCCGCCGACCATCACACCGAGCATCAGTACGCCCATCAGCAACAGGCTGCACAATCGAATCATTTGCTGTCTCATGAACAAGAAGAACTGGCCTGGCACTTGGCTGCTGCAACCAAATGGCTTTAGGCTGCCGGCTACTACACTGGACTGGAATACCCGATGTCTCCAATCTACCGCACATCGCTCGCTGTTCCGTGCTTTTCAATTTCGCGCAGCGCCTTTTTGTGCCTGGCACTGGTTTCGCCTTGGGCGCTGGCCGCCGATCCGGCGCCCGCCGCTGCCCCGCCAGCTGCACCGGCCGCGCCCCGCACGCCCATCATGGAGCGCAGCGAAGAAGACGCACTGGCCCTGACGCGCACCCTGCCCGCCGCCGAGCAAGTGCAACTGCAAGCGGGCAGCGATAACTTTCTGGCCCTGTGGCGCCCGGCCAATGCCCCGAACGGTAACGGCGTGGTGATCATTGTCCCCGGCACCGGCGAGACTGCCGACTGGCCGCAAGCCGTCGGCCCGTTGCGGCGCAAGCTGCCGGATGGCCAGTGGGCCAGCCTGAGCCTGACGGTGCCGGACCTGCTCAGTGATTCCCCGCAACCGCGCGCCGTTGCCGCAACGCCGACACCAACCGAATCGAAAAGTCAGTCCACCCCCGCCGATGCCAATGCGCCGGTGGAGCAGGCCACGGCCGCCGATGCCGATCCGGGTGACAAGAGCGCAGCCGCCGACTCGGCCGATGAACAGTCCGACGCCGATGCCCAGCGCATATTCGCCCGTATCGATGCCGGCATCGCCTACGCGCAAACCCAGAAAGCCCGCAGCATCGTGTTGCTCGGACATGGTTCGGGCGCCTACTGGGCCACCCGCTATCTGACCGAACGCCAACCGTCGCGGGCGCAGCGACTGGTCATGGTCGCCGCCCGCGCACCGCAAGGCGCGACGCAACCGCTGGAGCAATTGACCTCGCAGCTCAAGGTCCCGGCTGTGGATATCTTTTATGGCGATGAGGGGACAGCGAGCAAAACCGCCAAGGCACGGCTGGAGGCCAGCAAGCGCGTCACCGGCAGCCAATATCGCCAGGTCAACCTGACAGTGCTGCCGGGTGACCCGCAGGCCGAGCAGGAGCAACTGTATCGGCGAGTGCGAGGGTGGTTGAGTCCGGATAAGGATCTGTAGGGAGATTGGCGTGGCTCTTGAAGGCCTCTTCGCGGGCAAGCCTCGCTCCCACAGAGTTCGCCGATCCCGAGTAGTACACCTGTGGGAGCAAGGCTTGCCCGCGAAGAGGCCCGCCCTGCTGACGCAATATCAAAAATCGCGCCGCTGCCTGATCAACGTGTAGGCATTGTGCAGATCGCGCGTGCGCTCGGTCGCCGCCCGGACCTGCGCCTCATTGGCACCGCTGCCTTCGAGCTTGTCCGGATGGTGCTTGCTGAGCAGTCGGCGGTAGGCGCGTTTGATCTGGTCCGGCTCGGTGGCGCTGTTTACCCCTAACAAGCGCAAGGCATCCTGATATTCCCCACCACTGTTGACCGGCGGCTTGTTGCGTCGCGGTTCGTAGTCGGCGCCCAGCGCCAGGCTTTGCTGGCGAGTCCAGCCCAGCCACCCGCTCCACTGCAGGATCAACTCGCGCTCGGTCGCCCCTACCCCACCATCCGCCCAGGCCATGCGCCAGCAGGCCCGCAGGATCCCTTCACCCGTGTGCGCCTGGCGCCCAAGACGGCGCAGATGCCCGCGCACATTGTCGCGCCCGGTCTTGCCGCGGCCGAACGAGGCGATCGCGGCCTGCTGCGCGCCCGGCCCGAGATGCAATTGCGCCATCTCGTGCCGCGCCTGACGAATATGGCTATCGGTGACCACCCCGTCGCTTTTAGCCACCCGCCCGAGCAACACGAACAGCAATTCGTCGTCGCGCAATGCCGGGCGACCGCCCAACAATTCGCGAACGTTGGCCCAGCTGTGCAGTTGCAGGCGCCGATCCAGCGCCTGGCCCAGCAAAGCGCCAAGCATGGCACCGGGAATACTGGCGATGGCATACCCCGCACCCGCGCCTATCAAGGTCGTCGGCCACAGCACGTTATTGGCGCTCGGCCAGCAAGCGTTCGACATCGGCGAGTCGCTCATGGGTGCCGACGTCGATCCACTGGCCGGTGAAGTGCTCGCCACTGACCTGCGCCTGGCTCATGGCCTGACGAAACAGCGGCGCCAGCTTGAATGCCCCTGGCTGGCAGTTGGCGAACAACGCTGGGTGCAGAATGGAAATACCGCTGTACGTCAATTGCGCCTCCCCTGGCAGGCCGTCACGGACCTTGCCTTTATTCAAGACAAAATCTCCCAGCGGATGTTGCACCGGGTTATTCACCAGCACCAGATGGGCCAGCCCCTCTATTGGGCGGTGCAGGCGAGCGAAGTCATAATCGGTCCACAGATCGGCGTTGACGATCACGAACGGCTCGTCGCCCAGCAGCGGCAATGCGCGCAAGATACCGCCGCCGGTTTCCAGCGGTTCGCCTTCTGGCGAATAGCTCAGTTGCACGCCGAAGCGCTGACCATCGCCCAGATGGTCTTCGATCTGCTGCCCCAGCCAGGCGTGGTTGATGACGACCTGCTTGAAGCCGGCCTTGGCCAGCGCCCTGATATGGTATTCGATCAAGGGCACGCCGCCGGCGCGCACTAGCGGCTTGGGGGTGTGCAATGTGAGCGGGCGCATACGCTCGCCCTTGCCCGCGGCCAGAATCATCGCCTTCATGATTGGGCGCCCTTGGCCGCAGCGGGCAGCGAGCGCAGCAGATCGGCCAGATCGGCCAGTTCAGGTCGGCGTGCCAGCACTGTCTCTATATAAGCGAAGAAGCGCGGCACGTCGGCCAGGTAACGCGGCTTGCCATCACGGTGGCAGATGCGCGCGAAGATACCGATGACCTTGAGGTGACGCTGCACCCCCATCAAATCGCTGGCCCGCTGAAACTCGGCGAAATCGGCCTGCACCGGAATACCCTTGGCGGCGGCCTGCCGCCAATAGTCGTGCAACCAACCCTGCACGCGTTCCTCGGGCCAGCTCAAGAAGGCGTCCTTGAACAGGCACGTCACGTCATAGGTTACCGGCCCGTAGACGGCATCCTGAAAATCCAGCACGCCGGGGTTCGGTTCGCTGTCCATCAGGTTGCGCGGCATATAGTCACGGTGGACCAGCACCTTAGGCTGCGCCAGTGCGCTGTCGATCAACAACTCGCTGACCCGCTGCCAGCGTTGCAGCTGTTGCACATCGAACTCCACGCCCAGATGCCGGCGCACATACCATTCGGGGAACAACTCCAGCTCGCGGCGCAACAGCGGCACGTCATAGCTGGGCAGCGGCGTATCCATGGGCAACTGCTGCAGGGCGATCAGTGCATCGATGGCATCGGCGAACTTTGCCGTGGCATTTTCGGCATCGATGACGTCCAGATAGGTCTGTTTGCCCAGGTCGCTGAGCAAAAGAAAGCCGTGCTCGAGGTCTTGAGCATGAATTTGCGGGACATTTATCCCGCTTTTTTTCAACAACCCAGCGATTTTTACGAACGGTTCGCAGTTTTCCTGGGGGGGAGGAGCGTCCATGATGATGAAACTTCTGCCGTCGGCGGCCCAGCGGAAATACCGCCGGAAGCTCGCATCACTACTGGCTGCGACCAATGAAACCGGGGGTACAGCGCCCCAGCCCTGGTCGTTGAAGAGGTGTGTCAGCTGCTCCGCAAGCCAGACTTCGAGGTGTTGCAGGCGTACATCTTGCTCAGGCATTACAAGGGTCTCCGACGGCGCTAGCCGTCAAGCGGGTCATGCTTTATTATCCAGCATCTTTTTCAGACCATCGAGAGGCGTGCGGCCCCACCGCGGGCAGATGGCACGCAGGAAGCCCGGACTAATAAGATGGCATTGAAATCCCCCGCGTTTCGTAGAAAGTTTCCGTTGCTCGTAACCGGCAGTCTGCTGGCGATGCAACCCCTGATCCTCCCGCATGCAATAGCAGCGGAACAGTTCGACTGTTCAGTTTCTGCTGCCGGCACCTGGGACTGCAAGCCCCAGACGAGTGCAGCCAACCTGCCACCACGTCCCGTTCAGGACGGCGCGGTAGCGGATGGCCGCAGTGCGTCTGGCGCCGACGGCAAGGCAGAGGGTCCGACAAAGGTTATCGACAGCAAAGGCCGAGGACTTGAATCCCGCAGCACTGACTACAGTCACCTCGACTGGGTCACGCGGGACAAGCTCACCCCTGCGCAGTTGGCGGAGGCAGGCTCTTATTGCTCCGGTGCCTACATCGAACCCGTGCGCCCCGGCATGAACGACAAGACCTCGAAGAAGGACGCGCCCACTTTCCTGGGTGCCAAAGCTTCGCGCTACGAGCAGCAGACTCAGGTCGCGACGCTCGCCGGTGATGTGGTCATGCGTCAGGGCAGCATGCAGCTCGAAGCCGATGAGGCGAGCCTGCATCAAGCCGAAAGCCGTGGCGAGCTGACCGGTAACGTCAAGCTGCGCGACAACGGCGCGCTGATCGTCGGCGACCATGCCGAAGTCCAGCTCGATACCGGTGCCGCCCAGGTCGACAACGCCGAGTACGTGCTGCACAAGTCGCGCATTCGCGGCAGTGCGCTCTACGCCAAGCGGGCCGAGAACGCCATCATCCGCCTCAAGGATGGTACGTACACCACGTGTGAACCGAACAGCAACGCCTGGCAGCTCAAGGGCAACAACATCACCTTGAACCCGGCGACCGGCTTCGGTACCGCGACCAACGTGACGCTGCGGGTCAAGGACATTCCGATCCTTTACACGCCGTACATCTATTTCCCGATCGACAGCCGTCGTCAATCGGGCTTCCTGCCGCCGAGCTTCTCGAGCAGCGACAAGACCGGCTTCATGCTGGTCACCCCGTACTACTTCAACCTGGCGCCCAACTATGACGCCACGTTGTACCCGCGCTTCATGGCCAAGCGCGGCACCATGATGGAAGGCGAATTCCGCTATCTGACCAACACCAGTGAAGGTCAGTTTGGCGGTGCCTACCTGAATGACAGCGACACAGATCGCTCGCAGCAGACCGACTACGAAAAAGATCGCTGGATGATCAACTGGCAGCACAAAGGTGGCCTGGGCTCGCGCCTGACCACTCAGGTTGACTTTACCGACATCAGCGATCCGTACTACTTCCAGGACTTGGAAAGCGACCAGATCGGCGTCGAGAAACGCGACTACATCAACCAGCAGGGCAGCCTGACCTGGCGTGGTGATACTTACCAGGCCGGCCTCAACGTTCAGGCCTACAAGCTGGCGACGGTGTCGGACATCACGCCTTACAACCGCCTGCCGCAGGTGTACTTCAATGGTACTCTGCCGTTCCATCCGGAAGGGCTGGACTTCAGCTACAAGACCGAGGCTGTGCGCTTCGAGCGTGATCTGGATAACGGTATCTACTACGACGAAGACGGTAACGTCTCGCCACGCCTGGACCGCAACGTCACCGGCCTGGCCCGTGCCAACGGCAATCGCCTGAATTTCGTGCCAGCCATTAGTCTGCCGCTCTCCAACAGCTATGGTTTCATCAGGCCGACGATCAAGTACGCCTACACCCAGTACGATCTCGACGTCGACAGCACGGGCAAATCGCAGCTGCCCAACGGCGACTACGACAAGTCCCCAAGCCGCGGCGTACCCATCAGCAGCATCGACAGCGGCCTGTACTTCGACCGCAACACCAGTCTGTTCGGTACTAACTACCGCCAGACCCTCGAGCCGCGCCTGTTCTACCTCTATGTGCCGTACAAGAATCAGGATGACATCCCGGTTTTCGACACCTCCGAGTACAGCTTCGACTACGACTCGCTGTTCCGCGACAACCGCTTCAGCGGCTCGGACCGCATCGGCGACGAGAACAAGATCTCACTGGGGCTGACCAGCCGCTGGATCGAAGACAATGGCTTCGAACGTCAACGCATCAGCGTTGGCCAGGCCTACTATTTCGAAGATCGCAAGGCGCAACTGCCGGGCATCGACTACCGCACTCGCGCCGGCGCCACGTCGACCGTTTCCCCGTACGCGTTGCAGTACGTCTATCGCTTCAACCGCGACTGGCGCTTCAACTCGGACTTCAACTGGGATCCGGACAGCGGCACCACCCGTTCGGGAAGCGCGATGTTCCACTACCAGCCTGAAGACAACCCCAACAAGGTGGTCAACCTCGGCTATCGCTATCGCAACGACCAGGTTCGTTACGATACAGCCACGGGCACCTGGAAAGTGGGCGGCGACTACGGCACTCCTGGCCAGCCTGGCTACGTGAAGGACTACTACAAGATCCAGCAGCATGACTTCTCGGTCATCTGGCCGCTGGTACCGCAGTGGAATCTCATCAGCCGCTGGGAATACGACTACAACCGCAATCGTACCCTCGACGCCTTTGGTGGCTTCGAATACGACAACTGCTGCTGGAAGTTGCGCTTCATCAGCCGCTACTGGGTCGACTACGACGAATCCAGCCAGGCCGCACCTGAAAACGAGAAAGGCGACCATGGTCTGTTCCTGCAATTCGTGCTCAAAGGGCTCGGTGGCGTAACAGGCAACAAGGTCGAGGGTTTCCTCGACAAGGGCATTCAAGGTTATCGTGAACGTGAAGACCAAGCTAATTGATCGACTGCGCCCCATGATGTTGGGCGCGGTGTTACTGAGTGGCGTGGCGCACGCCGATTTCCGATCGCTGGACAGCGTGGCCGCGATCGTCGACAACGACGTCATCATGAAAAGCCAGCTCGATGCGCGGGTACATGATGTAGAGCAGACCATCGCCAAACGTGGGGGCGGCATGCCGCCCCCTGATGTACTGCAACAGCAAGTGCTCGAACGCCTGATCGTCGAAAACCTGCAACTGCAGATTGGCGATCGTTCCGGCATCCGCATCACCGATGAAGAACTCAACCAGGCCATGGAAACTATTGCCCAGCGCAATAACATGAACCTGACGCAGTTCAAGGGTGCCCTGGCGCACGACGGTGTCTCGTTCGAAGACGCCCGTGACCAGGTCCGTCGCGAAATGATCATCAGCCGTGTGCGTCAACGCCGTGTGGCCGAGCGCATCCAGGTCTCCGAGCAGGAAGTGAAAAACTTCCTCGCTTCCGACCTGGGCAAGATGCAGTTGTCCCAGGAATTCCACCTGGCCAACATCCTGATTCCGACGCCTGAAAGCGCCGACTCCGATGCGATCCAGAAAGCTGCCAGCCAGGCCACGGCCGTCTATCAGCAACTGAAAAGCGGCGCCGATTTCGCCCAGACTGCCATTGCCAAGTCGTCCAGCGACAACGCACTGGAAGGCGGCGACATGGGCTGGCGCAAGTCGGCTCAGTTGCCACCCCCTTTCGACACGATGCTGTCGAAGACGGCCGTGGGTGATATCACTCAGCCAGTGCGGACGCCGGGCGGCTTCATCATTCTCAAGGTTCTGGAAGTCCGTGGCGGCGAACAGGCGCAGATGCGTGATGAAGTCCACGTGCGGCATATCCTGATCAAGCCGAGCGAGATCCGCAGCGAAGCGGAAACCCAGCGCCTGATAAATACCGTCGCCGATCGCATCAAGAACGGCGAAGACTTCGCCGCACTGGCGAAGAACTTCTCGGAAGACCCGGGCTCCGCGCTCAACGGCGGCGACCTCGGCTGGGTCGACCCAGCGTCGCTGGTTCCGGCTTTCCGTGACGTCATGAACGAGACTGCCCAAGGCGTCGTGTCCAAGCCATTCAAGAGCCAGTACGGCTGGCACATCCTTGAAGTGCTGGGTCGCCGTGCTACCGACAGTACCGAACAGGCTCGCGAACAGCAGGCCCTCAGTGCCCTGCGCAACCGCAAGTACGATGAAGAGCTGCAAACCTGGCTGCGTCAGATCCGCGACGAAGCCTACGTCGAGATCAAGATCCCTGGCGCCGACAAGGCTGCCCAGTGAAACCCGCACGTTTTGCGGTGACACCCGGCGAGCCAGCGGGCATAGGTCCAGACCTGTGCCTGTTGCTCGCCGCGCAACGCCAGCCCCACCCCCTGATCGCCATTACCAGCCACGACCTGCTCCGCGAGCGGGCCGTGCAACTGGGTGTGGCCGTCAACCTGCTGCGGGTCAGCCCCGACGCGCTCCCCGAGCAGCCCGCCGACGCGGGCAGTCTGTACGTCTGGGACACGCCACTGGCGGCCCCGGTACACACCGGAGAGCTCGACAAGGCCAATGCCGGCTTCGTCCTCGAAACCCTGACCCGTGCCGGTCGCGGCTGCATGGACGGCCTGTTCGCCGGGATGATTACCGCGCCGGTGCACAAAGGGGTGATCAATGACGGCGGCATTGCGTTCTCTGGCCACACTGAATTCCTCGCCGAGCTGACCCACACCGAGCAAGTGGTGATGATGCTGGCCACCGGCGACCTGCGGGTTGCACTGGTGACCACGCACCTGCCACTGCGTGAAGTCGCCGACGCGATAACCACCGAGCGGCTGCAGCGCGTCACGCGCATCCTGCACGCCGATCTGAAGCACAAGTTCGGCATCCTGGCGCCGCGTATCCTGGTTTGCGGGCTCAACCCCCACGCCGGCGAAAGCGGACATCTGGGCCGAGAAGAAATCGACATCATCGAGCCTGCGCTTGAACAACTGCGTAGCGAAGGCATGGACCTGCGCGGTCCCTTGCCTGCCGACACTTTATTTACCCCCAAATATCTGGAGCACTGCGACGCGGTGCTGGCGATGTACCACGACCAGGGCCTGCCCGTACTCAAGTACAAGGGCTTTGGCGCCGCCGTCAATGTGACCTTGGGCTTGCCGATCATCCGCACCTCCGTCGACCACGGCACCGCGCTTGATCTGGCCGGCACCGGGCGCGTCGACACCGGCAGCCTGCAGGTTGCCCTGGCCACCGCCTACCAGATGGCCGAGACCCAACTATGACCGAGCAATACCAACACCGGGCGCGCAAGCGTTTCGGCCAGAACTTCCTGCACGACGCTGGCGTGATCGACCGCATTCTGCGTTCCGTGCATGCCCGCCCAGGCGAGCACGTCCTGGAAATTGGTCCGGGCCAAGGCGCATTGACCGAAGGCATCCTCGACAGCGGCGCACAGTTGGATGTGGTCGAAATCGACAAGGACCTGGCGCAGATCCTCACCCAGCAGTTCGCTGCGCGTGAAAACTTCAGCCTGCACCAGGGCGACGCGCTGAAATTCGACTTCAATACCCTCGGCGCCGCTCCTGGCACCCTGCGGGTGGTCGGTAACCTGCCGTACAACATCTCCACACCGCTGATCTTTCATCTGTTGCACAACGCGCATTTGATCAAAGACATGCACTTCATGCTGCAGAAGGAAGTGGTCGAACGCATGGCAGCCGGGCCGGGCGGTGGTGATTGGGGGCGGCTGTCGATCATGGTGCAGTACCACTGCCGGGTCGAGCATCTGTTCAACGTCGGCCCGGGCGCCTTCAATCCGCCGCCCAAGGTCGACTCGGCAATCGTGCGCCTGGTGCCCTACGAGACCCTGCCCCACCCGGCCAAGGATCACCGCCTGCTCGAGCGCGTGGTGCGCGAAGCCTTCAATCAGCGCCGCAAGACGCTGCGTAACACGCTCAAGGCATTGATGCCCAATGAGGCCATCGAAGCCACTGGCGTGGATGGCAGCCGACGTCCGGAGCAGCTCAGCCTGGAAGAGTTCGTGCGCTTGGCCGACAAGCTGCATGAATTAGGCGATCCAGCCTGATTCTTTTGCGCCAGCCATCAAGCCCCCTTCGCGGGCAAACCTTGCTCCACAGTGGTGAGCCCTGCACCTGCAGGGGCAAGGTTGCGCGTTCGGCGGCGAAGAGGCCTGCTGCATCACCGCTACATCTGGCCCTACCCCACCCTGATGACCTAGACTGATCGAATCCGCCTCTTTTGGTTTACTCGTTTTTGTTCAAAGGCGCCATTGCATGCCCGACTCCCGCTACCAGATCGATGTCAGCGTAGTAACTCGCTTCCTGGCAGAACAGTCGCAACCTGAACAGCAGCGCTATGCGTTTGCTTACACCGTCACCGTACGCAACAACGGCGAGGTGCCTGCCACCTTGCTGTCCCGCCACTGGGTAATCACCGACGGTGACGGCCACGTCGAAGAAGTCCGCGGTGCGGGCGTCGTTGGCCAGCAACCGCGTATCGAAGCGGGCGCCAGCCACACCTACAGCAGCGGCACGGTGATGACCACCAAAGTCGGCAATATGCAGGGCTCCTATCAAATGCAGGCCGAGGATGGCAAACGCTTCGATGCCGTCATTGCGCCCTTTCGCCTGGCCGTGCCCGGGGCCCTGCACTGATGACGGCCTATGCGGTCGGCGACCTGCAGGGCTGCCTGGAACCCCTCAAATGCCTGCTCGACCGCGTGGCCTTCGACCCCGCCCATGATCAACTGTGGCTGGTCGGCGATCTGGTCAACCGCGGCCCCGAGTCACTCGAGACCTTGCGCTACCTGTACGGTATTCGCGAGGCGGTGGTCTGCGTGCTGGGCAATCATGACCTGCACCTGCTAGCTGCGCGTTACAATATCGAGCGTCTGAAAAAAGGCGACACCCTGCGCGAAATCCTCGAAGCCCCCGATGCCCCACAGTTGCTCGGCTGGTTGCGCCAGCAAAAGCTGTTGCATTATGACGAGCCAAGGGGCGTTGCCATGGTTCATGCTGGCATCCCGCCGCAATGGACCTTGGGCAAGGCGCTGCAATACGCCGCCGAGGTAGAGGCCGTGCTCAAGGATGACAATCTGCTGCTGCCGTTTCTGGATGGCATGTACGGCAACGAACCAAACAAGTGGGACAAGGACCTGCACGGCGTCACGCGGCTGCGGGTCATCACCAACTACTTTACGCGGATGCGCTTCTGCACCCGCGAAGGCAAGCTTGACCTCAAGGGCAAGGAAGGCGCCGACAAAGCGCCGCCCGGATATGCCCCGTGGTTCAAGCACAAGGAGCGGCGCACCAAGGCGGTGAAGATCATCTTCGGCCACTGGGCGGCGCTTGAAGGCAAGGTCAGCGAGCCGAATATCATCGCGCTGGATACCGGCTGCGTCTGGGGCGGCGCCATGACCTTGTACAATATCGACCATGGCACTCGCCATGAATGCAGCTGCGACGAGCACGGCCGCCTGGAACGGGGCGCCCCGTCCCAGGTGATCAAAGCGCAGTCGGCACCCCGCTAATCATCCTGTTGAATGGAGCCCCTGCCATGACCGAATTCAAACGCATCCCGCCCGCCGAGGCTCAATCCTTACGCGAAAAAGGCGCGGTCATCGTCGACGTGCGCGACCCGCAAACCTTCGCCGCCAGCCACATCCCCGAAGCCCAGCACCTGGATAACCACTCGATCGCCGAGTTCATCCGTGGCGCCGATCTGGATGCTCCAGTCGTGGTGGTCTGCTATCACGGCAACTCCAGCCAAAGCGCGGCGGCCTATCTGGTCAGCCAGGGCTTTTCCGATGTCTACAGCCTGGATGGCGGCTTTGAATTGTGGCGTGCCACCTACCCTGAGCAGATTGCAGTCTGAGGGTCGCATCAAAAAAAATTTAATTACCGTCTATCGCCCGTGGCACGCGGGCTGCGACCTGGCTGCCAGTTGGCCAGGCGCAACTAATTGCTCATCTCGCCTTGAAGTCTGCCATAACCAACTATCCTTAGGTGCAGGCCATCCAAAACAGGGGAGAGCCGGTACACCGGCGCGCGGGTCATCGGTAGCGACTTAGAGGTGTTCTGGGGGGTAAAGGCAGCCGGATGTCGGCTGTTTTCCAGCATCAAACTGACTGATCCGACGTCGGCTCCACGTATCGAGCGAGGTGACGTCATGAGTATTTTTAGCCACTTCCAGCAACGTTTCGAATCCACTCGTCAGGAAGAGCTCTCATTACAGGAGTATCTCGAGCTCTGCAAATCTGACCGCAGCGCCTATGCGTCTGCGCCCGAGCGGATTCTGACTGCTATCGGCGAGCCCGAGTTGACCGACACGTCGACCAACTCCAGGCTCTCGCGCATTTTTTCCAACAAGGTGATCCGACGCTATCCGGCGTTCAAGGATTTCCACGGGATGGAGGAATGCATCGACCAGATTGTTTCCTACTTCCGCCACGCAGCCCAAGGGCTGGAGGAAAAGAAACAGATCTTGTACCTGCTGGGCCCGGTAGGGGGCGGTAAATCGTCGCTGGCCGAAAAACTCAAGCAGCTGATCGAGAAGGAACCGTTCTACGCGATCAAGGGCTCACCGGTGTTCGAATCGCCCCTGGGGCTGTTCAATGCAACCGAAGACGGTGCCATCCTCGAGGAAGACTTCGGTATCCCGTTACGCTACCTGAACACCATCATGTCGCCGTGGGCTACCAAACGTCTGCAAGAATTTGGCGGCGATATCAGCCAGTTCCGCGTGGTCAAACTGTACCCATCGATTCTCAACCAGATTGGCGTTGCCAAGACCGAACCTGGCGATGACAACAACCAGGACATCTCGGCCCTGGTGGGCAAGGTCGACATTCGCAAGCTGGAAGAATACCCACAGAACGACGCCGATGCTTACAGCTACTCAGGCGCGCTGTGCCGGGCCAACCAGGGCTTGATGGAATTCGTCGAGATGTTCAAGGCCCCCATCAAGGTCTTGCACCCGCTGCTGACCGCCACTCAGGAAGGCAACTACAACAGTACCGAAGGCCTGGGGGCTATCCCCTATTCCGGGATCCTGCTGGCCCACTCCAACGAATCGGAATGGCACAGCTTTCGCAACAACAAGAACAACGAAGCGTTCATCGACCGGATCTATATCGTCAAGGTCCCCTATTGCCTGCGGGTCAGTGACGAAATCAAGATCTACGACAAGCTCTTGTTCAACAGCTCGTTGGCCAAGGCTCATTGCGCGCCAGACACGCTGAAGATGCTTGCCCAGTTCACCACCTTGTCGCGACTCAAGGAGCCGGAAAACTCCAACATCTATTCGAAGATGCGGGTGTATGACGGTGAAAACCTCAAGGATACCGATCCCAAGGCCAAGTCGATTCAGGAATACCGCGACAGCGCGGGCGTAGACGAAGGGATGAACGGCCTGTCCACACGCTTCGCGTTCAAGATTCTGTCCAAAGTCTTCAACTTCGACCCGCACGAAATCGCGGCCAACCCGGTGCACCTGCTCTACGTGCTGGAACAACAGATCGAACAGGAACAATTCCCGGCCGAGGTACGCGAGCGCTATCTGCGCTATCTCAAGGAATACCTGGCACCGCGCTATATCGAGTTCATCGGCAAGGAAATCCAGACCGCCTACCTCGAATCCTATAGCGAGTACGGTCAGAACATCTTCGATCGCTACGTGCTTTACGCCGACTTCTGGATTCAGGACCAGGAATACCGCGATCCTGAAACCGGAGAAATCCTCAACCGCGTTGCGCTCAACGAGGAACTGGAAAAAATCGAGAAACCCGCCGGGATCAGCAATCCGAAGGATTTCCGTAACGAAATCGTCAATTTCGTGCTGCGCGCCCGTGCCAACAACAACGGCAAGAATCCGACCTGGCTCAGCTACGAGAAGCTGCGGGTAGTGATCGAGAAGAAAATGTTCTCGAACACCGAGGATCTGCTGCCGGTCATCAGCTTCAACGCCAAAGCCAGCAAGGAGGATCAGCTCAAGCACAACGACTTCGTCACACGCATGGTCGAACGCGGATACACCGACAAACAGGTCCGACTGCTGTCCGAGTGGTATCTGCGGGTCAGAAAGTCTCAGTGAGGCAGCTATAAGCTGCAAGTAGTACGCTGCAAGTTGACGGCAAACGGTGCATTGTCTGCGCCGGATGCGGCAGCCTGCGGCTCCGACTTGCAGCTTGGAGCTTAACGCTTGCAGCTGCCCGGAGGGCCCCCTATGAGCTATGTGATCGACCGACGTCTGAACGGCAAGAACAAGAGCACGGTGAACCGTCAGCGCTTTCTGCGACGCTACCGTGATCACATCAAGAAAGCGGTCGAAGAGGCCGTGGGCCGGCGCTCCATTACCGATATGGAGCACGGTGAACAGATCAGCATTCCTGGTCGCGACATTGATGAGCCAGTGCTACACCATGGGCGCGGCGGCAAGCAGACCGTGGTCCACCCCGGCAACAAGGAATTCACCGCAGGCGAGCATATTGCCCGGCCCCAAGGGGGCGGCGGCGGTGGCAAAGGCGCCGGCAAGGCCGGTAATTCCGGCGAGGGCATGGACGAGTTCACCTTCCAGATCACTCAGGAAGAATTTCTCGAGTTCATGTTCGAAGACCTTGAACTGCCCAACCTCGTCAAGCGCAACCTGACCGGTACCGATACCTTCAAGACCGTACGTGCGGGTGTAGCCAACGAAGGCAATCCATCACGCATCAACATCGTCCGCACCCTGCGCTCAGCCCATGCACGGCGCATCGCGCTGTCCGGCAGCAGCCGCGCCAAGCTGAGGGAAGCGAAAGCAGAGCTCGAGCGCCTCAAGCGCGAAGAGCCAGACAACTTCGGCGATATTCAGGAAATCGAGATCGAAATCGAGAAACTCAGCGCGCGTATTCACCGCGTGCCGTTCCTCGATACCTTCGACCTCAAGTACAACCTGCTGGTCAAGCACCCCAACCCCAGCTCCAAGGCGGTGATGTTCTGCCTGATGGACGTCTCTGGCTCCATGACCCAAGCCACCAAGGACATTGCCAAGCGCTTTTTCATCCTGTTGTACCTGTTCCTGAAGCGTAACTACGACAAGATAGAGGTGGTGTTCATTCGCCACCACACCAGCGCCCGCGAAGTCGACGAAGAGGAGTTTTTCTATTCCCGGGAAACCGGCGGCACCATCGTATCCAGCGCCCTCAAGCTGATGCAGGAAATCATGGCCGCCCGCTATCCCACCAACGAATGGAACATCTACGCGGCCCAGGCCTCGGACGGTGACAACTGGAACGACGACTCGCCGATCTGCCGCGAAATCCTCACCAAGCAGATCATGCCGTTCGTCCAGTACTACACCTATGTCGAGATCACGCCGCGCGAACACCAAGCTCTATGGTATGAATATGAACGCATCAGCGAGAGCTTCGCCGATACGTTCGCCCAGCAACAGCTGGTGACGGCCGGTGATATCTATCCGGTCTTTCGTGAACTCTTCCAGCGCAGGTTAGTGACATGACCGCTAGAGAGCAGAAACGCCAACCCCTCTCCACCGGCTCGGAATGGACGTTCGAGTTGATCCAGGCTTACGACCGGGAAATCGGCCGTATCGCCGAGCGCTATGCGCTGGACACTTATCCCAATCAGATCGAGGTGATCACCGCCGAGCAGATGATGGATGCCTATGCGTCCGTCGGCATGCCGCTGGGCTACCACCACTGGTCCTACGGCAAACACTTCCTCAGTACCGAAAAGTCCTACACCCGCGGGCAGATGGGGTTGGCGTACGAGATCGTGATCAACTCGGACCCGTGCATCGCCTACCTGATGGAAGAAAACACCATCTGCATGCAGGCGCTGGTAGTGGCTCACGCTTGCTATGGGCATAACAGCTTCTTCAAGGGCAACTACCTGTTCCGCACCTGGACCGACGCCAGTTCGATCATCGATTACCTCGTGTTTGCCAAGCAGTACATCATGCAATGCGAGGAGCGCCACGGCATCGATGCGGTGGAGGACTTGCTCGATTCCTGCCACGCATTGATGAACTATGGCGTCGATCGCTACAAGCGCCCTTATCCGATTTCCGCCGAGGAAGAGCGTCGGCGGCAAAAGGACCGCGAGGAGCACCTGCAGCGCCAGATCAACGATCTGTGGCGCACCATTCCTAAAAGTGCCGACAAGAATCGCGAAGAGGACAACGTGCGCTTCCCGTCGGAGCCCCAGGAAAACATTCTCTACTTCATCGAGAAGCACGCGCCGTTGCTGGAGCCCTGGCAGCGGGAAATCGTGCGGATCGTGCGCAAGATCGCGCAGTACTTTTACCCGCAGCGCCAGACTCAGGTGATGAACGAGGGCTGGGCGACGTTCTGGCACTACACGCTGATGAACGACCTGTACGACGAAGGCCTGGTCACCGACGGCTTCATGATGGAGTTCCTGACTTCCCACACCAGCGTGGTGTTCCAGCCCAGCTTCGACAGCCCTTACTACAGCGGCATCAACCCTTATGCGCTGGGCTTCGCCATGTACCGCGACATCCGCCGCATGTGTGAAAACCCGGACGATGAAGACCGCAAGTGGTTCCCCGAGATCGCCGGCAGCGACTGGCTATCGACCATCAAGTTCGCCATGACCAGCTTCAAGGACGAGAGCTTTATCCTCCAGTATCTGTCGCCCAAGGTGATCCGCGACCTGAAGCTGTTCAGCATCATGGACGACGACCAGCGCGACGATTTGCTGGTTCCGGCCATCCATGACGATGCCGGCTATCAGATCATTCGCGAGACTCTGGCTGCACAGTACAACCTCGGCAATCGTGAGCCCAACGTGCAGATCTACAGCATCGATCGCCGTGGCGATCGCTCGCTGACCCTGCGCCATCAGCAGCACAACCGCAAACCGCTGGGAGAGTCCACTGACGAAGTCCTCAAGCACCTGCATCGGCTGTGGGGCTTCGATATCAAGCTGGAGACCCTGCAGGGCGACCAGATCATGAAAACCCATCACGTACCGCCCCGGCACGAACACGCCGAAGGCGACTACGGGCGTCTGGATCTCGCCGTAGTTCATCTCTGATCCACCGAGGCACACCAGCCTCCCTCGGCGCCCTGCAGCAGGTATCCTGTGGGCGCAGACGGAGGCTTTTTCATGCAGATCTACAAAGTGGGTGGCGCGGTCCGGGATCACCTTCTCGGCCGAGACGTTACTGATATCGATTATGTGGTCGTGGGCGCCAGCGCCGAACAGATGCTGGGCCTGGGCTATCGACCGGTAGGCGCCGATTTTCCGGTGTTCCTGCATCCCGAAACAGGTGAGGAATATGCGCTGGCCCGCACAGAGCGCAAGAGCGGCCAGGGCTATGGCGGCTTTACTTTCTATGCTAATCCGGACGTTACGCTCGAGCAGGATCTGATCCGCCGCGACCTGACCATCAACGCCATGGCCGAGGATGATCATGGGCAATTGACCGATCCCTACGGCGGCCAGGCGGATCTGGAACATCGAATCTTGCGTCACGTTTCCCCGGCGTTCGCCGAAGATCCCTTGCGCGTACTGCGCGTGGCACGCTTTGCTGCGCGTTACGCATCCCTGGGCTTCAGGGTCGCCGACGAGACCCTGGCCTTGATGCGTCAACTCAGCGATTCCGGTGAACTGGCAGCGCTGACGCCAGAGCGGAGCTGGAAAGAGATCTCCCGCGCGCTCATGGAAGACCAGCCGCAAGTGTTCATCCAGGTACTGCGTGATTGTGGCGCGCTTGAACGGCTGTTGCCTGAGGTGGATGCGCTGTTCAGCGGCCCGCAAGCGCTCCACGCCGGCCACACCCTTGAAGTCTTGCAGCACGCGGCGCGGCGTCACCAGCCGTTGACAGTACGCTGGGCCTGCTTGCTGCAGTATCTGGCTGTGAAGCAGATCAAGGCCGTCAGCGAGCGCTTCAAGGTGCCGCGAGACTGTCTGGAATTGGCGGTGCTCGTCGGGCAATACCGCGGCCAGGGCCATGAGGCACTGGAGATTGAACCCGCAACCTTGCTGGAGCTGCTGCAGCGCTTCGATGTGTACCGTCGGCCGCAGCGGTTCGAAGAGTTCCTGGAAGTCTGCGAACTGGACGCTCGCGTGTGCGCTTTGGCCAACTATCCACAGGCTGCGTACCTGCGAGGTGCCGCCGAGGCCGCACGCTCAGTGGCGGTGCAGCCCCTGGTCGCTCAAGGCTATAACGGCCAAGCGCTGGGGGAAGCGATCAAGCGTGAGCGGCTGCGCGCCTTGACCGATTACCAGACCGCAAATGGCTCCTCCCTGTAGCGGGGGGGGTGCTGTCCCCGCCTCCCCATCAGCCACACCCCGGCAGTCGGCATATTCTTTCGGGGGCAAGCGCCCTCGCTACAGGGACAGATCGGTCAGTTGCCGATCCCGCCAGGTGAACGGTACGGGGGCCAATTGCTGGTCGATCTGCGCATCGCACCACAACTCGGCGAACGAGCGCTGCACACCAGGGTGCTGCTCATCCGGCGCCAACAGCGCGAGTGGCCACAGCACAAACGCATTCTTGAGGATTTCCGCGCGCGGCAGAATCAAACCATCGAAATTGCCCGCCTGCTGGCCATACAGCAGCACGTCGATATCCAAGGGCAGGCCCTTGCGATCCGGTGCGTAGCGGCCGTTATCGGCCTCGATGAACTTGAGGCGCCGATCCAGCTCCATCAGCGGCAAGTCGGTCAGGCCGGTCACCACCAGGTTGAAAAACGGACCACTCTTGATGCCCACCGCCGCGCTTTCGAACACCGACGAACACTGCATGTCCTGGACAAACAGCGCCAGCGCATCGAGGCCGGCACGCAGGTGCGACTCGCGCTCGATATTGCTACCGAGGCCGAGGTAGATTCGGGTCAGAGGCATCCGCGCTCGATCTCCACGCCCACACCCTTGGCCGCCGCGACGGCGCCCGGCTTGGTCAATTTGAGAGACAGCCAGGGAATGTGGAATTCGCTCATGAGCACTTCGGCCAGACGCTCGGCGAAGGTTTCCACCAATTCGAAGCGTGCAACTTCGGCGAATGCCTGAATACGCGCCGACACGCTGGCGTAGTCCAGGGCCAGGTTCAGGTCGTCGCCGGCAGCGGCCGGACGGTTATCCCAGGCGAAGCGCAGGTCCAGGCGCAGGCATTGGCGAATGTCCCGCTCCCAGTCGTAGGCACCGATCACGGTGTCGACTTCCAGCCCCTCGATAAACACTCTGTCCAAGCACTTTTCTCCACTGCACGACAAGGGCGCGATGCGCCGTTAGAATCAGGACGTCCTCGCCCGGAATAGTTCGCATGTTTTGGTTACTGGCGTCACTCGCCTACCTGCTGGGCTCGCTGTCCTTCGCTATCCTCATCAGCCGCGGCACCGGCCTGCCGGACCCGCGCATGAACGGCTCAGGCAACGCGGGCGCCACCAACATGCTGCGCCTGGCTGGGCGCAAGCTTGCCATCCTGACCCTGCTCGGCGACCTTTGCAAAGGCCTGCTGCCGGTGCTGGTCGCTCTGGCTGTGGGCCTGGGCCTGCAACAACAGGCCTGGATCGGGCTGTGCGCGGTGCTGGGCCATCTGTTCCCGCTGTACTTCCGCTTCAAGGGCGGCAAGGGTGTCGCCACCGCTGCCGGCGTATTACTGGGGCTGTATGTGCCTGCGGCCTTGCTGGCGGTGGTCGCCTGGGCGGTGGTCTTCGCCCTCACTCGCACCAGTTCGCTCGCCTCCCTGATCGCCACGCCACTGACCCTGCCCTTGCTGGCCTGGCAGGCCCCCCAGGCATTGCTGCCGATGTGCGTGCTGACCCTGTTGATCGTGTGGCGCCATCGCGGCAATCTACGCGACCTGCTGGCAGGACGCGAACGGCATTTCTGATTCGCCGGGATGAAATCGGCTCATCTTGGGCAAGCCGTACCGGCCTTTTCGCAGACAAGCCCTACTCCCACAGGTATACGACTGCGCACTGTGAGAGCAAGGGTGCGCGTTTGGCGGCACGGGGCCCCACAAGCCCTACGGGACTGTCGGCACCGTCAACTGCTCCATCGGCCAACGCGCCTGCACGTTGATCGCCAAATCATTGCGCTGCCCTGCCATCAGCCGCTGACAACCCGCATAAGCGATCATCGCGCCGTTATCGGTGCAGAACTGCGGCCGCGCATAGAAAACATTGCCGTTGATCTCGCCGAGCATTTTTTCCAGTGACTGGCGCAGCGCGCGGTTGGCACTGACGCCGCCAGCGATCACCAGACGCTTGAGGTGAGTCTGCTTGAGGGCGCGCTTGCACTTGATGGTCAGAGTCTCCACCACCGCCTGCTGGAAGGCCAGTGCGATGTCGCAACGGGTTTGCTCACCGTCGTCCCCAGCGCTCTGGCACTGCTGCCAGGTGTTCAGAGCGGACGTTTTCAGACCGCTGAAGCTGAATGCCAGCCCCGGACGGTCGGTCATCGGCCGCGGGAAGGTGAAGCGCCCTGCGGTGCCCAGCTCCGCCAGCTTGGCGATCTCCGGGCCACCCGGATAATTGAGGCCCATCATCTTGGCGGTCTTGTCGAACGCTTCACCGGCGGCATCGTCGAGGGTCTCGCCCAGCAGCTCGTACTGACCGATACCATCGACCCGCACCAGCTGCGTATGGCCGCCAGACACCAACAAAGCGACGAACGGAAATTGCGGCGGCTGCTCTTCGAGCATCGGCGCCAGCAAATGTCCTTCCATGTGGTGTACGCCCAATGCCGGCACGTCCCACGCGAAGGCCAACGCCTGCGCGCAGGCAGCGCCCACCAGCAGCGCCCCCACGAGGCCGGGCCCGGCGGTGTAAGCGATGGCATCGATATCGGCCGGCGCGCGCTCGGCCTGGGCCAGGACTTCGCGGATCAACGGCAGCATGCGCTTGACGTGATCGCGCGAGGCGAGTTCGGGCACCACACCGCCATAGGCGCGGTGCAGGTCGATCTGACTGAACAGCGCATCGCCCAGCAGGCCTAGCTCGCT
The DNA here is from genome assembly GCF_031880315.1 of Pseudomonas baltica. Classification (NCBI taxonomy): domain Bacteria; kingdom Pseudomonadati; phylum Pseudomonadota; class Gammaproteobacteria; order Pseudomonadales; family Pseudomonadaceae; genus Pseudomonas; species Pseudomonas baltica. The sequence goes on along the minus strand of NZ_CP134771.1, from coordinate 4,262,004 downwards.
GTCGTATAACGCGACGCCGGTTTCGTCGCAGGAGGTTTCCAATCCCAGTACTAACATGGGTCTCGCCTTGTTGAGGCTGGCTTCAAAGGCGCGCATGATAGTCGCCGCTCAGCGCTCCGACCAGCGGTTTTCGATCAGAGGCTTTGCATTCCTGTCGTCATAGGGTTAACATCCGCAACCCTTAAAAACCGACGTATCCCGAGCGCGATTTTCCGCAGGAGTACGTTGACCCCGGTAATGAAAGAAGGTAGCTCTGGATGCCAGCCGTCAAAGTAAAAGAGAACGAACCCTTCGACGTAGCTCTGCGTCGTTTCAAGCGCTCCTGCGAAAAAGCCGGTGTACTGGCTGAAGTTCGTAGCCGCGAATTTTACGAGAAGCCAACTTCCGAGCGTAAGCGCAAGGCAGCAGCCGCTGTCAAACGCCACGCCAAGAAAGTTCAGCGCGAACAGCGCCGCGCCGTTCGTCTGTACTAATACACAGACGTTCGCTGCAAGCTTCTGCCTCGCCCGGCTAACCGCTGGGCTGCCGGCAGTGGTGGCTTTACGCAGTTGCTACACCGATGGTGCTTCACCGCAATTCCACTCCTGACCCAGGTCAAGAGCGGCTGCCTAAAACGTCAGAACTGGCCTTCATACGCCAGCTGTGCACGTCACCCTGACGAGCCTTGCAAGGCTGCAGACGAGCACACCCTTCCGCACCATTCTTCTCTGCTTCGATGCCCTGTGGCACTGTCGAAGTTGTAAGTGTTGCCGATACAAAATCAGTACCGCAAAGGCACCCCTGATCGGCGCTCAGTAGATACACTCCTGCAGTGTTTCCCTGTTTGATGACGAGAACCCCATGGCCGGGCTGATACCCCAGAGCTTCATTGACGATCTGCTGAACCGCACCGACATCGTCGACGTGGTGAGTTCGCGCGTGTCGCTCAAAAAGGCCGGCAAGAACTACTCGGCATGCTGCCCGTTCCACAAGGAAAAAACCCCATCGTTCACGGTCAGCCCCGACAAGCAGTTCTATTACTGCTTCGGTTGCGGCGCTGGCGGTAACGCCCTGGGTTTCCTCATGGATCACGACAACCTGGACTTCCCCCAGGCCATCGAGGATCTGGCCAAATCCGCCGGCATGGAAGTGCCCCGCGAAGAAGGCGGCCGCCAGAACAAACCACGCCAGCCCACGGACTCACCGCTCTATCCGCTACTGACCGCCGCCGCCGACTTTTTCCGCCAGGCGCTCAAGGCCCATCCGTCGCGCCGCGCCGCGGTCGACTACCTCAAGGGCCGCGGCCTGTCCGGCGAGATCGCCCGCGACTTCGGCCTGGGTTTCGCGCCGCCGGGCTGGGACAACCTGCTCAAGCACATGGGCACCGACACCCTCGGGCAAAAGGCGATGATCGACGCCGGCCTGCTGATCGAAAACGCCGAGACCGGCAAGCGCTACGACCGCTTCCGCGACCGCGTGATGTTCCCGATCCGCGACAGCCGCGGGCGCATCATCGCCTTTGGCGGCCGCGTGCTGGGCGACGACAAGCCCAAGTACCTGAACTCCCCCGAGACCCCGGTGTTCCACAAGGGCCAGGAACTGTACGGGCTGTTCGAGGCGCGCAAGAACAACCGCAACCTCGACGAGATCATCGTGGTCGAGGGCTACATGGACGTCATCGCCCTGGCCCAGCAAGGCCTGCGCAATGCCGTCGCTACCCTGGGCACCGCCACCAGCGAAGAACACCTCAAGCGCCTGTTTCGGGTAGTCCCCAGCGTGCTGTTCTGCTTCGACGGCGATCAGGCTGGGCGCAAGGCCGCGTGGCGCGCGCTCGAAGCGGCCCTGCCCTGCCTGCAGGACGGCCGGCGCGCACGCTTTTTGTTCCTGCCCGAAGGCGAAGACCCGGACAGCCTGGTCCGCGCTGAAGGCACCGATGCGTTTCAGGCCCGAATTCACCAGATGGCCCAGCCGCTGGCCGACTACTTCTTCCAGCAACTGACCGAAGAAGCCGACCCGCGCTCGCTGGAAGGCAAGGCCCATATGGTCACCCTCGCCGCCCCGCTGATCGACAAGGTGCCCGGCAACAATCTGCGCGCCTTGATGCGCAACCGCCTGACCGAAATCACCGGCCTCAGCGGCGAAGCCATGAATCAGATGGCACGCAGCGCGCCGGCGCCAGCCCAGGCAACGCCTGAATACGACCCCGGCATAAATTACGATCAGATGCCCGATCACAGCGCCGATTACAGCCAGCACGATTACGGGGACTTTCAGCAGGGTCACCCAAGCGATACCTACGCCCAGCAGCCGCCACAACAGGCCTGGGCGCCCAAGCAGGGCGGACAGAAAAAGTGGCAGGACAAGCCCTGGGACAAAAAAGGCAAGCCTTGGGATCGCAAGGGCAAGGGCCAGGATTTCGAGTCACGTGCCCCGCGCGTCCCGACCAGCGTCGAACCACCGACGCTGAGTGCATTGCGAACTTTGCTGCACCATCCCCATCTGGCGGAAAAAGTTGAAGATGTCAGTCACTTTGCCGATGAAGGACATGTCTATACACAATTGCTGGTCGCCCTGCTGGGCGCACTGCAAAAGAATCCTGGGCTACGCTCATTACAGTTGATCGCCCGCTGGCACGGTACCGATCAAGGCCGCTTGCTGCAGGCTTTGGCAGAAAAGGAGTGGCTGATCGATGCCGATAACCTTGAACAACAGTTTTTCGACACCATTACTAGTTTATCCGCCCGCCAACGCGAGCGAAACCTGGAGCATTTGCTCCGCAAAGCAAGGCAGGAAGAACTCAGCGCAGACGAGAAAAATCAGCTGCGCGAGCTTTTAAGTCGCAATCTTCACGCTCAAACCCCGACCTCAACTGGCGCGTGAGGTCACAGCTCGGGTATAATCCTCGGCTTGTTTTTTGCCCGCCAAGACCTTCAGTGGATAGGGTGTTATGTCCGGAAAAGCGCAACAGCAGTCTCGCATCAAAGAGTTGATCACCCGCGGTCGTGAGCAGGGTTACCTGACTTACGCGGAGGTCAACGACCACCTGCCTGAGGATATTTCAGATCCAGAGCAGGTGGAAGACATCATCCGCATGATCAACGACATGGGGATCAACGTATTCGAGAGTGCTCCGGATGCGGATGCCCTTTTGTTGGCCGAAGCCGATACCGATGAAGCTGCAGCCGAAGAAGCTGCCGCTGCGTTGGCGGCTGTGGAAACCGACATTGGCCGCACCACGGACCCAGTGCGCATGTACATGCGTGAAATGGGTACCGTCGAGCTGCTCACTCGCGAAGGCGAGATCGAGATCGCCAAGCGTATCGAAGAGGGTATCCGCGAAGTCATGGGTGCGATTTCGCACTTCCCTGGCACGGTTGATCACATCCTCAGCGAATACGATCGCGTCACGACGGAAGGCGGTCGCCTGTCCGACGTACTGAGCGGCTACATCGATCCGGACGACGGCATTGCGCCGCCGGCCGAGGTGCCGCCCCCTGTCGAGAAAACCGACAAGGCGACGGACGCCAAGGACGATGACGAGGAAGAAACCGCAGAAAGCAGCGACGACGAAGAAGAGACCGAAAGCGGTCCTGACCCCGTCATCGCGGCCCAGCGTTTCGGTGCTGTCCAGGACCAACTCGCGGTCACGCTCAAGGCCCTGAAAAAGCACGGTCGTCACAGCAAGCAAGGCGTCGACGAAATGCTCGTCCTGGCCGAGCTGTTCATGCCGATCAAGCTGGTGCCCAAGCAGTTCGAAGGCTTGGTGGAGCGCGTCCGTGGCGCCCTCGACCGCCTGCGTCAGCAAGAGCGCGCCATCATGCAGTTGTGCGTGCGTGATGCCCGTATGCCGCGTGCCGATTTCCTGCGCCAGTTCCCGGGCAACGAAATCGATCAGAGCTGGAGCGATGGCCTGGCCAAAGGCAAGAGCAAATATGCCGAAGCCATTGGTCGCGTGCAGGACGATATCGTCAAGTGCCAGAAGAAACTGGTCGCGCTCGAAGCCGAAACCGGCTTGACCGTCGCAGAAATCAAGGACATCAACCGTCGCATGTCGATCGGTGAGGCCAAGGCCCGCCGCGCGAAGAAAGAGATGGTCGAAGCCAACCTGCGTCTGGTGATCTCGATTGCCAAGAAGTACACCAACCGTGGCCTGCAATTCCTCGATCTGATCCAGGAAGGCAACATCGGCTTGATGAAGGCAGTGGACAAGTTCGAATACCGTCGCGGGTACAAGTTCTCGACGTACGCCACTTGGTGGATCCGTCAGGCCATTACCCGTTCGATCGCCGACCAGGCGCGCACCATCCGTATTCCGGTGCACATGATCGAGACGATCAACAAGCTCAACCGTATTTCCCGGCAGATGTTGCAGGAAATGGGTCGTGAACCGACGCCGGAAGAGCTGGGCGAGCGCATGGAGATGCCTGAGGACAAGATCCGCAAGGTACTCAAGATCGCCAAAGAGCCGATCTCCATGGAGACGCCGATCGGTGACGACGAAGACTCCCATCTGGGTGACTTCATCGAAGACTCCACCATGCAGTCGCCGATCGATGTCGCCACGGTAGAAAGCCTCAAGGAAGCCACGCGTGAAGTCCTCTCCGGACTGACCGCGCGCGAGGCCAAGGTACTGCGTATGCGCTTCGGCATCGACATGAATACCGACCACACCCTCGAGGAAGTCGGCAAGCAGTTCGATGTGACCCGTGAGCGTATCCGTCAGATCGAGGCCAAGGCCTTGCGCAAACTGCGTCACCCGACCCGTAGCGAGCATCTGCGCTCGTTCCTCGACGAGTGATTCTGGCCTGCGTCTGACGCACCGCTGATGCACAAGCAACCCCCAGCCCGTCTGGGGGTTTTGCTTTTTGCTCGATTAGCGCTCCTCCACCGCTTCCCGTAGCGCCTGTTGCCCGTCTACACTCCAGTCTTTGTGTGCGAGTGAAAAGAGGCCGCTATGCCAAGACTATCGGCCCTTGTCTTGCTCTTTCCGTTTTCGGAATGGGCAACGGCTGAAGCCATGACCGACGCTAATTTGCCGGGCCAAATTGTGCACGCCGATCGTCTGTGGTCCGACCTGATGGTCTATGGCCTGCCGGCGATTCTGTTCCTGATGGCGGTTGCCGCCGTGCTGATGCGCATCAACCGTCGCCTGAGTTCGGAAATCGCACGCCGTGTAGCGCTCGAGCAAGAGCTGCGCACCAGTGAATACCACTACCGCGGCCTGGTCGAAAGCCAATCCGCCATCGCCTGGGAGGCCAATTCCCAGGACTACAGCTACAGCTACGTTTCCCCGCACGCCGAAGACCTGCTGGGTTATCCACTGGCTCATTGGCGCAGACCCGGCTTCTGGCGCAGCGTGCTACACCCGGTAGATGCCCTCTGGGCCCAAGCCTATTGCGACGCCGAGACCGCCGCTGGCCGCGATCACAGCCTCGATTACCGAGTCATCGCCGCCGACGGTCGTAGCGTCTGGGTCCGCGATATCGTCAGCCTGATCGATCAGGGCAACGAAACCATCATGCGCGGCCTGATGATCGACATCAGCGAAACCAAAAAAACCGAGGAGGCGCTGCGCCTGTCCGAGCAGAAGTTCGCGTCGGTATTCCAGCAGTGCCCCGACATCCTGGTCATCGCCCGCCTGAGCGACGGCTGCCTGCTGGAGGTCAACTCCGCATTTGAAACACAGATGGGCCTCAAGGCCTGCGATGTCATCGGTAAAAACGCTACCAAAATGGACATCTGGGGCATCGAGGGCGTGGGCGCCGGCCTGCTGGAGCGCGTCAAGAGCAGCCGCATCCGCAACCTCGAGATGCCCTTCAAGCGCAGCAACGGGCAGATTTTTACCGGTTTGATGTCGGCCGAGCCCTTCGACCTCGACACCACCCCGGCACTGGTCGTCGTGGTGCGGGACATCAGCCCGCTGAAGGAAACCCAGCAGCGCCTGCAGATATCCGAAGAGAAATTCGCCAAGGCCTTCCACGCCTCCCCCGACGGCCTCCTGCTCACTCGCCAGGTCGACGGCATGATGCTGGAGGTCAACGAAGGCTTCAGCCGCCTGACGGGCTACCCGCTGTACGAAGTGGTCGATCGCTCGACGCTGGACCTAGGCATCTGGGTCGACCTCAACGACCGCAAGCGCATGCTGGAGATTCTCCAGCGCGAAGGGCTGGTCAAGGATTTCGCCTGCCTGATCCGCCGCGCCGACGGCGAAATTCGCCTCTGCGAGCTGGGCGCCAGCCCGATGCAGTTCGGTGGCGATGCCTGCATGCTGATCATGGCGCGGGACATCACCGAGCGGCACCTCATGCAGGAAAAACTTCTGCTCGCTGCCACGGTGTTCGAGAGCACGGCTGAAGGCGTGCTGATTACCGACACCCGCCAGCGCATCAGCGCAGTCAACCGCGCTTTTAGTGAAATCACCGGTTACAGCGAGACCGAAGCCTTGGGGCAAACCCCGCGCCTGCTGGCCTCCGGGCGCCACGACCACGCTTTTTTCATCGATATGTGGCATCAACTCGCCGCCCATGGCCACTGGCAGGGCGAAATCTACAACCGCCGCAAGAACGGTGAGACCTACCCGAGCTGGCTGACCATCAGTTCAGTGCGCAACAACGAAGACGTCATCACCCATTTCGTCGCGGTATTCGCTGACATCTCCAGCCTCAAGCAGGCCGAAGCGCGCCTCGACTATCAGGCCCACCACGACCCACTGACCGGCCTGCCCAACCGCACCCTCTTCGAAAGTCGCCTGCAAGCCTCGCTCAACAGCCACACCGATGATGCCGGCCAGGGCGCTGTGCTGTTCCTCGACCTGGACCGCTTCAAGCACATCAACGACAGCCTCGGCCACCCGGTCGGCGACCTGCTGCTCAAGGGCATCGCCAACCGCCTGCGCGAGCAAGTACGCGATATCGACACCGTGGCGCGGCTGGGCGGCGACGAATTCATCATCCTCCTGCCGGGGCTGCAAACCAGCGGCGACGCCGAAATCATCGCCAACAAGGTGCTGGCCTGCTTCGCCGCGCCGTTCCAGGCCGGCGAGCACGAGTTCTTCACCAGCGCCAGCATCGGCGCCAGCCTGTACCCGCAGGACGGCGGCGATGTCGCCACCCTGGTGAAAAACGCCGACGCCGCGATGTACCGCTCCAAGGCCAAGGGCCGCAACCGCGTCGAATCCTACACCCGCGACCTCACCACCCAGGCCAGCGCCCGCGTCGCCCTGGAACACGAACTGCGCCGCGCCATCGAACGCAACGAACTGAGCCTGTCCTACCAGCCCAAGTTCAGCCTCAAGACCCAGCGCCTGGTCGGCGCCGAAGCGTTGATCCGCTGGACGCACCCGACCTTCGGCGAAGTCCCGCCGGAGCGCTTCATCGCCTTGGCCGAAGAGAACGGCATGATCCTGCCGCTGGGCGAATGGGTGCTCGAACATGCCTGCCAGCAGATGCGAACATGGCAGCAGCAATACCAGGCATTCGGCCCGCTGTCGGTGAACCTGGCCGGCGCTCAACTGCGCCAGCCCGACCTCTTCGCACGCATCCAGCGCCTGCTGCAAGACCACCACCTGCAGCCCGATTGCCTGCAGCTGGAAATCACCGAAAACTTCATCATGAGCCAGGCCGAAGAAGCCCTGCTGGTGCTGCACCAACTCAAGAGCCTGGGCATCCAACTGGCCATCGACGACTTCGGCACCGGCTACTCGTCCCTGAGCTACCTCAAGCGCCTGCCGCTGCACACGCTCAAGATCGACCAATCCTTCGTCCGCGGCCTGCCCCACGACCCCCACGACGCCGCAATCGTGCGCGCCATCATCGCCCTGGGCCGCAGCATGCAACTCACCGTGATTGCCGAGGGCGTAGAGAACCAGGATCAGCAGCAATTCCTGGCCCGCGAGGGGTGCGAACAGATCCAGGGCTACATCGTCAGCCTGCCGCTGTCGGCGGAGGAATTCGCTGCCACCTTCCTGCGCTCGCTGGTTTCAGACTTTTCGGATGGCGCAGTTGGCAAACCATCGTTATAATCCGCGACCTACTGGGGGCCTATAGCTCAGTTGGTTAGAGCAGGGGACTCATAATCCCTTGGTCGTAGGTTCTTATGTAGGGTGCTCAGCAGGTGCACATTTGTACGTGATGCGTAGTCTGGTAAACTGTTGATGTGAAAGACTTTGGGCCTCTAGCTCATGTTGGTTAGAGCAGCGGACTTAACGGCTCAGAGCCTACCCCCTTCACAGGGCATGGTGATGAGCAAATGGGTTGCTTTTGGGTAAGTTAGCTCTGCCCTTTTGTAGAATCGCTCAAATTCGGGGAAGCCTCTGCGTCTGCGTGGTAATCCCGAGCCAAGCCTTGAGAGACCTCAAGGAAGGTGTAGAGACTGTACGGGCGAGCCGTAAAGGCAAGAGACAGTCCAGACCACGAACCCGAAAGGGGCAGCGAAAGCTGAAGTGGTATGCATAATCCGTTGGTGCCCGGTTCGACTCCGGGGAGGCCCACCATTCAAATAAAAGACCGCACTCTGTTGCGGTCTTTTTTTGGGAGAGACGCTCCCATAACTATTCGCTGTCTGGAGCGGGGCTCAGCGACGTGTCGGCATCCCGCCGTCCAGCTCTGGATCCCACCGACTACTCGAAGCCGGCCATCACGAGCACAGATCACCAGCTGTGTCGCGATCAGATTGCGCAGCCATCTAGAATCACCAACGACATCACCATAGCTGAAATAACCACGTCCAGGCTGGTGACAGGCGTGTCTAATGTGCAAATTTTGCATCTTGCTTGTCAGTGTCATGAATTGCTCGAAAGCTGCCTTTTATGATCGTCCGCTTCTGGCAGATTGTCGCCCGGCGTGAAGGGCTGCAATGGGTCGATTTCTGCCTGTCACGAGGTGCAGAAATCGGCCAAAAGCGGTCATCCGTTCAATGTACGGATTAGTCCCACCTGCGGGTATCATTTGTTGTTAACTGGAGTGCGTATTGTCGGTAGAACCTTAAGTTTGGTGAAGGGGCTTTAGACCCTTCCAATAAGAGCAGAGAAGGCTTGTATCACCTGTTAAATTTTAGGGCTGAACATTTTAAGGATTCGATCATCGTTTTCCGTCCAGTATCGCCTGCACGTACAACCTTGCCTACAAGTTCGTCGTTCGATAGGGATATCAAGCCTCGCGTCTTGCATTGCCAGTCGAAGGGCGCCTACAGCCATACTGTAGGCGTCTACTCCATCTTCGTCTTCATGGTGTGGGTCATCTATTATTATTTTTATCAAATGCCCTTTGAACGGAAGCTCTCCCCCACTGTGGCGGGCTAGGACCATTTGATCAAATTGTCCCAGCATGAAATTTTCTTCTAGATCATCCCTATCTTGAAACCAGCGCTGTTCTTCTGATTTGCCAGCCCACTTCGTTGGATTTAGTTTGGTTACCCATAGCCGTCCAGTACCGGTTCGATCTATTAAATCTATACTGAAAACCAAAAGTACGGGGCCGTAAGTATTTGCGCGCCGTGCACGATGATGGATGTCAACAGAATCCATGAACACATCAAACCAAATACTGTACCGACGATCAATATCATCAGAGTCCTGAGGCGTTTGAGTTATACCAAGACGCTCAATCGTGCCCCTGGATAAGAGCGCGCGCGATCTTAAAAACTGGCATGCGGTTGCGACGCTGTTTGCGTGGTGCAATTGGTCAACGCCCTTTGCCGCAAGAGCATCAAATACATGGCTAGATGGTAAATGCATATAAAACCTAACGATTAAGCGACCGAACAGTAAAAAGCACAGCTTTTAGACGTTCGGTGAGCTATAGTTGAGAGAATGACTAGTCGTTTTCAATGCTAAGCAGAACAATATCTTTTCCTTTCTTCGTGAGAAAAACACGGAGATTGCCACTTATACGCATTACGTAAATCTCTTCGGTCGTACCTGTCACCCGTCGAACTGATGAATCACTTTCAAGTCTTGATACGTTTAAAGCTTCAAGTTTGGACATTAGTTGACTTAACGAAACTTGATTGCGGACTTCACTTCGCTGTAGTTTCTCTTGCGCTGGCTTAGAGAGGAGTATGCTCATTTTATCCCCAGATTTTTTAGGAATGTCTTTGCATCAACTAAAGAAGCCTGCTCTGGACTTCTCTGTATGAGAGCAGCAAGCCCTTCAAGTTTTGCTTTCCGGATGAGAGCAATACAGTGCTGATCATCCGCATATCTCATAATATTTTCATCGTAATTTAGAAATCTTACATGGATAAAAATCCACACCCCGGAAAATAGCGCTAAGAGCCAAAAAGAAGAAACTTGAGGTAGTAGCGACCAAGTTAGTATACCTTGTGGCATTATTTGACTTGCCATGATGCTTGATAACACACCAATTACCACTGTTAACAGTAGCGTCACCGACAATCGTAGTCGTGGCGATTTTGCAATGTATTCCACGCAGCCTCCATGCATAGTTCCTGCGGCTAACCATTAGTAGAAGACGCATGCGGAAATAATATTTTTCGCCGGATGAGCCTAATAACGCTTTCTGCCCCATGGGTCACCCCCCACTCGGCTTGAGGAGCGCGCAACAAACGCGACATCACACCAGGAGGAGAAACGAGAACGTCTACGTACATTACTGATTCATTCGTAGCGTGTCCATTGTCCGCCTTTGGCCAGTGATGTCGTTTTGCCAATGACCGCTGCGGGTCGAGTGTCTCCGGTCGCGACAGGCGGCTCCCGACCCTAAGCAGTCGTCCGAGGCGCCTACGAAAATAGGGGCGATTTAGCCAATTCGCCTGACAGGGCAATAAGTCACTAACTGTGTTCTGCCTTGCCAAGCAGCTAGGATGCTCGTATTTGACTTTAGCTTGAACCACTGCGTGGCTTGAAGCTCATGCTTATTACATGTCTTGCCAGCTCGGGTGCAAGCCTCTCCAGCTCATTGTGAATGTCATCGATGTACGCACCGCCTTCAGGGGAAAGCCACGCGCTACGAATTCTACTCGGATCGATTGTTTCTCCGTGCAATGCCATACAGTTCGCTTCGCATTCCCTTGTCCATTCATCAACTGCTACTTGGGCAGAGTCCTTATTCAGCTCTAGAGCCTCCACCAAAGCCAGGGAATAAACGAACATCAGGTAAAGCATTCTGATAGGAGGATGGGGATGGCAACTGCCGTTTTGCAAATCCCGCTCCCAGTGCAGATGCTCGAACATCCGAAACGGCAAATACATGCCCATGAACGAGTACTTCGCTGCGGACGGCCCACCGGCATATAGGATTTCAAGGGCCTGGAGCGTAGCGGGGTCGGCGTTCTTGAAATGCCAGATAGAGAAGGCGTGCTGAACACTAAACAGATAATTGAAGCTTTCTTCAATCGCCCCGCCATCCGCATCGAACTCTAACGCTTGCTTGCTAAGTGCAGCTAATAACCTCAACAGGTGACCTATTCTGCTGCTAAGCGATGAACAGGCGGTGTTAAGCTGAATGGCAACAGTGCCATGTCTCCACCACGCCAAAAATGAGATTAATTGATATTTATTTGGAGTCAGATAAATCCAATACAAATATATCAATTAATCCACGCAGCTCAGATGGTAACGATGCCTCAAGACTCAGCCTGAGTTGTTCTGCTGATCTAATTTCGGACGTTTTGAGTCCCGCTACAGGCACGTTTTCCCCAAACCATAGAACAAGAAAAATCCCTTGGCGTTCGGCGTCGGGGTGAATTGAGTAGCGCTCATGCAATTGACACTTTGCGGCTGTGTATAGCTCTGGGTGCCATTGCCCTTTGACCTCTGTGACCAGTAGTCGTCTTTCTCCATTAATCAATCTTGCAGCGGTGAAGTCACTTCGCTTGTCATTTTTAAGATGATGCTCTAGGGTGATTGCAATATCTTTAGATACGAGCTTTAGGCTTAGTCGCTCAGCGATCATTGAAGTACAGCGATTTTCATTTAAATGCTTGTCACCTTCAAAGAAACGAGCGCCTGAATTGAATTCACCTCCATCGATCGCTCCTTGAAAATCATGCAACTCATCAATAATGCATTGACGCAATCCTTCTACTGTAGCGACCGAGTCAAAATCTAAAAGGTCTGAAATTTGCTTTGAATTTGGAGCCTCATAGTTTTGAAGGGAGCGCTTCCTAAGTTGGCCGCTGTATATACTACCGAAATCCTTGCGAAAGTCGATAAACCTAGGATCTGCTAGTAGCTCTGCCAGCGGCCCTATAGCATCCTCAGGGTCGAATGAATCAAAACTCCAAACTAGATTTCGTATGTGACGGTATGCATTTTCGCTCTTTGGGCTGTCGCTCCCCCAGTGGTCAGGTAGATCAACACTAGGCCATTGCTCAACATAGGCGTCAAGCACCGCTTTAGTTTTTAAAGCGGTTAAACTAGGCCAGCCATGACCTTGGCGCCTATATAGGCTTGACCGGTCGAACAGATATAGGATTAAATCTGGATCCGTTTGTAGCCAGTGCCACTGCGGATAACTAACCCCTTCAATAAAATAAAACGCTCGAACAAACCAGAACTTGCATCTAGAAATTATAGCAGGATCACCTGATGTCTCGGGTAGTCGATCTATCCAATAAGAGGTGCGCTCGCTGATGACTTGCTCTAACACCGCGCGATCCCCATACTCTGCGGCGATATCGAATATTGTGTCAAGCGTATCAGGATTCAAGTCGTCGAATCTGGCGAGCCACTCCATCGAAAGCCTGGGTTTCAGTTCACAAAATGCGTCATCATTACCCAGTAACCAAACATCGGGATTGACGCAAGATGGAGTGTCAAGTTGAGGCTCGACAAACTCTCTCAAGAATGCCTCTGGCGCACCTGTCTCGGCGAATATGATCCTGTCAATCTCCTGCTTCAGAGCAGCCCTGGCGTTCTCATCCACAGTACTATAGTGAACGTTAATGCAGCCCCTAAGGGATCGAAGTAGGGATGGATCAACTTCCTCCAAAGAGTTCTCATCCGCCATGATTAGAATGCAAGCGGCGTGTAATACCTGAACAGCTCGGGAGAATTTTGACGAGCAGCTAAGCTCTGCCAGTTCACGTAACCCTGGGACTGATGGGGCTATAAACCCGAGGCAGTTTTTTAATGCTGTACGTGCTATTTCTTCGTCGCCAAACTCTTCATTTATTTTATCGGGGTGCATCAATGAAAGCTCTGCGAAACGCACAAGACATGCCCAATGTGCTCCTGACGCAATTAGATCTCTGTTCTCTCTGACGTATAGGATGTTCTGCTCATGAATCAAAGCCTGCCTTCTACGACTCCGCGCCATCCTTCTTTTGAAGTTTCTGGGAAGGTCACGCATGTTTTTAAGTTCGGATGCCGCACGTGCAAATGTAGCCCATGCGCGCATGAATGCAGGTTTTGCCGAGGCTTGCCTACGCAGGCGTTGCCGCAGTGGATCAGGCCCTCGCTCATTCGCCGTCCGATGCTTGTGGTGAAGAGTAATGCAAGTACCCCATAGAACGGGATTATCAGTCTCGAATGCCAGATCGGCTAAATATTGTCTATCCTCTTCAAATAGGCCAAGTCCAGAGTGAGAATGAAAATCAAATTTGTGGATTTTGGTGTTGCTAATTGTTTCGCGATCAGTAAGCGGCGTGAATACTAATGCTAGCAAACCTTGTCTCAATTCAACGTTCTCTCGCATTACTTTGACGGCCGCACTCTGCTGAGTGCTTTTCTGAAAGTAATAGTTCAAGTTGTTCACCCACTGCCAGACCCGAGCTGGACTATAGGGTGGAGGAACGACGCCGAAATAATTATCCAACAACAAACCAACTATCTTGCTAACGCCTGTTCGGCAACTGCATTCATAGGGTTGTTTATCACAGGTGCATACCAAGCCAAAGGTCAGATCATTTAGAAGCCGTTCGACTATTTCAGGATTTAACCCCCCAACAAATCGCTTTACAAAATATCGAGATGCGGCCTGGGGGTTGTACTGCTCATATCCCTCTGGATAGAGCCTCGCGCACCCCTTAAGAAAGTCGAGCGTTATCGTATGATTGTATGGGGTTATATATAGATATGTGATGATGTCTGAGGCTACATGCAATGAATTATGACTAGCCTCAGCGATTAGAAATGTGAGATTGGCTTTGTGATCGAAGGACGGAATAGAACGCAGGCACTTGCTCGCGAGCAATCTCGAATTTTGAGATTCCTCAGTTGATAGCAGAATATGCTGTAGTTCTGCCTCAAGGTGTGATGCCTCCTTGCTAGAAACAAGTAATTCCAATATAAGATCTCGAAGATGCCCATCCTCACCAGCTGACAAAATTGGTCTAATCTCATCGATGACGTCTTTCGAGAAAAAACCAGCCATGCTGAAACTTCGTCCATAGTCGCCCCTTCTAAAATAAGGATCTCGCATTTCAATGTCACGTAGTTTTTGAATGAGAACTCTCTTTATGGATGAATAGAGCTGAGAGGGGTCGCCGTTAGCGAGTACTGCGTACGGGTCAAGCTGGATAATGGCGTTCTGCATATCCTTATTGCCTAGTGCCGCCATCCATCCAATCAAGCCGCGCAGTTCGTCACGTACGGTAGCATTCGGTGCAATCACTGAAAGACATTTTGATAGGGTCAGGGTGTCCTGTGGCTCTCCAATGCGCTTCACCAAATAGAAAGCTGCGCAATACTCAGCCACGACCTTGTGAACGGGGCGGTGAAGATCAGGGTGGTCTCCTGGCCTAAACAATTTCGTTGCTAATATATCAATGTTTGAGTGGTTGTTGCTTTGCACCGAGTTGAGCATCGGAAAAATCCGTGTCTCGCTTGCCTCGCTAGTAGTGACACCATCTGCGCCAGAAAGAAGTAGTTTGGCAAAAATTTCAGATGCTAACGCAACCTTGTCTGCTACCGGAAAGGAGTTGTGCTTGCTTGCGATGCTTGTATTGACCTCTCTGGCCAAGCGCTCAACGGCCATCGAGAATATTGAATTTTTGCCTTTGAATCTTCTACCACTTTCTATATATGCGTCAGCGAAGAGCTTGAGAAATTGCGGGTTGGGTAAAAGAGACTCCAAATCGAACTTAGATAATTCAGCACGGAACGCTTCAAAGTCTTCATCCATGACATGATGAGAGAATATAGCCCGCTGTTCTGCTTCGTTGAACTCTTCTAATCTGACCACCAATGGGGTATATCCAAAGGCATCTTCAAATGCCTTGGTTGATGATGTACCCCACTCGCTCGAACGACTGGATATGATGACATGTCTTGGAGCAGATCTTTTCGCGTAGGCTAGAAGCCTATTGATGCCAACCTGGTCGATTTTCGCAAGCTCGTCGAATGCATCGATTACCAACGAACCATTCTTCGTCTCGGCCCCAACGTGACTGAAAAGGTTGGCAGTCACACATTCTACGTCCAACTGAGCCGCGAGGCTTTTGAGCAGTGATGACTTGCCACCACCTGGCTCAGATAGCACGACCACGTAGGCTGAAGCACTCATCAGCTCATGCTCGGTGAATGTCCTCTCATTAGCAGCGAGCATCCGAGGTAGGTAGAAGTCTTGGCTCATTAGGGGCACTCGATTTGTGTAGATGCGCTGGGCTCTGGGGCAGATGGCGACGGGAACTCAACGCGCCACGTTTAACATTAATAAACCAAGATTACGGCATTTCCGGTGATTTGAGACATGCCATCAGCTGAGGCCAAGCTGCGCTCCTACACCGGGGTAAGCTCTGCTGGCAGGTGCTGATAGACCGATGTGGACATGTCGTGAAGGCAGGAACCGACAGAGCAAGCCCGGCCAGGCCTTAGGATGGTCATCCGGTAGCCAAATCTTTCTTGCTATCTGACAGCGTACTACGATAAATAGCAGCAGAGGTCGTAAAGGAATGCGAGTGAAGATACGGGAGCCCAAGCCAGTCTTTGTCTCACTTCCCTTGCTTCGAGCTACCCAGGCCCAGCCATGACGCTGAATGTTATAAAGGGGCAGCCACTTTTAGAAATTTATAACGCGGCGTAAAATCTAACAGCAGCTAGCAGGGAATGCAGATGATTACAAAAAACATTGTGGAATCTCTGAACAGAAGTGTCCTTGAAGAATTGGAACTAGCCCGAAGGATAAAGCACCCTGGGGAGAATGGTAGAGCTAGGGAGCAAATTTTGAGGAATTTTTTTAAAAAAATGATTCCTAAAAAATTCAACGTCGATACGGGCTTCGTGATTGATGCGACTGGCGAGACCAGCAACCAAATAGATCTTGTTATTTATCGCGAGGACTACCATCCAGTTTTCGAGATTGGAGGTATTAAGCACTTTATGATTGAGGCTGTTGTTGCTGTAATCGAAAATAAAGCCTCAATCGCCAGCACAGCGTTACTCAAGCAATCCCTACAAAATATCAGTTCCGTAAAAGCTCTTGACAGGACGAATCGGGGATCAAACCGCACTCTTCCGAAACTCCAGCCCTTAGGGATGGTCTGAAGTAGGCAGCTATTTCTCAACTGCTGAGCCATAGCGGTTTCAAAAAACGGCAGCCGTTCAAAATCGATCAAGTCTGCCGCTTATTTCATGCATTTTTTCCGCAGCAAGCACCTTGCAGCGGCTATTTCCCTCATTACGGGCGCACCTCTCCCGCGCCAGAAAGCAACTGTCGACGTGCCATCCACAGGTTCGACAGGGCGAACAACGTCACCATCTGAGCAGTGTTTTTCACCAAGCCTCGGAAGCGCACTTTCGTATAACCAAACTGACGCTTGATCACCCGAAATGGATGCTCAACCTTGGAGCGAACCTGAGCCTTGGCTCTCTCGATCTTGCGTATTGCTTTGTACAACACGCTGCGTTTTCCGTGCTTCTTGTAGGTGCTGCGCCGGGCTGCAACCTGCCAGATGACTTGGCGTCCAGCATGCTCTTTGCGCTTCTCGACACCGGTATAGCCTGCATCGGCGCAGACCACGTTCTCAGAACCGTGTAGCAGTTTGTCGACTTGGGTCACGTCCGCCACGTTGGCCGCAGTGACCACCACGCTGTGCACCAGCCCCGAGTCATCGTCGACACCAATGTGCGCTTTGGCGCCGAAGTAATACTGGTTGCCCTTCTTCGTTTGGTGCATTTCCGGGTCGCGTTTACTGTCCTTGTTCTTTGTCGAAGTGGGCGCATGAATCAGCGTGGCATCGACGATGGTGCCTTGTCGCAGTGACAGGCCACGCTCGCCCAGATAGCCATTGATCACGCCGAGAATGCCAGTGGCCAACTCGTGTTTTTCCAGCAGGCGACGGAAGTTGAGAATGGTGGTTTCGTCCGGGATTCGCTCCAGGCTCAGGCCGGAAAACTGGCGCAAGATCGTCGTCTCGTACAGCGCCTCTTCCATCGCCGGATCACTGTAACCAAACCAGTTCTGCATGAGATGAACCCGCAGCATCGCCATCAACGGATACGCCGGACGACCGCCTTCGCCCTTCGGGTAATGGGGTTCGATCAGAGCGATCAAACCCTTCCAGGGCACGACCCGATCCATCTCGATCAGGAACAATTCCTTACGGGTCTGCTTGCGCTTACCGGCGTACTCGGCGTCGGCGAAGGTCATTTGCTTCATCATCGAAAAGCTCGGCGATTGGTGTCCGGGGATTCTGCCAAATCAGGAAGTCTTTTTCAGAATTTCCTTAGACAAGAGCAATCTTTACCATCAGGTGTTCGGAGCGATTTTAACGGAAAAATCCCTGAGCACCAAAAGCCTTGAAGCCGTGTTTCAAAAGTATTTTGAAAGCACCCCAATAAGGGATTATGGCCCAATATGTACTGCGATGTCAGAGGGTCATCTTTTCGATATATTAGCCAAGATGAACACGTCATAGTTGACCCGCGCGCCGCCGCAGCTTATGCCATCTCAGATCCCGGAATTGAGAATTACAACCCACCACTAATTGAATTAGCATACGAGCTAATATCTATCCTCCGAGTCCTACCACTTATTGACTTTGCCCCGCACGCCTATTTTCACGGGGTAAGCGGCAGAGCCAAAAAATACGTTTCATTCCCCACGTTACTAAGGGGCTGATGAACACTAATCGAATATGGGCTTTGGCTTCACAAATGATCACGGAATAACTTATGAAATTTATTGTTCTGCCAGTTGGTGCCTCTAGACCTCTACAGGGAAAGAACACTATTTATCTTACAAAAGATAACTGGAACGATTACTCGTTTGTAACCATGTTTTCAATGAGCATTCATGATGAAGCCGGAGTTCTTTATGATATAGGTCGCACCAAGATAGGCTTTTCAGGGCAGACTATAAGCATTGCTACGTATGAAAAGCTCCCTGAATCTTTTGAGTGGTTACCTGACGGCTTCTTCTCATTGGGCCAGGGTGTAGAATTCTACAAAACGATGAGAAGACTAGAGTCAAATTTTCGCTCAGCGGTATTAAGGTCACTGAGAGACATCGTTTTTATGCCGGAAATCATAGAGCACATCAAGGGTGAAAGTGTATTTAGCACCTCGTTACTGAGGAATTACAGTCTCTCTGTTGTGAAAGGGCAATTTGCACGTGTATTAATCGGAAAAGCAGAACTTACCGACTATCGATTTAGTTACGACAGACCAGAAACTGATGACTTGGGACCAATTTCGATTGATGTCGAGGTCGCAGTGGATTCAACCCCAAACACTAATATACACGCAGTGATTGGTCGAAATGGCGTTGGGAAAACCACCCTTCTTAATGGGATGATCGATGCCATCACTAATAAATCCTCGATTGGTGGTTTTCGCGGCCAGTGGGGGCAGCCGATAGGGTCTGATTATTTTAGTAGCCTGGTATCTGTCTCGTTCAGCGCATTTGACCCATTTGACCCACCGAGCGAACAACCTGACCCAGCAAAAGGTGCGTGCTACTTCTATATAGGATTGAAAGACGCCGTAGAGCCAGGAAGGCTTCGCACCACTCCAGAACTGAGAGTAGACTGCGTAAAGGCGCTAATCTCATGCTTCCAACACTCGGCCAAAACTTCGAGATGGCTGAGCGCCATAGAGAAGCTTGGGTCGGATGAAAACTTTTCGTTCATGAAGTTAGAGCAATTGGTATCTGTTTATCTGGGCGTCCGGGACAGCATGTCCACCTCAGAGCAATCGGATTCCGAATCCTTCAAACAAGCATACTTGGAAAAAGCACTCCCATACCTGTCAAAAATGAGTTCTGGACATTCGATTGTCTTGCTTACTATAACTAGACTGGTAGCCACAGTTGAGGAACAGACACTGGTTCTACTTGATGAACCGGAAAGCCACCTACACCCTCCACTGCTTGCCGCTTTTATACGTGCGCTTTCTGATCTATTACACGATCAAAATGGTATCGCTCTCATAGCGACTCATTCACCTGTCGTGCTTCAAGAGATACCCAAGTGCTGCGCTTGGATAATCCACAGGATAGGTAAAGATGTTATAACTAGCCGCCCTAAAATTGAGACATTTGCAGAGAACGTGGGTGTATTGACATCCGAAGTTTTCAATTTAGAAGTTGCTCAGTCAGGATTCCATGACCTGTTAGCAAAATCTGTTGCATCAGGGGGAACCTATGACGAGATATTGAAAAAATACAAAGGGCAGTTAGGGTTTGAAGGTAAAGCACTTTTACGTGCTTTTGTAACGACCCGAGATAAAAGGTCGCAGAAATGATGCGCCTATCCGAACCCAGTTATACATTTGAACAGGTTATTGAGGCATGCATATCAGGAATAACTGGCAACGCTGCACTGAAGAGTAACGTGGGAGATGCGAAGGAGAATCTGATCGGTGCTGGAGCCCACTATTCAACAAGCTCTCGAAATGGCGCACTCTATCTTCTACAGCCTATAGACTGTAATGTCACACAGAACCCATTGGTTTTGGGCGCTCTGATGAAGTCAGATCTTATAAAACTTTATGAAACATATTTTGTTCCAGAAGAGAAGCCAGCAAGAGAGATTTATGACAAAATACTAAATGCAGCAATGGAGAGCTGCCCTTTTTGTGGAGGAATAGGAACCCCTAGAAACCTAGATCACTTTCTACCAAAGTCGCATTTTCCTCAGTTTTCAGTATTACCCGTAAACTTAGTCCCATCATGCCGTGACTGCAATATGGATGGCAAGTCTGCTGCATTTGCTAACCAAGCACAAAACCAAATTATTCAGCCATACTTAGACAACGATAGATTTTTTCTTGCACAATGGATTTTTGCTTCGTATGCAGATAGCGCATATGGCACTCCTGGCGAGTTCAATTATTATGCGCAGCCTCCTGCTGACTGGAGCGCCACAGATAAAGAGCGCGTCATTAAACATTTTGAGGACTTTAACTTATCTCATCGCTACGGAGTTAAGGCGGCTCAGCTACTAGGCACCGTTATCGCTCAATTAGATTCGCTGAGGCGCATCGGTCTGAGTAAAGAATTAATCTGCGAAACGATCCTTGATCCAGGTGTGGCGCAGGCTCAGTTTCCAAACCATTGGCAGCGTGGGTTTTATCAGGCTCTCAAAGTCAGCTTGCTAGGCGGAGCGGTTTAATCAGGACAGGCTAGCGCCGTCAATCATGACAAGGCGCTTATACTTTAATACTGAAATCATATGCTTCAATGACTCGTGCATAGCCTCGCCCTGCAACGTGCCTACCGTTGTCGCTTAACTTCTAAGTTATGCGACAAACGACACTGCTGGTAAATCAAACGATAGTTGTGTCGCATAACTCTGTCGCAAATTGTGATACACTCGCGACATAACCTGCGACGGATTCAATATGGGAAATGAGCATCTAATTGGCTACGCAAGGGTGTCGACTCAAGGTCAAAACCTGGAACAGCAGCGAGAGCGTATGCTAGCGCTAGGCTGCACTCGAATTTTTGAAGAGAAAATCAGCGGTGCGAAAAGAGATAGGCCTGAGCTTCTCCGGTTGTTAGACCATCTGCGGGAAGGCGATGTGGTTGCCGTCATCCGTCTGGATCGTCTAGCCCGGTCCACTTCCGACCTTCTCCAGATCGCTGAGCTGTTGCGGGCTAAAGGCGCGGGACTGCGTTCCGAAGCTGAACCTTGGGCAGACACTACATCCCCAGCTGGCCGGTTGATTTTGACTGTATTTGCAGGAATTGCTGATTTTGAGCGCTCGCTTATTTCTGAGCGGACAAGCTCAGGACGGTCGGCAGCGAAGGCTCGTGGGGTCAAATTTGGACCGAAGCCTGTTCTAACACCTTCGCAAATTGCGCACGCCAGTGTATTGGTCAACTGGTCCCGGACACTGAATTGATTTTTTCCTCAGCGACCGCAGGCGCTAGCCCTTCGTTGAACTGATGCGGTCGCCGCCAGTTGTATCGCTCCATCAGGAATCGGCCGATATCCTGTTGCGCTAGCGCGGCGCTCATGTAGCCCACCGTCGGTATCCATTCTGTTTTCAGACTGCGAAACAACCGCTCCATCGGCGCGTTATCGTGGCAGTTGCCGCGCCGACTCATGCTCTGTGTGAAGCGGTATCGCCATAGTCTTTGGCGGAAACTTCGGCTGCCATATTGGCTGCCCTGGTCGCTATGAAACAGTACGTTTTGCGGCCTGCCACGCTGCTCGTAAGCCATGTCCAGTGCCTTGATTACCAGGTCGGCGTCGGGCTTGGGTGAGAACGCCCAACCCACAACACGGCGGGCACAAAGGTCGATGACAGCTGCTAGATAGTGCCATCGACCTTCGGCCCAAACGTACGTGATGTCACCGCACCAGACCTTGTTTGGGGATGCGACGGTGAATCCTCGATCAAGCACGTTCGGAATATCAGGTCGCTCCAAGGTCGCCTTTTTATAGGCATGCGAACCGGGCTGTTTGCTAATCAGGTTCATCTCGCGCATCAACTCGCGCACCTTGAATCGCCCGATCTGCATGCCGTCCTCTTTCATCATCAGCATGATGCTCCGGCTGCCCGCAGCGCTTCGGCTTTGCGTAAACAGTTCGTTCACGCGGCTGCGCAAAACCACCCGTTCGGCATCTGGATACCGGCGTTTTCGGCAGTACGCGTATTAGCAAGATCGGGTTACTTCAAATACCGAGCACAACAGATCAATCGGCTCTTGAGCCCGCAATTGATCGATTAACGCGAACGCTCGTGTTCCTCGGCCATCAAGAGCGCGGTGGCCTTTTTTAAAATCGATTTCTCTCGTTCCAGGCGGTTGATTCGGGCTTCCAGTTCCTGGATTTTCTGCTGCTCGGGTGTCAGCGCTTTGCTTGTCGGTGTGGCACCGGCTCGTTCCTGCTGGAGCTGGTTGACCCACCGGCGCAAGGCCGACTCTACCAACCCAAGCGACTGGGCTGCATCAGCGTGGCTGTAGCCCTGGTCAAGCACCAAGCTGGCAGCTTCGCGCTTGAATTCTGGGGTGAAGGTACGTCGTTGTCTGCTCATCGAACACCTCTGTGTGGCGATCATTTTCGCCTAAAAAGGTGTCCGGGGTTAGTAGACCACTACAGTTGACCACTACAGTCCGTCCTCTATGGACATATTTGAAATCACTCCAACCCCCTGGATTTCCTAGGTTTCCTTCTTTACCACCTTTGGGCTCCCCCCATAAAGGTTCGAGTCCTACTGGGCCCACCACCTTCAAAGCCGCGCACTGCGCAGCTTTTTGTTTTTTGCGGTACGGCTAGGACCAGTTCAGGCCTTCTGCATTTTTGAACAGCGTCCACAATACCTCCATGCCGCCTAATCCGGTCCCGCTTGGGTCAGCGCATCCAAGGGCAGCGTATCGGCGCCGATCTGGATATCCAACCCGGGCCATTCGACCGTCCAGCCAGCATCGCCGAGGGCCACCCCCTCGAAGGCGTTCTGCTTGGTCAGCGGTTTGAGACCCGGATAGGTCTCCAAGTCTTCGCTCATATCCAATGAGAATTGCTGGCCACCGATAAAGGTCAACTTAAGGGTCGCACCTGGAAGAGCCTGCACAGCCAGCAAGCGAGGGCGTTTCATCGATCCCATTTCCACCTTGTAATAGATTGGCCTGGTTGGCCGTGATCCAAGTCAAAGCCTGTTGCGCAGCCTTGACCGGGGTATGTCTTGGGTAATTGCTACATTCTCCAATCCATAGCCGCGACCAATCAAGATGCTCACTCAAGCCGCTCAGCAGCCGCCGTCACCAGCGCCTGAACAGCCTTTATCTGATGCACCACCGAACGCGCCAGCGGTCGAAACTCTGGCGAACTGTTATCGGCAACTTCATAGGCAGTAGCCGCCGCACAGGCCAAATATTCGGATGCCAAGATAAGCGCATCGGTCACCTTCACATCAGGCTTTACTACGAACAAGCTGAGGTTACCAAGGTTGATATCGAATGCAGAATTTTGGGAGGTGGCTGCTTCAGGCGGGTGGGGCGTGGATCTGATTATCGTGGCGCTCCTGACTTGACTGGGACTGCCACAATCCGCGACTAAACGAATGGGTGGCAGCTGTGCACAGGTTAGTCGACCGGAAAGTCAGGCACCCGGCGCATCCGAAGATGCCCCGTGCACAGCCGCCATAAACGACATTCACGGACAAAACGCTTTCCGAAAATGGTGAGGGGACGCTGTATTCCTGACTATGTCGGGCGACTAAACCCGGTCGTTGTTCGCAACGACGCTCAGGAAGGTAGCGCCGCTGCCGTAGGGCTACAAGCGATTCGGGAGCATACCCGCAATTTTCAGACTCGTCCTACAGGTTCCGTGTGTTTACGTTCAGCTTTGTTCGAATTTCGTTGCATGGACACATCTTTCGCTAGGAAACGCTTTTCCCCTAGCACATCGCACTCCCACACATGATCAATGCCACCGCGCCACCTCAGCGACCTCTTGGAAAAAGGCTGCCTACTGCGCCTACCCGGCGGCAGACGCAGCACCCGTTACCGGCTGGCGCCAGCCTAAGGGTTTTGCACCACCACAGTCTTGTCCTGCAACCGGTAGCCCACCTCGCGCTTGTCCAGCGCGTACTTGGCCAGCACCTTCTCGCAATAACTGGTGCGCGGCAAAAACGCCCCGGCGCCATTGACGAAGCGGCTCATGTCCTCGTTGGTTTCGCAGGATGCCAGCGTGCGGCCCTGCAACTGGCCGGCCGCCTGGGCGGAACGCAGCGCGCCCATGGGCGTCCAGTCGGAGACGATCAGCGCACCGGCAGGCGCCGTGACTTCGTACTGCTCGACAAACTGCTGCGCCGAGCGATCGCGCAGGTAGGGCACCATGAAGTAGTGAATGTCGTTGCGGTACGGTAGCGCCTCGGTATGCACCGGCAACTTGATCAGGCCACCGTCATACAGCACCCAGGCCAACAACAAGGCGGCCGGGCAGGTAAACACCGACAGATTGAGCACGGTCGCACTGGCGCGACGCTCCGGCAGCAATTCCTTCAAGCGCATCACCCCCAGGATCGCGGCAAAGGCAATGCCCGGCAAAAAGAAGGTAAAACGGTCGGTGACGTTATAGGGCACCGCAAAGATGAAGTTCAACAGCACCGCCGCCCAAAGCACGCGCTGGCGACGGTCCTTGGGCATCATCACCAGCCCCAGCAGCTGCGGGCCTATCAGCGACAGGAGGAGGATCATCACCGAGTTTTTCTCGTGCCACATTTCGTCGAAGCGAAACATGCTGCCTTCCCAGTTGACGTCGGCTTTGCTCGCCTCGGCGCCGGTCAGGTAGTGGCGCACGATCTCGATCAGGTTCATGCCCGAGCCGAGATCATGGAGCATGCCCGGATAGGCGCTGAAAAAACCGATGGCAAAGCCCGGCACGGTCATCAGGGTGCGGCCGCGGTACTGCATCAGCAACTGCACGTACAGCGGCAGCAACACAATAAAGGTCAACTGATGAATGCTGCCGGCCATGCCGGTCAGCAGGCCGATGATGCCCAGGCGCGTGTAGTCGCTGACCTTGAGGCGCAGGTCGAACGCCACGCCGTAGGCCAGCAGCACGAAGAGCATGTGAAAGATGTAAACCTCGGCCTTGGTCGAGATCCAGAACACGCCATGGGCGGTCACGGTCACCGCTCCCGCCAGCAAGGCCAGGTTGCGCGACGCTCCCAGGCTGCGGCTCAACCAGAAGATCGACGCCGCCACCGGAATCAGCAACATCGAATTGAGCAGGCTCAGCAACTGCGAGGAGCCGAAAACCTTGTAAAAGACGGTATTGAAAAACTGGTACAGCGGATGATCGAGCGGGCCCAACGATTGGGCGAAATACTGCCCGGTAGTGGCGTCGGCCAGGAACATGCCGTTGTCCATCCACTGGATCGGCCCGCTGGACGCGAGGAAGCTTGCGAGAATCACTGCCGCCAGCAATAACAGGGGCACGGGCCCCGAAAAATACCTGCTCTTATCTGGGACCATCACGGCCTCCTCCAACGATTGATGATCACGATTGCTGCAACTGCGCCGTCGTCTTGAACCTGAACAACATCAATGCCCCGATCGCCACGGCGAACCACAGCGTCGCCAGGCGAATCAGCACCGTGGCCGCCACCGCGTCGGCGCCGCTCATGCCTTTCCACATCAGCAGCGCGACCATCACCGCCTCGGCACCGCCCAGCCCGCCGGGCATGAAACTGATCGCGCCCGCCAGCATCGCCAGGGCATAAACGAACACTGCGAAGGCCAGCGGCACATCGGCGCCCATCCATTGCAGTACCCAATGAAAGGCCACGGCCTCGGCGCTCCAGGCCACTACGCTGAGGCAGGTCACGCCCAGCAGAATGCTCAGGCGATGGCAGCGTTGCGCCTCCAGCAGAATCTCCAGCAGGTGCTGCAACGTGGTCGCCAGCTTGCCCGCGCTCATCGCCAGTAGCGGCTTGACCGACTCCAGCAGCCGACGCTGCGACAACACCGCGAAGCCCACCAGCACCAGGCCCACGCCGACAAAAATCATCGGCCGTGCGTCCGGGTAAAGCGTCAGCCCGAACAGGGTCAACAGCACGACCGCGAACAGGTCCGACAGCCGCTCGCTGAAGAACGCCGCGAAGCTCTTCGGATAGGGCACGCCCCAACTCTTCAGCAACACCCCACGCAGCGCCTCACCGGCCTTGCCCGGCGTGGTGGTGAGCGCGAAGCCCGCCAGATAAATGCGCAGGCTGGGGCGCCAGGGAATCTTGTGGCCCATCACGCCCAGGTAGATCTGCCAGCGACCGAAGCGCAGCAGGTAGTTGATCGACGACATCAGCAGCGCAATGACAATACCGCCGAGCCCGACCTTGCCCACCGCAGCACTCACTGCCGCCCAGCCACCCCACAGCGAGAACGCCAGGTAACCGATCGCCGAGCCGACCACCGAGAGCAGCACCGCCCGATAGCGCCAACCCGACAGGTAGGACGCCTGGGTCATAGCTTGAGCCTCTTGAACACCGGTTGCGGGATGGCGCGGATGATCAGCATGATCAGCGCCCAAAAGCCGGGGGTATACAGGGTCGCAACCTTGCTGGTGATGCCGGCGACGATGCGCTTGGCGACTACGGCCGGGCGTGCCACCAGCAGCGCCGGCAACGGCAGCCCTTGAGTCATCGGCGTGTCGACGAAGCCCGGCTTGATGGTGATCACATGCACGCCGACCTTGTACAGCCGCGCGCGCAGGCCTTCACAGAACGTCGACACCGCCGCCTTGGCGGTACCGTAGAGATAGTTCGAAGGCCGCCCGCGATCGCCCGCCACCGAGGAGATCACCGCCAGGGTGCCGCACCGCTGAGTTTCCAGCTGGTTGGCGATAATGGTCAGCAGCGCAATCACCGATGTTCCATTGTTGGCGAATTCCTGCAGGGCCACTTGCACGTCACGCTCGCAGGCCTGCTGATCGGGCAAAGTGCCGTGGGCGATCAGGGCGATATCGATCTGCCCCAGCGCGGCCATGCAGTCGGCCAGCATCTGCGGATGAGCGCTGTAATCGGTGGCGTCCATCAAATGCTGGTGGATGCTCCCGGCGCCACGCGCGGCCAGGTCGGCGGCGGTCTGCTGGAGCTTGTCGGCACTGCGCGCCACCAGGAAAAACTCGCTGCCCTCGCCAGCCCACAGGCGCGCACACGACGCCGCTATGGCAGAGGTAGCGCCGATGATCAGGACCTTTTTCATAAGATGACTCTCTTCCAGAAACGGGACATCAAAGTGGGGTCGCGCAGCGCTTCGAGGCGCTCCCACGCGGGGTAGGCATGACGAAAATCGCTGCCGCTCATGTGCGCGTCCTTGGCTGGATACAGGCGTCCACCAGCCTGGCGGACGATGGCATCCAGACGCGGAAACAGCTGCTGTTCAAGCGCGTCCGACTGAGGAAAATCCAGCGCCAACGAGGTGCCGGCCATGGGAAACGACAGCAGCCCGGGCGACGGCATATCGCCGCAGCGCTTGAGCACCGCCAGGAACGAGCCCTGCCCCGCTGCCGCGATGGCCGCCAGCAACTCGCCCATGCCATCGCGGGCGTTGGCATCGGGGATGACGCATTGGTACTGCTGAAAACCCTTGCGCCCGTAGATGCGGTTCCAGTTCAGCAGCCGGTCCAGCGGATAGAAGAACGGCTCGTAGGCGCTGCGCCGTTGCGTGCGCTGTTGCGGATGCACGCGCCAGTACAGCGAATTGAACGCGCGCAGCGACAGGTTGTTGATCAGCGACACCGGTGGCGTCAGCGGCACCTGCAGGCGCGAGCGACTACTGACCTCCAAAGACCCGTAACGGGCATGGTCGCCGACGATGAACACACCGCGGCCGGTGTCCTTGCCCTTGGCCAGGCAGTCGATCCAGGCCACGCTGTATTCGTGCGCCTCATCGAGTTCATTGGACAACGCGAAGAACTCGTCGAGGTTGGCGAAGCGCACCACGGTGGTGTCGATCTGGCTGGCCTTGATCGGCATCAACCGCAGCCTGGCCCAGCTCACCAGCCCGGTCAGGCCGAGGCCGCCGAGGGTGGCGGCGAACAACTCGGCGTTCTCCTCCAGCGAACACTGCAGCGGTGCTTCGCCGTGGCGCAGCAGGCCGAAGCTCGCCACGTAATGGGCGAAGGTGCCGCGCCGGTGGTGGTTCTTGCCATGCACGTCGTTGGCGATAGCGCCACCGACGGTGGCGAACTGGGTGCCGGGCGTCACCGGCAAAAACCAGCCGCGCGGGATCGCCAGCGCCAGCAGTTCGGCGAGGGTCATGCCCGCTTCCACCAAGACTTCGCCCTGGTGCCAGTCCGCCTCGATCAGGCGATCGAGGGAGCGCATCTGCAGCACCTCGTTGCTGGATGCCAGGCAGCTGTCGCCATAGCTGCGACCATTGCCGTACGGTAGGGTCATACGGTGCTGGGCCACGACCCGCTCGAGCTGCGCGGGCAGCTCGTCACGCCAACTGACGCTATGGCCCCGTTGCGGCAGCAGCGGGAAACGCCCCCACGAATACAGGTCGGCGCTCATGCTGCGATCCAGAAAACCAGGCACAGCATGGCGCCGATGACCTGACTGATGCGGTCGCGGATGGCGAACACCACCGGGTCGTCGTTCATCAGCCCGCGGTGGGTGAGCATCCATACCCGGGTGATCCAGAACAGCAGCATCGGGCACGCCAGCCAGATCACGTGGGGCAAGGTGTATTGCGCAGCGGTGGTGGTGTCGTGGATGTACAGCGCCAGCACCATCACGGCCAAGTAGCCGGAGGACGCGCCCAGCGAGGCGATCATGTCCAGGTCACCGGGAAAGTAGCCGCGGCCGCGGGTCTGCCCGAGCACATCGCGAGAGCGTGCATCGCGCAGCTCGGCATAGCGTTTGACCAGCGCCAGGCTGAGAAACATGAACATCGAAAACGCCAGAATCCAGAACGTCAGCGGCACGCTGAAGGCAGCGACCCCGGCGAGGATCCGAGCGGTGTAAAGCATGGCCAGGGCGATCACGTCGAAGGTCATCTGCCGCTTGAGGTAGAGCGAGTAGCCCAGCGTCAGCACGTAGTAGGCCGCCAGCACCGCGCTGAATTGCCAGGGCAGCCACAACGCCGCGCCCGTAAACGACATGATCAGCAGCGACGGCACCACAATCAGCCCGGTCTGGATCGACAGTCGGCCGCTGGCGAATGGGCGCTTGCACTTGCTCTTGTGATGACGATCATCGGCCAGGTCGAGCAGGTCGTTGAGCAGGTAGACGCTGGAGGCGCACAGGCCGAAAAACAGAAATGCCAGCACCCCGTTAAGCACTTGATCGGGGCGATTGATCTGATGCGCGGCCAGCAGCGGCACGAAGATCAGCGCGTTTTTCATCCACTGGTGAATGCGCAGGGCCTTGAGCCACACCTTTACCCCGCTCGGATTGGAGCGGATCACTTCTTCGACGTTGCCATAGGCCTTGGCCCGGCTTTCGACCCCGGCCTCGGGGTTGACCACGATGGCCTGGCGCGAGGCCTGCCAGATCGACAGGTCGTCCTGGGAATTGCCCATATAGTCGAAACCGCCTTCGCCATAGCTGGCCACCAGCAGGTCGCGCTTGCGATGCGCGCTGAGGTTGCGCTTGGCGTCGCTGGCGTACACCTCGTCGAACACCCCGAGGTGATCGGCGATACGCTCGGCCAGGCTGTGGTGGCTGGCGGTGGCCAGCACCACCATGCGCCCGGCCGCACGGGCGGCATCGATGCGCTCGAGCACGACCGGGTCGTAAGGCAGCACCGTGACGTCCACGTCGGTGGCCAGAGCCAGTCCTTCCTTGAGTGCCGCTTTGCCTTTGAGCAACCACAGCAGCATGTTGAATACTTGCGTCGGCTGCGAGCGCACGAACGCCATGGCGGTTTCCAGAAGTAAATCCGAACGTAATAAGGTGCCGTCCAGATCGACAACTAACGGCGGCAGCACTTCGATAACTTTTCCATGAACACTGGCCATGTCTATTTACTCCTGCGACTTGCTCGCGACTATAACCAGTATTTTAAAAAAACAACTTCAATTAAATTAATTCAACTGTGCACGCTCGGCGACGGTTTGACGCCAGAAAAGAAAATTTGATAGCCAGTTGCCATAGCACGGCGTCAAAAAAACTCACTAATGGCGTTTCGCCAACAAAGCGCTGGTAAAAAGCGCCCATGTGTTGATATCCCGGCGCAAAACGGTACCTTGGGCAGGCTTGTTTTCCCCGTGTCCGATATTTTTGCCCTGAGTCCGCCTGCCATGTCCACCGCCCACCTCGACGGCATCGACCGTCAACTCATTGCTGCTCTGCAGGTCAATGCCCGGGAAAGCATCGCCGTGCTGGCCCGCAAGCTGGGGATCGCGCGCACCACGGTGACCGCGCGCCTGGCCCGCCTCGAAAGCAGTGGTGCCATTACCGGCTACGGCGTACGCCTGAGCCAACGCTTGGTGGACGGCGGCCTGCAAGCGTATGTGGGGATCACCGTGCAACCGCGCTCCGGCAAGGACGTGGTCAAGCGCCTGACCGCCATGGCCCAGGTGCAGCAACTGTGCACGGTGAGTGGCGAGTTCGACTATGTGGCGTGGCTGCGTAGCGACTCGCCGGAGCAGCTGGATCAACTGCTCGATCAGATCGGCAGCGTCGAAGGCGTGGAGAAGACCACCACCTCGATCATCCTCAGCAGCAAGATCGACCGCGGCACCCCGGTTTAACGGCCATAACGGCCCGCTCCCACAGGGATCAAACGCATCATAGTGACCATATTGGCAACCATAACGACCGCTAAAGCATCAAAAAGACACCACTCTGCCTCTTAATACCGTACCCCACGCTCTCTAGAATGACGGGCTTCTATACTCTCCACCTCCAGCCCTTCCCCGCGAGGCCATCATGCGCACACCGAACCGCCACCCTGCCGACGGCAAGCCGCCCATCACGGTCTACGGTCCGGACTTTCCCTTCGCCTTCGATGACTGGATCGAACACCCGGACGGCCTGGGCGTCCTGCCCACCGAGAGCCATGGCGCCGAGGTGGCGATCGTCGGCGCTGGCATCGCCGGCATGGTGGCGGCCTACGAACTGATGAAGCTGGGCCTCAAGCCCGTCATCTACGAGGCCTCGAAAATGGGCGGGCGCCTGCGCTCCCAGACTTTCGAAGGCACCGACGGCATCATCGCCGAACTGGGCGGCATGCGCTTTCCAGTGTCCTCCACCGCGTTCTATCACTACGTCGACAAACTCGGCCTCGAGACCAAGCCCTTCCCCAACCCGCTGACCGGCGCCTCAGGCAGCACCGTGGTCGACCTCGAAGGCCAGACCTACTACGCCGAAAAACTGGCGGACCTGCCCGCGCTGTTCCAGGAAGTGGCGGACGCCTGGGCCGACGCCCTCGAAGACGGCGCGCGCTTCGGCGATATCCAGCAAGCCATCCGCGACCGCGACGTACCACGCCTCAAGGCCTTGTGGAACACCCTGGTACCGCTGTGGGACGACCGCACCTTCTATGACTTCGTCGCCACCTCCAAGGCCTTCGCCAAGCTGTCGTTCCAGCACCGCGAGATCTTCGGCCAGGTGGGTTTCGGCACCGGCGGCTGGGATTCGGACTTCCCCAACTCGATGCTCGAAATCTTCCGCGTGGTGATGACTAACTGCGATGACCACCAGCATTTGGTGGTCGGTGGCGTTTCCCAGGTGCCCCTGGGCATCTGGCGGCACGTGCCCGAGCGCTGTGTGCACTGGCCTGCGGGCACCAGCCTCAGCGGCCTGCACCGCGGCGCGACCCGCAGCGGCGTGAAGAAGATCGCCCGGGCCAGCGACGGCCGCTTCAGCGTCACCGACAACTGGGGCGACGAGCGCCAGTATGCCGCCGTGCTGGTCACCTGCCAGAGCTGGCTGCTCACCACGCAGATAGATGTCGAAGAGTCGCTGTTCTCGCAAAAGATGTGGATGGCCTTGGACCGCACCCGCTATATGCAGGCGTCGAAGACCTTCGTCATGGTCGATCGGCCGTTCTGGAAGGACAAGGACCCGGAGACCGGCCGCGACCTGATGAGCATGACCCTGACCGACCGCCTGACCCGCGGCACGTATCTGTTCGATAACGGCACGTTCGCCAACGGCGACGACAAGCCGGGGGTGATCTGCCTGTCGTACTCGTGGATGAGCGATGCCCTGAAAATGCTCCCCCACCCGGTGGAGAAGCGCGTCAAGCTCGCCCTCGATGCGCTGAAGAAGATCTACCCAAAGGTCGATATCGCCGGCCACGTGATTGGCGACCCGATCACTATTTCCTGGGAGGCCGACCCGCATTTCCTCGGGGCCTTCAAGGGCGCGCTGCCTGGCCACTACCGCTATAACCAGCGGATGTATGGGCACTTCATGCAGCAGAACATGGCCGATGAACACCGCGGCATCTTCATTGCCGGCGACGACGTGTCCTGGACGCCGGCCTGGGTCGAAGGCGCCGTGCAGACCTCGCTGAACGCGGTCTGGGGCATCATGAAACACTTCGGCGGCCACTCGCTGCCGAGCAACCCCGGCCCTGGGGATGTATTCGACGAGATCGGGCCGATTGCGTTGCCGGATTGATTTGGTGCAAGGCCTGCCGGCCCCTTCGCGAGCAAGCGTTGCTCCCACAGTGCAGTGAACTGTGGGAGCAACGCTTGCTCGCGAAGGGGCCCGAAAGCACACCCAAAATATTCAAGGAAACCCCACCATGCGCCTGGCCCTCTACCAATGCCACCCCCTGCCACTGGATACCGAAGCCAACCTGCAACGCCTCGAACAGCAAGCCAGCGCCTGCGCCGCAGCCGGCGCCAACCTGCTGATCACCCCAGAAATGTTCCTTAGCGGCTACAACATCGGCGCCCAGGCCGTTGCCCGCCTGGCCGAAGCCGCCGACGGCCGCAGCGCCCAGCGCGTCGCCGCCATCGCTCGCCGCCACGGCATTGCCATCCTGTACGGCTACCCCGAGCGCGCCACCGATGGCCAGCTGTTCAACGCCGTGCAGCTCATCGATCGCCATGGCACGCGCCTGGGCAACTACCGCAAGACCCACCTGTTCGGCGAGCTGGACCAGGCCATGTTCAGCCCCGGCGTCGCGCCCAGCGCCCTGCTCACCCTGGACGGCTGGACCATCGGCCTGCTGATCTGCTACGACCTCGAATTCCCAGAAAACACCCGCCAACTGGCACAGGCCGGGGCCGAGCTGATCCTGGTGCCGACCGCCAACATGCTGCCCTACGAGTTCGTCGCGCAAATCACGGTGCGCAGCCGTGCCTTCGAAAATCAGTGCGTCGTGGCGTATGCCAACTACGCTGGCAGCGAGGGCGCCATCCAATACTGTGGGCTGAGCAGTGTCGCGGCCGGGGACGGTAGCGTTCTGGGAGCCGCCGGGACCCAGGAATCAGTGCTGATGGCCGACATAGACCGCCCTGCGTTTGACACTGCCCGGCAGTTCAACCGCTATCTGGATGATTTGCGCCCCGAGACCTACCGCCTACCTGTCAACAAATAGTCAATATTTCGGCACAAAGCATTTCAAAATTCGCCGTCGCCGTTTTTTTGGCGACGGAAAGCGCGTACCAAATCTGCTATGAATCCTCGCCTGTGGCGCGCGAAAATCGCCTAAACCCATTGAATACTGGGGCTTAGGCGTATCTGAAGGCAAAAAGCGATTAAAACGCCACCATTCCCCGCAAAAAACCAGCACAATGCCAGCGTCAAGTTTTAATTATCATATAAATCAGATAGTTACCTAAAATTCGACCCAAAAAATCACTCCGCCTCACTTTTTTTGACGAAAGCGATTGACAGCCCACCCCCGCGAGGACGATATATCTCCCATCCACGGCGACTCCTTGATGAGAGCTGGCGTGGCCGCAGCCGAGGCTTCCGAACCTGGCGCACCGTCA
The DNA here is from genome assembly GCF_031880315.1 of Pseudomonas baltica. Taxonomy (NCBI): domain Bacteria; kingdom Pseudomonadati; phylum Pseudomonadota; class Gammaproteobacteria; order Pseudomonadales; family Pseudomonadaceae; genus Pseudomonas; species Pseudomonas baltica. The sequence continues at coordinate 4,228,278 of NZ_CP134771.1, read as the reverse complement.
ACACCTTATTCGATACCAAAAATTTGTAGCGGACTGCTCGCCCCTTGATTTGATTCCCGGTTATTTCGGGCGTGCGGGAGAGTTTTGTCTGTTATTCAAGTTGCCGTCATTAACGCGCAACTTGGCGGTAGCGTGTTTGTAACAGAAAGTGCAACAAGTGCTACCGGCAACGGTAACTTTCAGAACCCAAGAAAGTTGGGAATGGGCGGTAGCTTTGCCAATTGAAAAGTTGAACTTGGCGTCACGGACTACCTGAGCCACACCTTCAATTAACACCACAGAGTTCACCCTTCATGTCGCACTTGTTGAACATTGACGACGCTACCGCCAAACGCCTGGTCGCCGACATGGATGCCCAAGGCCACGGGATGATCGAAGGCGCCCTGAGCAGCGACGCGCTGGCCGAGTTGCGCGGCTACGTCGACGCCCAGGCGGCCCGTCACAACAACCAGTATTTCGCCTACCACGGCTATCAGGCGCTGGAAGGCAGCGCCCTGGCCGCTCTGGGCAAATCCCCGGACTTCATCGCCAGCCTTGGCCGCCTGCACCAGTTGGCCACCGGCCATGCACCTGCCAGCCGCCAGGTATTCCCGGTGCTGCGCTGCGTACAGGGCGGCTCGGGGCAGAAGGAATCCAACGCCTACCACTACGACGCCACGCTGATCACGATGCTGATCCCGATCTTCACCCCGACCGAAGGCGAACAGCGCGGCGACCTGGTGATGTTCCCCAACCTGCGCCGGGTGCGCGGCAGCGTGCTGTTCAACATCGTCGAAAAGGCGGTGCTGCAGAATAAATTCACCCGCCGCTTGCTGACGTGGGGCATCCGGCACCAGTGGTTCAAGCCCACCACCCTGCGCATCGTACCGGGCAACGTGTACCTGTTCTGGGGTTACCGCTCGCTGCATGCCAACGAGCCGTGCAGCCCGCAATTCTGCCGCGCCACCGCACTCATGCATTACGGCGACCCGCACGCCGGCAGCCTGGCCACCCGCTTGATCCTGAAGTTGAACCAGCACCGGGCGCGCAAGGCAGTGGCCCGAACCAAAACCACTGTGTCCTGACCTGAACGGCCCTGGCCCCCAGTGAAGCTCACCACAGCGCAAGGCTTGCGCGAGGAAGGTTGCATGATCAACGTCACCAAGTCCTACATGGGCAACATCAAGAAATTCAAGGCGTACGTTGACTCGATCTACGCCTCGCGGTGGCTGACCAACCATGGCCCGCTCAGCTGCGAGCTCGAAGAGCGCCTCAAGGATTATCTGGGCGTACGGCACATCATCCTCACCAACAACGGCACCCTCGCGCTGCAGATCGCCTATCGCGCCCTGGGCCTGAGCGGCAGTGCGATCACCACCCCGTTCAGCTTCATCGCCACCAGCAGCACGCTGCAGTGGGAAAAGATCCGCCCGGTGTTCGCCGACATCGATCCGCGCACCTGGAACCTCGACCCCGAGCAGATCAGCCGCAACCTGTGCGCCGACACCAGCGCCATCGTCGCCACCCACGTGTTCGGCAACCCGTGCGCGGTGGAGCGCATCGAACAGGTCGCCCGCGCGCACAACCTCAAGGTGGTGTACGACGGCGCCCATGCATTCGCCGCCCGCCATGCCGGGCAATCAGTGCTCAACTGGGGCGACGCCACTACCCTGAGCTTCCACGCCACCAAGCTGTTCCACACCATCGAAGGCGGCGCCATCGTCACCAATGATGCCGATGTGGCCGAGCGGGCACGGCTGCTGGGCAACTTCGGCATCGCCGACTTCGAGACCATCGAAGGCCTGGGCATCAACGCCAAGCTCAACGAATTCTCGGCAGCCATGGGCCTGTGCATCCTCGATGACATGGACCTCATCCTCGAGCAGCGTGCCGACATTGCCCACCGCTACACCCAGGCGCTGGGCGGCCACATGGACCTGCAGCAAGCCAGCGAGCTCAGCGAGGTCAACCACAGCTACTTCCCTGTAGCGCTGCGCGACAACGCTCACATGCTCAGCGCCCGCGCCGCCTTGCAGGCTCACGACATCAACCCGCGACGCTACTTCTATCCGTCGCTCGACACCGTCGACTACCTGCAACCGCAAGCCCCGCAACCTCATTCACAAAGCCTCAGCCAACGCATCCTGTGTCTGCCGATCTATCCGGGCCTGCCCCGCGAAGTCCAGGACCGGATCGTTGAAACCCTGCTCAGCGAAAGCGAGCCCGCCAGTGCCCACGCCACCCTGGCCAAAGTTGTCTAACGGACGTTCTCAGGTAGTTCCAATGAGCAAAAAGCTTTCAGTCGTCCAGAACACACTGCTCAGCTACGCCGGCCAGGCGTACGCGCTGCTGGTCGGCATTTTGATCATGCCCTTCTACCTCGTTCATCTGGGCGCCGAGGTATACGGCCTGATCGGCTTTTATGCCGTGCTGCAAGCCTGGCTGATGCTCTTGGACGTGGGTCTGTCACCCTCCCTGGTACGACAGATCGCTCACCACCAGAGCCAGGCGCAAGACGGCCGGCGCGACGGCGGCTGGCTGATGCGCTCGTTCGAAGTGATCTTTTTGCCGCTGACCCTGATCACCTGCTTGGCGGTCTGGCTGATCAGCCCGTGGCTGGCCGAGCATTGGCTCAATGCCCAGGCGCTGGACACCGGCACCCTGGTCAAATGCATCACCTTGATGGGCGTAATGGTTGCCTTGCGCCTGTATGCAACGCTCTACAAGAGCGGCCTGCAGGGCCTGGAAATGCACGCCTGGCTCAACGGCGCCAATGTGGTGATCGCCACCCTGCGCTACTTCGGCGGTCTGTTCCTGGTGGCCGAAGTCTCGCAGAGCGCACTGGTGTTCTTCGAATTCCAGCTGATGGTGGCGGTGATCGAAACCCTGATCTTCGCCTTCAAGGCCTACGAGCGCTTGCCAACGCCGCAGTGGTCGAGCGGTTTCAACTGGGCGCTGGTCAAGCCGATCGTGCCGTTCGCGTTGAGCATCAGCGGCACCTCGATCCTGTGGATCATCCTCACCCAGCTCGACAAGATGCTGCTGTCCGAGCAACTGCTGCTCACCGAGTACGGCTACTTCTCGCTGGTGGCGCTGATGACCACCGGCATCCTGATGCTGATCAACCCGATGGTGCAGACCCTGCTGCCGCGCATGACCGTGCTGATGGCCGAAGGTCGCGAGCACGACATGCAGCTGCTGTATCTGGGCGCGAGCCGCCTGGCCTGCACCTTTCTGTTCCCGCTGGCAGCGATCATCGCCATGCATTCCGGCGAACTCATCTACGCCTGGAGCGGTGACCGCGCGGCGGCCGCCTGGTGCCAGCCGATCCTGCTCTGGTACGCACTGGGCACGGCGATCATGTCGGTCAGCGCCTTCCAGTACCACCTGCAGTACGCCCACGGCCAGTTCCGCCTGCATGTCTGGTACTCGCTGGCGTCCGCGGTGATCACCGTGCCGGTGATGTTCTTCGCGGTGCAGTACAAAGGCGCACTGGGCGCTGCCGTCGCCTGGTTCGTGCTGCGCCTGGTGTCGTTCGCCATCTGGCCGCAGATCGTTCACCACAACCTGGCTCGCGACATTCACGGCACCTGGCTGCACGACATCCTGCGCATCAGCCTGATGACTGCCATCGGCGTGCTGGTCACCCAACCCCTGTTCAACGCCATCGCCGGCGAAGACCGCATCAGCATTCTCGTGGGCCTGGCCGTCAGCGGCCTGCTGACTCTGGTGCTGGTGGCCGGCAGCCACAAGCCGCTGGCCACCAAGATCCTTCTTATGTTGAGCAAACCGAGCACCGGACAATGAGCAACAGAACCGAACAGCAAATACGTCAGCACTGGACACCGGCCCACGCGCCGCTGTTGAGCATCCTGTGCCCGGCGTACAACCAGAAAGCCTACATCGCCCAGACGCTGGACAGCTTCCTGGCCCAGCAGACGAGCTTCGCGTTCGAAATCCTGGTCAACGACGACGCCTCCACGGACGGCACTGCGGCCATCATCGCCGACTACGCGCAGCGCTACCCGAACATCATCCGGCCGATCCTGCACGCCGAGAACCAATACCAGCAAGGCAAGCTGTTCTTCCCCGACCTGTTCAACCGGGCGCAGGGCAAGTACCTGGCCTACTGCGACGGCGACGACTACTGGACCGACCCGCTCAAGCTGCAAAAGCAGGTGGACTTCCTCGAAGCCAACCCGGACTACGTGATCACCTACCACGACGCGCTGATCACCGATGAAAAAGGCTCCCACGGCGTGCAACTGACCGGTGAATGGCAGCGCGACGCCAACCGCATGGAGCTGCTGCGCGGCCGGCGCATCTCGACCCTGACCACCTGCTTTCGCAACGTGTTGCACGAACTCCCCCGTGAGCTCGAACAAGCACCACTGCTGGACGTGTGCTGGTGGTCGATGCTCGGCGCTCACGGCAAGGGCAAGTACATGCCCGAGATCGCCCCCGGCGCCTACCGCGTGCACAACGGCGGACTGTTCTCGATGCGCGCTGGCAAGCAGAAGTTGCACATGTCGCTGCAGACCTACGCGTGCCTGGCCAACTACTACCAGCGCCAAGGCGATCAGCCGCTGTACGAGTACTACCTGGTGCAGGTCTTCGGCCTGTCGTTGTCGGCGATCTCGCCGCTGCAAAAGCTCAACGCGCTGCTGCTGGTGGCCCGCAATGTCAGCGCCAATCTGTTCAAGCGCCTGACCCTGTCGGCCTCGAGGGGTTAAGCGCCATGTTCAGCAAGGTTTTGGTCCTGTGCATCGGCAACATCTGCCGCAGCCCCATGGCCGCAGAGCTGTTGCGCCAGCGCTCGAACGTGCAGGTGACGTCGGCCGGACTGCGCGCCTGCGTCGGTCAGGACATGGATCCCCTCGCGCAGGCGGTGCTGCACGACGCCAAGCTCGAGGTTCGCAAGCACCACGCCCGCCAGGTCGACACCGACATGCTGCATTGGGCCGAGCTGATCCTGCTGATGGATGAGCGCCAGATGCAAAAGGTCGTCGAGATCGCTCCTGAAGTGCGCGGCAAGAGTTTTCTGATTGGCAAATGGCAAGGCCTGGAAATCGCCGATCCGTATCGGCGGCCCAAAAAGGCCTTTCAACAAACCTACGATCATCTCTCGCGCTGCGTCGATGACTGGTTGCCGCATCTAAGTCACGAGGAAGATAAAAAATGACAGCAATGAGCCGCTCCAACGTCGACTACTACCAGGATACCCAGGTCGACATGGCGACCCTCCTGCGCACGCTGTTTGACCACAAAGGCATGATCGCCTCGATCGTCGGCGTATTCACCGTGCTCGGGCTGGTGTATGCCGTGCTCGCGCAGCCGATCTACCAGGCCAACGCGATGATCCAGATCGAACCGAAAAAGGTCGGCCTGGACGCTACCCCGCAGGTCAGCAGCAAGCCGACATCGGTCTCCGAAGCGGTCACCGAGATCGAGCTGATCAAGTCGCGCACCGTGCTTGGCAAAGTGGTCTCCGACCTCAAGCTCGACGTGGTCGCACGCCCGCGGTACTTCCCGGTGTTCGGCCAGTGGCTGGCGCGCCAGTTCAAGCCTACCAACGACAAGCCGTTGGCGGCGCCGCTGTTCGGCATGGGCGCTTTCGCCTGGGGCGGCGAAAAACTCGACGTCTACTCGCTGGACGTACCCGACGCCCTGCTGGGCAAACGCCTGGTACTGACCGCCGGCACCGACGGCACCTACACCCTGGTCGACAGCACCGGTGCCCAACTGCTGCAAGGCAAGGTCGGTGAAGTCAGCACCGGCAACGGCGTGTCCATTCAGGTCGAAGCGCTGCAAGCCCGCCCCGGCACCGAGTTTCGCCTGGCGCGCAATCGCGAGCTGAGCACCGCGCTGGAATATCAGGATCGCCTCAAGGTGTCCGAAGCCGGCAAGGACTCGGGCATCATCTACCTGGCCATCCAGGACGCCGACCCCGATCAGGCCAAACGCGTACTCAACGAAGTCAGCCGCCGCTACGTGCGCCAGAACGTCGAGCGCAGTTCCGCCGAAGCGGCCCAGCGCCTGGAGTTCCTGCGCTCGCAACTGCCGCTGGTGCGCAAGGAGCTGGAAAAAGCCGAAGACGCCCTGCACACCTTCCAGATGCGCACCAAGTCGGTGGACGTGAGCCTCGAAACCAAAGCCGTGCTCGACCAGTCCGTGGCCTACGACACGCAACTGTCGGAGCTGCGTCTCAAGCGTACCGACCTCGACCGTCTTTACACCCGTCAACACCCGGCGTCCATCGCGCTGTCCAACCAGATCAGCCAGGTCGAAGGTCTCAAGGCCGCGCTGCAGAACAAGATCAAGGCCCTGCCCGAAACCCAGCAAGAACTGCTGCGCCTGACCCGCGACATGCAGGTCAGCAGCCAGACCTACACCCTGGTGCTGAACAAAAGCCAGGAGCAGGACATCATCCGCGCCGGCAACATCGGCAACGTGCGCATCATCGACAACGCCGACGTCAACGTCGAAGAGCCGGTCAAGCCAATGCGCGCGCTGATCGTCGCCATCGCCATGCTGCTCGGTGCTCTGCTCGCCATTGCGATCATCTTTTTGCGCCAGGCGTTCTACCGCGGTGTCGAGAACCCGGACGTGATCGAAAACCTGGGCATGCCGGTGTATGCCTCGCTGCCGATGTCGCGCTTGCAGGAACGGCTGAAAAAGGGCCGCAAGAGCGCCCCCGGCGAATCGAAGCTGCTCAGCGTCGCCGCGCCTACCGAGCTTGCCATCGAAGCGCTGCGCAGCCTGCGCACCAGCCTGCACTTCGCCATGCTCGAGTCGCGCAACAACATCCTGATGATCACCAGCCCGACGCCGGGCGTGGGCAAGTCCTTCGTCTGCGGCAACCTGGCGGTGATCATCGCCCAGACCGGCAAGAAGGTTCTGCTGATCGACGCCGACATGCGCAAGGGCTACCTGCACAAGTCGTTCGGCCTGTCGCCGGCGCCAGCGCATGGTCTGTCCGATGCCCTGGCCAACCGGGTGAGCACCCAGGAAGTGATCAACGCTACCCCCGTCGACAACCTCGACCTGATCGCCTGCGGCTTCGCGGCGCCGAACCCGTCGGAGCTGTTGATGCACGACAATTTCAACAAGCTGCTGCGCGAACTTGCGCCCAACTACGACCTGGTGATCATCGACACCCCGCCGATCATGGCCGTGACCGATGCCTCGCTGGTCGGTCGCCAGGCGGGCACCACCCTGCTGGTGGCGCGCTTCGGCCAGAGCTCGGTCAAGGAAATCGAAACCTCCAAGCGGCGGCTCGCGCAGAACGGCGTGCTGATCAAGGGCGCGATCTTCAACGCCACGATCCGCAAGGCCTCCACCGCCGACTACGACTGCGCGGCCTACGGCTACGACTACAGCCCCGCCAAGAAGTGACTCGACTGACCGGCGCAGGCCAAGGATGCAACCGATGACCAAGACCATTGCCATGATGCAGCCGTACTGGTTCCCCTACCTGGGGTACTTCCAGCTGATCGCCGCCGCAGATGTGTTCGTGCTCGGTGACGACCTGCAGTACATCAAGGATGGCTGGATCAATCGCAACCGGATCCTGGTCGCCTCTGAGGCCCGGATGGTCAGCCTTCCGCTGAAAAAGGCGGCACATGGCCTGCATATCGATCAGCGGCGGATCGCCGACGAATTTGCCCAGACGAACGGCAAATTATTAAAGACCCTGGCCTTGAACTACTCGAGGGCGCCGCACTCCGATGTCATCTTGCCACTATTGGAAAGGATTATGCGGTATCCTGAACGGAACCTGGCCCGAGCCCTTGAGTATTCGATCCGCGAACTGTGCGCTTATCTGCGCATAGACACGCCGATCCTGCGCGCCTCGGAACTGGCCATCGGCGCTGTCGAGGACAAGCAAGACCGTGTCATCAAGACCATGAAAAAGCTGGGTGGGGAGCGCTTCCTCAACCCGATTGGCGGGCTCGATCTGTACGAGGACGAGCGATTCAAGCGCAACGGTATCGAACTGCGGTTCCACCGCATGTCGGCACTGAGCTATCCGCAATTCAAGGGCCCGTTCGTGGCCAACCTGTCGATTATCGACGTGTTGATGTTCAACCCGGTGGATCAGGTACGCCAATGGCTGCCCCTGTTCACCTGCGAACTGCCACACGCCGCCACTGTTCCCGCTGTCAGCACGCCCAACGCCGCCCAGCCTACGTTTATGGAGATGTACTCATGACTGATTTCGCCGACAACGCCACCTGGTATCTGATTCAGACCAAACCGCGGCAAGAGGCCCGTGCCGAAGAGCACCTGCTACGCCAGCAGTTCGAATGCTACCGCCCCGTGCAACCACAAGCGGTGGCCAGCAAGACCCGGCGTATCGTCGACGAAGCGCTGTTCCCAGGCTACCTGTTCATCCGCATGGACCTGAGCCACAGCTGGTATCCGATTCGCTCGACCCGCGGCGTGTCGCGCATCGTCTCGTTCGGCAACACCCCGTGCCCGGTGCCCGACGCCCTGATCGAACAGATCCAGCAGCGCGTGCGCGTGCCGGTGGCCGCCGCCATGACCCCTTTCGTGCAAGGCGAACGCGTGCTGGTGAAGACCGGCAACAGCGACTTGCAAGCGATTTTCCTCAGCAATGACGGCGAAGAGCGTGCCGTGATCCTGCTGAACCTGATGCAACGCGAACAACGCGTCACATTGCCCCGCAGCAGCCTGATGCGCGAGGTCGCACACGCCTGCTGACAGCAACGGGCAGGCTTCAAGGATGACAGGAGGGAGTCCGATGAGCACAAGAACGACACTGGTTACGTTGACCTACGGCAATCGCCTTTGCTACCTCAAGGCACTGGTCAACCGTTCACTGGCAAGCGAGCTGATCGAACGGGTAATCATCGTCAACAATGCCTCGATGGCCGATCTGGCCTCACTGCGCGCCGCCTGGCCGCAACAGATCGAGCTGATCGACCTGCCCAGCAACACCGGGTCAGCCAACGGTTACAAGGTCGGCATCGAAGCCGCCTTGAACTGCGGCGCCGAATACATCTGGCTCATGGACGACGACAACGCCCCGACGCTGGGAGCCATCGATACCTTGCATCAGCGCCTGGCCGAATGCGAGCAGCAGATGGGCCGCGGCAAGGCGGCGGTGATGGGCTTCAGGCCCGGCCATCAGGCCGACCTGGCCGCCGGTGTACCAGAACGCTTCGCCGTGCAATGGCGCTCCAGCTGTTTTGGTTTTCATGTCGCGCAACTGCCCTACAAACTCTGGCGGCGCCTGCCTTGGGGCAAGCCGCGGCCGCGCCCGAACAACAAGCAACCGCTGGTCAAACTGCCCTTCACCACCTATGGCGGCCTGCTCGCCCATCGCAGCCTGTACGAACGTATCGGGCTGCCGCTGGGGGAGTTGTTGCTGTATGCCGACGACACCGAATACACCTGGCGGATCACGGCCACGGGCGGGCAGATTTTCCTGGTCACCGAAGCCCTGCTCGATGATCTCGAAGACTCCTGGAACATCAAGTCACGCACCAACAACATCTACGAGAGTTTCTTGCTCGGCAATTCCGATCTGCGCGCGTATTACACGGCGCGCAACCAGGCCTGGTTCGACAAGTTCGTCTGGGCGAAGTCGGCCTGGCAGTACCACTTGAATCGCTCGGTGTTCTTGCTGCTGTTGCGCTACGTCGCTCGACGAAGTGGCTCCAGCCAGCGCCTGAGCCTGATCGAACAGGCCATTCGCGACGGTGAATCCGGGCGCTTGGGCATCCACGAGTCGTACCCCCTATGAAATTACTGTTCCTCAATAGTCTGTACTCGCCACATATCGGTGGCGGTGCCGAGATCGTCTTGCAGCGCACGGTCGAAGGCCTGCATCAGCGCGGTGAAGACGTCACCGTGCTGACCACCGGGCCTCAGCCTGGGCTGAATTTCAGCCTGGTGCGCGGCATCAAGGTGTACCGCGCAGGACTGCTCAACACCTACTGGCACTTCAGCGAACAACGCCCCGGCGCCCTCGCGCGACTAGGCTGGCACCTGCGCGACCGCTATAACTCGGGCATGCGCCAGTACATCCGCGAAGTGATCGAGCAGCAGAAGATCGATCTGGTGGTGTGCCACAACCTCAGCGGTTGGTCGGCGGCCGTGTGGGACGAGATTGCCCAGGCCGGGATTCCGATCGTGCAGGTGCTGCACGACATGTACCTGCTGTGCCCCGGCAGCAACATGTTCAAGAAAGGCGCGGCCTGCAAGACGCCCTGCACCCTGTGCAAGCATTTTCGCCAGGGCCACGCCGAGCGCTCGGCCAAGGTCGACGCGGTGGTGGGCGTGAGCCGCTTCCTGTTGGACAAGCTGACCTCGGCCAAATACTTTCGCAACGCCAGCAGCCATGTCATCTACAACAGCAGCCCGGATATCGAAGAAAACAACGAGCGCTATTTCAAGGCCGCCTGGGCACGCCCCGAGCCGCTGCGCTTCGGCTATATCGGTACGCTGTCGGATCAAAAAGGCCTGCGCTGGCTGATCGAGCAGTTCAAGGCGCTGCCGTTCGACGCCACGCTGCAGATCGCCGGGCGCGGGCAGACCGACTACGAGGCTGAGCTCAAGCAGTTCGCCAACTCGCCGCGCATCGAGTTCGTCGGCTATCAGTCGCCCGAAAGCTTCTACCAGCAGATCGATGTCTCGGTGGTGCCGTCGATCTGGAACGAGCCCTTCGGCATGGTGGCCGTCGAAGCCTGTGCACACTCGGTGCCGGTGATCGCCAGCAACCGTGGCGGCCTGCCGGAAATCATCGAAGACGGGGTCAACGGCCTGCTGTGCGATCCGGCCGACCCCGACTCACTGGGCCGCGCCATGCAGCGCATGCATGTCGAAGTCGGGCTGCGTGAACGGCTGGCCGCGCAAACCCGGGTCAGCGTCGAACACCTGCTGGACCAGGAGCGCATGCTTGACAGCTACCAGCAACTGTTCCACCAGGTGCTTACCCAAAAGACCACCCAGCGTGGCAACGATTACGTTCTGCAACATCCGTAAAGCCCTCACATTCCTGTGAGAGCGGGCCCTGCCCGCAAATAGCCCCTTCGCCGCCACGCAATGCTTGCCCCGCCCACCCTGAGACTCAAACTTGACGATTCCCCAGCTCACCGCTGTGCCGACGCGCAGGCGCTATCCGCGTTTTGCCGTGCTGTTGCTCAGCTTGTTGTGCGCCACGCAGACGCGCGGGGATCAGGATTTCATCGTCGGCGTCACCACCAACGTGCTGGACCACGGTGGGCCGTTGGCCGAGCCCCCGCGGCTTTACGAACTGGACAACGACTGGGCCAGCCAGCCGAATGGCATCGAGGCCTACGTGCAGCGCGTCAAGGACAGCGCCGCGCAACTGCGGCGCGACGATCCGCTGGCGAAAATCCTCGCCGGGGCGCTCGGCAGCGATGCGCTGGATCAAGGCGTGGCCAAGCAGTTGATCGAGGCCGGACTGTTAAACAGCGTCGACGGTCTGTCGATACGGCCATTCGTGGCGTGCCGCACGGCGTTGGGGGTCTACACCCCGGAAAGCTGGATTCGCTGGCTGGACGAGGTCGAAAAACGCCTCACCGCCCAGGCTGGCCACCCGGTGCCGCTGTACCTGACGGCCATGGGCTGGCCCAGCAGCCAGGACAACTGCGGCGTCAGTGAAAACACCCAGGCAGCGTTCCTCGCGCGCAGTTTTCTGCTGGCGCGCAGCCGCCCGGACATCAAGGGCATGTGGTGGTACGAACAGGCCGACGGCAACGTCCCGCAGCACCCGCAGCATCTGGGCCTGTCGCACAGCGACCGCAGTGAAAAACCAGCGTCTGACGTACTCAAGGTCATCGCTCCGCTGGTGACCCGCTACCGCTATAGCGCGGATTCAAGCCTGAGTGTGAATACCCATTCGCCCTTGGGCCGCAACAACCTCTACCTCATGGATTTCACCACGGACGACGACCACGTGCTGGTCGCCTGGGCGATCGGCCAGGCGCGACAGATCAGGGTCGAAACCCGCAATGACGTCCAGGGCCCGGTGCAGTTGATCGATACCCGCCAACCGCGCCGGGGAAGGTTCGACAGCGATAGCCGGTGGGTCTGCCAGGAACACCGCTGCACCGCCGTCATTACCCTGAGCGAATTTCCGCAGATCATTTCGCTCGGCAAACCCAGCTGGCTGTTCACCCGATGACTGTTCGTCCGCTGACTGTTCATCCGCGGAACAACCGCACCCTTCAATCGACTGAGGCCATGCCAAGGATGTTTCGATGATTGTCCTCAATGCGCGATTCCTGACCCAGGAGCTAAGAGGCGTACAACGCTTTGCCGAGCAGATCTGCCTGGCCCTGAAGACGTTGCGCAATGACCTGCTGTTCGTGTGTCCACCCGACATCAAAATGCATGAATCCGCCCGCGCGCTCGGCGCCATCACGGTCGGCAAACGCCGTGGTCATCTCTGGGAGCAACTGGACCTGCCCCGCTACCTGAACAGCCAGGACAAACCGCTGCTGGTGTCGCTGGGTGCTACCGCGCCATTGTTCTACAACAACCAGATCGCCACCCACCACGACATCACCTATGTGCGCCATCCCGAAAGCTACAGCTGGAAGTTTCGCACCGCCTACCGGGTCATGACCCCACTGCTGCTCAGGCACATCAAGACCCTGATCACCGTCAGCCAGTTTTCCAAGCGCGAGATCTCGACGTTTTACGGTTTCCCCGCCGATCAGGTGCTGGTGGTGCCCAATGCCGTGAGCGACGAATTCCAGCCCGGCGCGCCGCTGCGCAACGAGCGCCAGTACCTGCTGGCGGTGTCGTCGCCTAGCGCGCACAAGAATTTCAGCCGCATGATCCAGGCGTTTCTGGCGCTCAAGGGCCATGACCAGGTCGAGCTGCGGATCGTCGGCGGTGGCGGTGCGATTTTTTCCGACCCCAGCCTTGAACAGCTCGCCAGCACTGACCGGCGCATCAAGTTTCTCGGCCGCCTCAGCGATGAGGCACTGATCGATCAGTACCAGAACGCCGCCGCGTTCGTGTTTCCTTCGTTGTATGAAGGCTTTGGTATCCCGCCCCTGGAAGCCCAGGCTTGCGGGTGCCCGGTATTGGCGGCCAACGCGGCGTCGATCCCGGAAGTGCTGCAATCCAGCGCGCTGTATTTCGACCCGCTGGACACCGAACACATCTCCAGAGCCATGTCTCTGGCCCTCAACAACCTGACTATCCGCCAACACCTGCGCACCCTCGGTCTGCAAAACGTGTCGCGCTTCAGCTGGGAAGAGTCAGCCCAGCTGATCAGCGACCGCATTGATTCGTTGACCCTCCAAAAACAATCAACGTCAGCGACTACCCAAGCGCGTTCGCTCGCGCCAAGGAGCATCCATGAAAATCGCAATCGTCCATGACTGGCTCGTGACTTACGCCGGTGCCGAACGCGTGCTGTCCGCCTTGCTGAAGATCTGGCCTCAGGCGGACCTGTTTTCCGTGATCGACTTCCTCAGTGATGCAGACCGCGCCAAGCTGGGCGGCAAACGTGCGCAAACCACCTTTATCCAGCGGTTGCCCAAGGCTCGGACCCGTTACCAGAAATACCTGCCGCTGATGCCGTTGGCCATCGAGCAGATGGACCTGTCGGCCTACGACCTGGTGATTTCCAGCAGCCACGCGGTGGCCAAGGGCGTGCTCACCGGCCCCAACACCCTGCACATCAGCTACGTGCATTCACCGATTCGCTACGCCTGGGACCTGCAGCACCAGTACCTCAACGAGAGCGGCATGCGCTTCGGCCTCAAGGGCAAACTGGCGCGGATGATCCTGCACTACATCCGCATGTGGGATCAGCGCACGGCGGCGGCGGTCGACCAGTTCGTCGCCAACTCGCACTTCATCGCCCGGCGCATCGAAAAAGCCTACCGCCGCCCCTCCACAGTCATCTATCCGCCCGTGGACACCAAGGGCTTCAACCTGCAGATCGAGAAGCAGGACTACTACCTGACCGCCTCGCGCATGGTGCCCTACAAGAAAATGCCGATGATCGTCGAGGCGTTCACGGCCATGCCGGACAAAAAACTGATCGTCATCGGCGAAGGGCCGGAATTCGACAAGGCCAAGGCCCTGGCCGGCCCCAACGTCACGCTGCTCGGCTACCAGAGTTTCGAAGTACTGCGCAGCCACATGCAGAACGCCCGGGCCTTTGTGTTCGCCGCCGAAGAAGACTTCGGCATCAGCCCCGTCGAGGCCCAGGCCTGCGGTACGCCGGTGATCGCCTTTGGCCGTGGCGGCACTCTGGAGACCGTACGCGGGCTGGATGACAGCGCGCCCACCGGGGTGTTCTATCACGAGCAAAGCATCGGCGCGCTGATGGCCGCCGTGCAGCTGTTTGAAGCCGAACACCACCGCATCAGCCCGCAGGCCTGCCGCGAGAATGCCGAGCAGTTCTCGGAAAAGAATTTCGAGCGGCAAATGCGCCTGTTCGTCGAGGCGCGCTGTGCCGAAGCCAATATCGGCCAGCCCGCCCCGCCCGCTCCGCGCCTGGCGCTGGCACCGACCAAACCCGCCATCGTCGCCTCGGTGACGTCGGTGTAGCCGGCCGGCGCGAAAAAAACCCGATTCTTGAACCTGTGCCGTGTGAGAAGCCCGATTCTCCAAGGAAACCATGCAATGAAGCGAAATGTATTTGTTGTCCTGCTCGCCAGTGCCGTACTGCAGGGTTGTGTTTTCGCCCCCGGTCAACACATGACCCCCTCCGACGCCAGCGACGATGGCCTCGTTGGCCCGGTCAATGTGGTGCAAATCACCAACCAGACCGTCAGCCAGCAACGGGTGATCTACCAGGCGCCCCCGGTGCCGGCCGAGTTGACCCGCTATGTGCCTGAGGAATACCGCATCGGGCCAGGGGATGGCCTGCTGATCACCGTGTGGGATCACATGGAGCTCAACTCGCCAGCCAATCAGGACACCGGCAGTGCCAGTTCGCGCATCGTGCGCGATGACGGCACGCTGTATTACCCCTACATCGATTCGGTCAAGGCGGGCGGCAAGACCACCTCCGAGTTGCGCGAGGAGTTGCGCGAAAAACTGTCCAAGTACCTGACCGGCGTGCAGGTGGACGTCAAGGTGCAGGACTTCAACAGCCACCGGGTGATTCTGTCCGGGGCATTCAAGACCCCAGGGCCGCAGGTGCTCAACAACGTGCCGGTGACCCTGGTCGATGCCATCAGCCGCGCCGGTGGCGATGCCGGTGACGCCAACCTGGCCGGTCTGCTGCTCAAGCGCGACGGCAAGGAATACCAGCTGGACATCGACAGCCTCAACCGCAAGGACTCGGTGCTCAACCAGATCTACCTCAAGGAAGGCGACCAGTTGCACCTGGGTAACAACCGCGCCAATCGCATCTACGTGCTGGGTGAAGTGGCGGCGCCGCAGGTGATGAACTACGGCACCAGCACCTTCAACCTGATGGAAGCGCTGGGCAATGCCGGTGGCCTGAATCAGGACACCGCCAACGCCGAAGCCGTGTACGTGATTCGCGGCGCACAGAATACCGTCAAGCAACCCGCGACCGTGTTCTACCTCGATGCCAAGAAGCCTACCGCGTTCATCCTCGCCCGGCAGTTCGACCTGCAAGCCTCGGACGTGGTGTTCGTCGGGCCGGCCAATATCACCCGCTGGAACCGCTTCATCAGCCAGTTGTTGCCGTCGGCAGGGATCGTCACCACCTCGGCGGCGTTCAAGAACTGATCAATCGCTGTACAGAAACCGTGCAGGGCTCGCGCCCTGCGCGGTTTTTTGCTTTTTGCCTGGTGATCTTTATCCGCTAGGATTAGGCCTTGTCCTGACCACCACTGCGGAACCCTCCATGCAAGATGCAATCTCTTCACCCCGCGATCAGCGGGTGCTCGAGAACGGGCTCACGGTGCGCGCCTGGCACGACCCGCGGCTCAAACGCAGCGCGGCCTATCTGCGCGTTCACGCCGGCAGCCACGATGTGCCCAATGCCTGGCCTGGGCTGGCGCATTTTCTCGAGCACTTGCTTTTTCTGGGGACCGAGCGCTTCGCCGACGACCAGACGCTGATGGCCTATGTGCAGCGTCAGGGCGGGCAGCTCAATGCCCGTACGTCGGAACGCCACACCGATTATTTTTTCGAAGTGCCGCCTCAGGCGCTGTCCAGTGCACTGGAGCGGCTGTGCGACATGCTCGCGCGCCCGCGCATGAGTGCCGCCGACCAGCGCCGCGAACGTGAAGTCCTGCACGCCGAGTTCGTCGCCTGGTCGCGCGACCCGCAGGCGCAGCATGAGTTCTGGATGGTCAGCCCGTTGTCGGCGCAGCACCCGCTGCGGGCCTTTCATGCCGGCAATCGCTACAGCCTGCCGGTGGCGCGCCCGGAGTTTCAGCAGGGCCTGCTGGACTTTCACCGCAAGCATTACAACGCCGGGCAGATGACCCTGTGCCTGGTCGGCCCGCAAAGCGCTGAACAGATGCTCAACCTGGCGCAACGTGCCGGGCAATGCCTGCACCGCGGTAGCCGGCTGCCGCAGGCGGTGCCACCCGCGATGCTCGCGGATGCCGCCATGGCCAGCGCTGCCGAAGACCAGGCCATCGTCGCCCAGGCGCCGGGCGAGCGGCTGAACCTGGTGTTCGCCTGCGAGCAATTGCCGCCGGCGGTGGACCAGGCCGTGGCGTTCCTGGGCACCTGGTTCGCCAGCAGTCAACCCGGCGGCCTGCTGGTGGAGCTGCGCCGTCGCGGGCTGGTCGAAAGCCTCAGCCTGGGGGCCTTTTATCGGCATGCCGAGCAGGCGCTGATCAATATCGAATTCAAGCTGACCGACGCCGGCCAGCACGCCACGGCGCTGATCCGCGAGCTGTGTTTCGACTGGCTGGAGTTTTTCGAGGCCCATGACGATTGGTGCGGCCTGCGCGAGGAATATGCACTGCTGGACAAACGCCAGCGCCAGTCCCACGGTGCGCTGGACCTCGCCCGCCACTACAGCAATGGTACCGACGACCAGGCCCACGGCCTTGGCGACGACGGCCTGCAGGCATTGCGCGTGCTGCTCGCGCAGCTCAAACCGGACAGGCAACTGCATCCCCTGCCCAGCGTGCTGGTAAAGACCACCGCTGCGCCGGTGGTGCATTGGCGCCTGGCGCAGCGCAATCGTTTCCTGCGCCCCAGCCGCCGCCCGGATCAACCCATCGCCGATCCCCGCTCGATGATCTACCTCGGCACCGTCGACCAGAGCGGCCTCGACGCCGTGCTCACCCTGCGCTGGCGCCTCAACGCCTCACGCCAGACCGGCCTGTGGACCCTGATCGAACACAGTTTGCGCCGCCTCACCGACGAGGCCCTGCAGGCCGGGGTGAAGCTGACGTTCAGCAGCCTGGGCGATGACTGGCAGTTGCGCCTGAGCGGTGTCGAAGAGCCGATGCCGGCGATTCTCGAGCACGCACTGGAATGCCTCACGGCGCCAGCGCCTGAAGTGTGGCGCTTGCCCCGCGATGCGGCTCCGGCAGAGGCGATGCCCATCCGGCATTTGCTCAAGCAGTTGCCTGAACACTGCCTGGGGCACTATCAGACGCCGGTGCGCTTCGCCCACGAAGACATCAAACCGCTCAAATTGCAGAAGCTCTGGTCGCAGGCGCGTTGGGACGGCATGGCCCTGGGCATCGGTGAAGCCACCCGCAGCGCCCTCAATGCCGCATTGCATCGCTTGCCCGGCGCGCCGGACCGCAGCCTTTCCACCCGCCTCGAGCCCCTGCGCGAACGCTTGTGGAGCCAGGTCCCGACCGATTCCAGCGAGCACGCCCTGGTGCTGTTTTGCCCGACACCCACACAAACCATCGCCGACGAGGCGCTCTGGCGGATGATCGCCCATTTGTGCCAGATGCCCTTTTATCAGCGTCTGCGGGTCGAGCTGCAGTTGGGCTATGCGGTGTTCAGCAGCTTCCGGCAGATCGCCGGGCGCGCAGGCCTGGTGTTTGGCGTGCAGTCGCCCGCCACCGGCTGCGCAGAGTTGCTGGGGCACATCGAGGCCTTTCTGGAGGGCCTGCCCAAACTCATCGCCAGCCAAGGGACCCAGGGCTTGCACCATCAGAGCCAGGCACTGAGCGCCCGGTCGAGCGTGGAAGAGATGGAGACCGGCGCCCTGGCCGACACCCTCTGGCAGGCGCATCTGGGCGCCTACCCCGGCAGTTATCTGCGCCAGTTGCAGCAGGCGTTGCAGATCATTCAGCCGGCGCAGTTGCTCGATGCCGTGCGCCAGTTGCAGGAAGCACGCGGCGGCTGGCTATGCCTGGCCAACGAGGCCGCGCCGGGGGCGCAGTGGCGTAATGTGAGTGAAGTGCGGGATGCGCAAATGTCTTGAATTGATGGTGGGGCTGATGGGCTCTTCGCCGCCCAGCTGAATTAATCATCTGTCACTTGCCCCACAAAATGTACCGACCGGATAATTACACCTGATGCAAAAGCCTTTCGCACGATCGGGGGCATCTGCGCGAAGGTAAATTAAGTAACATGACCCTCATGCCGCTGAACGTCCGTCCACCACGACAGACTAAAGTGTAACGAGCGACCGCTCTGACAACCCGGAAGGAGTACTCCTATGTGGACCAAACCTGCTTACACTGACCTGCGTATCGGCTTCGAAGTCACCATGTATTTCGCTAGCCGTTGATCAGCAAGCGCTGCACCACGCCTCGGTTCGCCGGGGCGTTTTCATTTTCGGCCTTCGCGATGGAGTTGCCATGTACGTCCAGATTCTAGGGTCCGCCGCCGGCGGTGGTTTTCCACAATGGAACTGCAATTGCGTGAACTGCAAGGGCTTGCGCGACGGCACCCTGCGCGCCCTGCCCCGCACGCAGTCGTCCATTGCCCTGTCCGACGACGGCGTGCACTGGATCCTGTGCAACGCATCCCCAGACATCCGCGCGCAGCTGCAAAGCTTCCCGGCGCTGCAACCGGCCCGGGCCCTGCGCGACACGGGCATTAATGCAATCATCCTGCTCGACAGCCAGATCGACCACACCACAGGTCTGTTGAGCCTGCGCGAAGGCTGCCCGCATCAAGTCTGGTGCACCGACATGGTCCACCAGGACCTGACCACCGGCTTCCCGGTGTTCAACATGCTGACCCACTGGAACGGTGGCCTGGACCGGCGGCGCATCGAGCTCGAAGGCAGCTTCGTCATCGACGCCTGCCCCAATCTGCGCTTCACCCCGTTACCGCTGCGCAGCGCAGCGCCGCCCTACTCGCCGCACCGCTTCGACCCGCACCCCGGTGACAACATCGGCCTGATCGTCGAAGACCTGAACACCGGCGGCACGCTGTTCTATGCGCCGGGCCTGGGCAAGGTCGACGGGCCATTGCTGGAACGCATGGGCGCCGCCGATTGCCTGCTGGTAGATGGCACTCTGTGGGAAGACGACGAAATGCAGCGCCGCGGCGTTGGCACGCGCACCGGCCGGGAGATGGGCCACCTGGCACAGAATGGCCCCGGCGGCATGCTCGAGGTGCTCGACGGCCTGAGCAAACCGCGCAAGGTGCTGATCCACATCAACAACACCAACCCGATCCTCGACGAAGACTCCGCCGAACGCGCTCAACTGACCCGTCACGGCGTGGAAGTCGCGTTCGATGGGATGAGTATCGAGCTCTGAACAAGGTGTGACGGCGGCTGGCGCTTCGCGGGCAAGCCCTGCTCCCACAGGCGTACACCTGTGGGAGCAGGGCTTGCCCGCGAAGGGGCCGGCCCCGCCTGCACAAAAAAGCATCAGACTCCACCTTGAACGAGGGAGAACAGCATGACCGACACACCGATGTCCCCGGCCGAGTTCGAGCAGGCCCTGCGCGCCAAGGGCGCGTTCTATCACATCTATCACCCCTATCACGTGGCGATGTACGAAGGCCGCGCGACCCGCGAGCAGATCCAGGGCTGGGTCGCCAACCGCTTCTACTATCAGGTCAACATCCCCCTGAAGGACGCGGCCATCCTCGCCAACTGCCCCGATCGCGAGATCCGCCGCGAGTGGATCCAGCGCCTGCTCGACCACGACGGCGCTCCTGGCGAAGACGGCGGCATCGAAGCCTGGCTGCGTCTGGGCCAGGCCGTGGGCCTCGACCCGGAGCAACTGCGCTCCCAGGAACTGGTGCTGCCCGGTGTGCGCTTCGCCGTCGACGCCTATGTGAACTTCGCCCGCCGCGCCAGCTGGCAGGAAGCCGCCAGCAGTTCGCTTACCGAGCTGTTCGCGCCGCAGATCCACCAATCGCGTCTCGACAGCTGGCCCCAGCACTACCCGTGGATCGACCCGGCCGGCTACGAGTACTTTCGCACCCGCCTGGGCCAGGCGCGCCGCGATGTCGAGCACGGCCTGGCGATCACGCTCGAGCACTACACCACCGCAGCCGGCCAGCAGCGCATGCTGGAAATCCTGCAGTTCAAACTGGACATACTCTGGAGCATGCTGGACGCCATGAGCATGGCCTATGAACTGCACCGCCCGCCCTATCACAGCGTCACCGACCAACGCGTCTGGCACAAAGGCATCCCTCTATGAGCTTCGATCGCAGCAAGACGCCCACATGGCGCCAAGGCTATCGTTACCAGTACGAACCGGCGCAAAAGGGCCACGTACTGCTGTACCCCGAAGGCATGATCAAACTCAACGAAAGCGCAGCCCTGATCGGTGGTCTGATCGACGGTGAGCGCGACGTTGCCGCCATTATCGCGACGTTGGCAGCGCAGTTCCCGGACGTTCCGGAACTGGGCACCGACATCGAGCAATTCATGGAGGTCGCTCGTGCAGAGCACTGGATCGAGCTTGGCTGAGTCTCATATGCCTCATCAGCCACATATTCCGCCGACACCGCCCGTCGGCCTGCCGCTGTGGTTGCTCGCCGAGCTGACCTACCGCTGCCCGCTGCAGTGCCCGTATTGCTCCAACCCACTGGATTTTGCCCAGCAGGGCAAGGAGCTGAGCACCGAGCAGTGGATCAAGGTCATGCGCGAAGCGCGAGAGATGGGCGCGGCGCAGCTGGGTTTTTCCGGTGGCGAACCGCTGGTGCGCCAGGACCTCGCCGAACTGATCGGCGAAGCGCGGCAGCTGGGCTACTACACCAACCTGATTACCTCCGGCATCGGTCTCACCGAACAGAAGATCAGCGACTTCAAAAAAGCCGGCCTGGACCACATCCAGATCAGCTTTCAGGCCAGCGACGAGCAGGTCAACAATATGCTCGCCGGCTCGAAAAAGGCCTTCGCGCAAAAGCTCGAAATGGCCCGGGCTGTCAAGGCCCATGGTTATCCGATGGTGCTCAACTTCGTCACCCACCGGCACAACATCGACAAGATCGACCAGATCATCGAGCTGTGCATCGCCCTGGAAGCCGACTTCGTCGAGCTCGCCACCTGCCAGTTCTACGGCTGGGCCGAGCTCAACCGCGTCGGCTTGCTGCCGACCAAGGAACAACTGGTGCGTGCCGAACGCATCACCAACGAATACCGCGAGCGCCTGGCGGCGGCCGGTAATCCGTGCAAGCTGATTTTCGTCACCCCGGACTACTATGAAGAGCGCCCCAAGGCCTGCATGAACGGCTGGGGCAGCGTATTCCTCACCGTCACGCCCGACGGCACCGCCCTGCCTTGCCATGGCGCGCGGCAGATGCCGGTCGAATTCCCCAATGTGCGTGACCACAGCATGCAGCACATTTGGTACGATTCGTTCGGTTTCAACCGTTTTCGCGGCTACGACTGGATGCCCGAGCCGTGCCGCTCCTGTGATGAAAAAGAAAAGGACTTCGGCGGCTGTCGCTGCCAAGCGTTCATGCTCACGGGTGACGCCAGCAACGCCGACCCGGTGTGCAGCAAATCAGTCGATCACGGCATCATTCTGCGGGCGCGGGAGGAGGCCGAACACGCGACTGCGACTATCGACCAACTGGCCTTCCGCAATGAACGAAACTCCCGTCTCATCGCTAAAAGCTGAGCCGTTCAGCGCCGCACAAGCGGTCGCGGCCGCCACCGATTTCGCCGAATTGCGCATCGGTGCCGCCGGGGTCTTCTGGAGCGAATACCGCCCCAGCGACGCCGCCAGCCGCATCTGGCAATGGCAAGACGGTCAGGTGCGCTGCCTGACCCCCGACGGTTTCAGCGTGCGCAGCCGCGTGTACGAATACGGCGGCGGTTCGTTCTGTTTGGTGGACGACGGCCTGGTGTTCGTCAACGAGCGCGACCAGCAGCTGTATCTTCAGGCACTGGACGGCAGCGCCCCTCATCCCCTCACCCACGACGTGCGCCGCTATGGCGACCTGAGCTTCGCCGACGGCCAGGTGCTGGCGGTGGAAGAAGAGCCCGGCGCGCCTTATCCGATCCACCGGCTGGTGGCTATCGATGCCGAGGATGGCGCGCGTCGGGTGCTGGCCGAAGGCGCCGACTTCTATGCCGCCCCGGTGCTGTGCCCGGATGGCTCGCGGCTGGCCTGGATCGAGTGGTCGCACCCCGAACAACCCTGGACCGCGACCCGGCTGATGTGTGCCGAGCGCACCCTGGATGGCCGCGGCTGGCACAAGCCGTATTACCTGGCCGGCGATGGCGCGCAGCCTGAGTCACTGCAACAGCCGCGTATCGACGAACAGGGCCGCGTGCAGTGCCTGTCCGATCGCAACGGCTTTTGGCAGCCCTGGCGAGAAAGCCCCGCCGGCTGGCACGCGCTGCCCGCCAAGGCCGCCGATCATGCAGGAGCGCCCTGGCAACTGGGGGCCAGCAGTTGGCTGCCGCTCGTGGACCATACCTACCTGGCCACCTGGTTCGAAGACGGCTTCGCCAAACTCGGACTGTGCAACGACGCCGATGGCTCCACGCTCGACTACACCGGCGAGTTCAGCCGTTTCCGCAACCTGGCGGCCGACAACGCTTGCTTCTATGCCATCGCCGCCTCGCCGACCTGCCCCTCGGCCGTGATCGCCATCGATCGGCGCAGCCACGAGGTGCAAGTCCTGGCCGGCGGCGAAGCGCCCTTGGCCGCCGAGCACATCAGCCTGCCGCATCCGCACAGCTATGCCAGTGGCGACGGCCAGGCGCATTGTTTTTTCTATCCACCGGCCAACCCGCAGGTACCGCCACCATTGCTGGTGTTCATCCATGGCGGGCCGACGTCCAGCTGCTACCCGGTGTTCGAGCCGCGCATCCAGTACTGGACGCAGCGCGGCTTTGCCGTAGCGGACATCAACTATCGCGGCAGTACCTGCTACGGCCGCGAATATCGCCAGGCATTGCAGGGCAATTGGGGTGTCAGCGATGTCGACGATGCCTGCGCGGCGGTCGAGCACCTGGCGGCGCAAGGGTTGATCGATGCGCAGCGGGCGTTCATTCGCGGCAGCAGCGCCGGCGGTTACACGACGTTATGCGCCCTGGCGTTTCGCGATGTATTTCGCGGCGGCGCCAGCTTGTATGGGGTGAGCGACCCGGCGGCGCTGGCCCGCGATACGCACAAGTTCGAGAGCGACTATCTGGACTGGCTGATCGGCGACCCTGACGCGGACCATGCGCGTTATGAAGCACGCACGCCGCTGCTGCATGCCGAGCGTATCAAGGTGCCGGTGATCTTCTTTCAGGGCGAACTGGACGCGGTGGTGGTGCCGCAGCAGACCCGCAGCATGCTCGAGGCGTTGCAGCGTAATGGCTTGCCAGCCGAAGGGCATTTTTATCCTGAGGAACGACACGGCTTTCGCCAAGCGGCGAACCTGGCGCATGCGCTGGAGGAGGAGTGGAAGTTTTACGGCCGGGTAATGGGCTGATTTTTGCGGTGAACTCAAGGGCCTCTTCGTGCGCAGAGCTCGCTCCACAGTGTTAGTCGTCCCCCTGTGGGAGCGGGCTCTGCCGGCGGAGAGGCCCGTGATTACGCCCTCGATTCCAGCACCCGTTGCAACAACTCCACCGACGCCTGCTGGCGCTGCGCATCCCGGAACACCAGCCCCACCTTGAGCGGGACCCGCGGTTCACTCAGGGGCTTCCATAGCAACCCGGCATCATCCCCAACCACCCGCGCTCGCCCAGGCAGCACCGTGGCCAACGCCGTACCGGGCAAGCTGTCGAGGATCGCCGCCATGGTGTTGAGCTCGGCCTGCACCTGCGGGCGTCGGCCCAGATTGGCCAGTTGCCCCTGCCAGATCTGCCGCAGCTGAAACTCCTCGCCCAGCAACAGCATTTGCAAGTCCGCTGCCTGTGCCAGCGAGACCCTCTTGAACGCGCGCAGCGGGTGCTCCGTGGGGATCACCACCTGCAACTCGTCCTCATAAAGCAGCACCCCATGCAACCCCGGCTGGCGCGGCGGCAGATAGCCGATGCCGATATCCAGCACACCGCTGAGCAACCGCCGCTCGATCTCCAGCCCCGACAACTCGTAGATCTGCACTACCAGATGGGGCTGTGCCTTGCGCACACCCTCGAGCAACTGCGGCACCAGGCTCGGGTGCACGGTTTGCAGCACGCCGATGGCCAGCGTGCGCACCGCCTGGCCCTTGAAATTGCCCAATGCCTCGCGCGCCCGCTGCAGCCCGTCGAGCAGCGGCACGGCATGGTTGTACAGCGTGTGGGCGGCCAGGGTCGGCAGCAGGCGTTTGTTGCTGCGCTCGAACAGGCTCACATCGAGGTTGTGCTCCAGCTGCCTGATCTGTTGCGACAGCGCCGGTTGCGACAGCGCCAGGCGCTCGGCGGCGCGGCCGACGTGGCCCTCTTCATAGACCGCGACGAAATACCGCAGCTGCTTGAAATCCATAAGCATCACTTATCAAAAATACTGCTAAATCGAAATGGAGTCGTCCCCGGCAGCGGCCTAGTCTATCCGCAATCAAAGGGCTGCAGACACACAAAGGCCCCGCGCGGGGAATTTCCTGCGCCTTTGCCGTTTAGCATTTAGATAGGCCTGAGCGAATGAGTCTATTCAGTTTGCGTCGTTTCACAGCGGAATTTGACGCGCCTGCGGCGTCTGGTCAGCTTGACAACCGCTCACCTGCCGCATTCAAACCGACCGTACACCTTGTCCCCCGTGCGGGAGTGGGCTCCGGCCGCGAAGAAATCACCACGATGCCAGGCAATACCCTCATCTGGCCGCGACCCAGCCTCGCCGCCGCGCGCCAGGCCGCCCTTGATCTGGCGCGCCGCTGGGGGCAAAGCAAGCGCCGCGACAGCGGCATCCTGCTTA
This sequence comes from Pseudomonas baltica, assembly GCF_031880315.1. Classification (NCBI taxonomy): domain Bacteria; kingdom Pseudomonadati; phylum Pseudomonadota; class Gammaproteobacteria; order Pseudomonadales; family Pseudomonadaceae; genus Pseudomonas; species Pseudomonas baltica. The sequence goes on along the minus strand of NZ_CP134771.1, from coordinate 4,203,124 downwards.
TCGGTGATCATCCGGCACACCTGCGGGCCAACGATCAGGCCGCGCTGCATGCTGCCGTGGATGCGAACACCGCAGCCATCGTGCTGCAGGCCGACTGTAAGCACTTGACCGTCGAGTACTGTCAGGCTGCGTCGAGATTGTGCCGCGACCTGCATATCCTGCTGATCATCGATGGCAACGCTGAGCATCCGCCGCTGGCGAAAGAACGCGACTGGGGCATCGATGCCGACATCGTCATTGTCGACCACGATCGCGATCATGGCTTCCTGCAGCCGGCGTTTTTGGTGCGCACCTACACCGATGGCCTGGAAGCGCTGGCGCGTTTTCGCGGGTAGCGAGACCCTGTGGTTCACCGTAAAAAAGGGGATCGACGCGACCGGCGCTTTCGCGGGCAAGCCTTGCTCCAACAGTCATGCGACATACACACGCCAGCCGCCGCACCATCATGTCCGCAGCAAAATCCTGGTTCTACATTCGGCCAGGGTAAAAATACCGTCTTGCGTTATCGCGCAACGTCCCGAGCCAGCTAGGTTAGGCTCGGGCGCTTTTTCCGCGCTCAGCGATGTAAGTGGTTGAGTAACAGCGAGTTGCCAGTGATCGACGGAATCTTCTCGCGCGCCAAAGGTCACTAGATTAACGACCTCTGGAGTAACACCATGGACATCATTCGCCTCATTTTCGCCATTATCCTGCCCCCTGTCGGCGTGTTCCTGCAGGTCGGTTTCGGCGGCGCCTTCTGGCTCAATATCCTGCTGACTCTGTGCGGCTACATCCCAGGGATCATCCATGCGGTGTATATCATTGCCAAACGTTGAGGTGAGCTAAAACCCGCCCAAACGAAAAACCCCGCCTGAGCGGGGTTTTGCAGTATGTGTCCCTGACATCCATTTCTACCCACCATCCTGGCGGGTGATTCCGTTTATTTCCTTGGCGCTTCCTGCGCTACATCCGTGAGTTAAAGATACTGAATCCGACTTGTCAGCGGTATAGGCGATCGGCACCACAGACTGTAAGCAAACGCTTACAGCACTCAGAATTGCTCGGCATCCAGCAGATACAGGGATTCGCTGCCCGCCTTGACCGAGGCCGTCAGTGAATGGATGCGCGGCAGCAAGCGGGCAAAAAAGAACCGCGCTGTACCGAGCTTGCTGGCGTAGAACGCCTCCTGATCTTCCTTGCCCAGCGCCGCCTGGGCCATCAATGCCCACATATAGGCATAGGCGGTGTAGCCGAACACTTGCAGGTATTCCACCGAGGCAGCGCCGATTTCCTGGGGATTGTGCAGTGCCTTGTCGATGACCCAGGTGGTCAGCTGATCGAGGTTGTCCAGTGCAGCGCCCAACGGCTTGGTGAACTCGGCCATGGCGCCGCCGGTGTCGGCGATGAACCAGCGGATTTCTTCAGCGAAGATCTTGTACGACGCGCCGCCGTTGCCCACCACCTTGCGGCCTATCAGGTCGAGGGCCTGGATGCCGTTGGTGCCTTCGTAGATCTGGGTGATGCGCACGTCGCGCACCAGTTGTTCCTGGCCCCATTCGCGGATGTAGCCGTGGCCGCCGAAAATCTGCTGGCCATGCACGGTGGTTTCCAGGCCCAGGTCCGTCAGGAACGCCTTGGCGACCGGCGTCAGCAAGGCCACCAAGTCTTCGGCACGTTTGCGCTCGGTGGCCTCTTCGCTGAACTTGGCGCGGTCGAGTTGCAGCGCCACGTACGAGGAGAAGGCCCGGCCGCCTTCGTTGCTGGCCTTCATGGTCAGCAGCATGCGCCGCACATCGGGGTGGACGATGATCGGGTCGGCGACTTTGTCCTTGGCTTGCGCGCCAGTGGGCGACCGGCTCTGCAGGCGATCGCGAGCGTAGTCCACGGCGTTCTGGTACGAGCGCTCGCCCGACGCCAGGCCCTGAATACCAACGCCGAGGCGCTCGTAGTTCATCATGGTGAACATCGCCGCCAGGCCCTTGTTCGGCTCGCCGACGATATAACCTTCGGCGGCGTCGAAGTTCATCACACACGTGGCCGAGGCCTGGATGCCCATCTTGTGCTCGATGGAGCCGCAGGTCACCGGATTGCGCTCACCCAGGCTGCCATCGGCGTTGACCAGAAACTTGGGCACCAGGAACAACGAGATGCCCTTGGGCCCCGCCGGCGCATCAGGCAACTTGGCCAGCACCAGGTGGATGATGTTTTCGGTGAGGTCGTGCTCACCGCCGGTGATGAAGATCTTGGTGCCGCTGACCTTGTAGCTGCCATTGGCCTGGGGCTCGGCCTTGGTGCGGATGATGCCCAGATCGGTCCCCGCATGAGCTTCGGTGAGGCACATGGAGCCGGCCCACACGCCCGCGTACATATTGGGCAGATACGCCTGTTTGAGCGCTTCGCTGGCGTGAGCGAGGATCGACAGGCAGGCGCCGGCGGTGAGCATCGGGTACAGGCCGAACGACAGGCTGGCGGAGTTGACCATTTCCTCGACTTGGGCCGACACCACCTTGGGCATGCCCATGCCGCCGAATTGCGGGTCGCCGCCAACACCTACCCAGCCGCCCTCGGCGTAGGTGCGATAGGCCTGGAGGAAGCCGGCCGGGGTGGTGACTGCGCCGTCGTGCCAGTGGCAGCCTTCTTCATCGGCCGCTCGGCTCAGCGGCGCGATGCCTTTGCTGGTGACTTTGCCCGCCTCTTCTAGAATGGCCTCGACGGTGTCGGCATCCACGACTTCGGCAAGGGCCGGCAACTGCGCCCACTGGCTGGACACATCGAAGACTTCGTTGAGGATGAAGCGCATATCGCGCAGGGGCGCTTTGTAGTCAGCCATGGCAACCTCTAGAACAGAGCTGGAAAAGTCGAATCAGGGCAGTGTAGCCCAACAACTTTTCGGAGACATAGCGTCAACTTGTGACTGTCCGGTCACGCAGTCGCAGCAGTACGCACCGCGCCACGGCGGTTCTGGCCATAGCTGACCACGCAATTGCGGCCGGCACTTTTGGCGGCATACAACGCCTGGTCGGCGGCCTTGAGGACTTCCTCGGGGGTGCGCTGCTCGGGCATCCGCTCGCACACGCCGATGCTCACCGTGACCGACACGCTGGTCGCCGCCGAACCCGCCCGGCGCTGACGACCCTGCAGGTCATCCTGCGGGCGATCGGGGTTGCGCAGCTGAATGTTGTAGGCAGCAATCACGCCGCGGATCACTTCGAGATGCGGCATGCACTCTTCCAGGGTCTTGCCGGCGAAGACCAGGGCGAACTCTTCCCCGCCATAGCGATACGCGCGCCCGCCGCCGCTGACTTTCGACAACTTGCTGGCCACCAGGCGCAGCACCTGATCGCCGACGTCGTGGCCGTGGGTGTCGTTGAATTTCTTGAAGTGGTCGACGTCGGTCATTGCCAGCACGTAATTGCGCCCCAGGCGTTGCATGCGCTCGTTGAGCGCACGGCGGCCCGGCAGCCCGGTGAGCTCGTCACGAAAGGCCATCTGATAGGCCTCGTGGGCTACCGCGGCGGCGATCATCAGCATCACCTGGCTGCACAGGATGTTCAGAGTAAAGGGCAGGATGAAGGTCTTCGGCAGGGCCCAGAACATCCCGATCAGGCCCACCAGTTGCGCGGCATGCAACGGCCGGGGAAAGCGCACGTATTGCACCGTGAGCACCACGAAGGCGATGAAGAACATCGGGTAGGCGAGCTGGATCAGGCTCATCCATTGGCCGTGCAGCGACGGCCAGCGGATGTCCGCCAGCCATTCGAGCAAGGCCGCTGGAAAGCTCTGCTCCAGGCCCAGCGCCACCGCGCTGACGGCCAGCAGCACCGCGCAGCGGGCGACGATATCCTGAAACAGATGAGTGCGTTCCGCCCAAGCGCCGAACAGTCCGTAGAGCATCGGCAATATCAGGCAGACCAGATGGAAGACCACCGCCGCGTCTTCGCGCAGCTTGCCATTGTCGCGGTAGAAATCGGTCTGCGTATCGAGCAGATAGTAGGCGATATACACCGTGACCATCAGGAACAGCTCGCGCTGGCGCCGATAGACTGCGCAATAGGCGCCCCCCAGCAGTAGCACCAGCGTCGGCAGGACGTTGAACAGCGATGTGAAGAACACGTTCAAATCGCGCACATAGGCTGCCGCCAGCCCGGCCAGCAGCAACACCAGTGAGGGCAGGAAATGGCTGATTCGAGCAGCAGATAAACGCGGCAAAGGCAAAACTCCGGCCGTCAAACAGTGCATGGCATTGTGCCTGCATCTGTATCGGCCGGAAATTGGAAAGGTTTAGGGTTTAATCGGATCGGGATGTAGCGTGGGTGAGTGACTGTGGTCTTGAGGGCCCCTTCGCCGCCGAATTCGCACCCTTGCTCCCGCAGTGCGCGACTGTGGGAGCAAGAGTGCGCGTTTGGCGGCGAACGGGCCGGCAAGTCATGCGCAGTACTCAGTAAGAGAGGCCGAACGCCTCTTCATCCATCTGCATCAGGTTGCCCGCACCCGACAGCATCGCCGCCACATGCGTGCGGGTGCGCGGCAGGATCCGCTGGAAGTAGAAGCGCGCCGTCTGCAGCTTGGCCGTGTAGAACGCCTCCTCGGTAGTGCCGGCAGCGAGTTTCTCGGCCGCCAGACGCGCCATGTCGGCCCAGAAGTATGCCAGGCAGGCATAACCGGAATACATCAGGTAGTCCACCGACGCCGCGCCGACCTCTTCACGGTCCTTCATCGCCGCCATGCCGACCTTCATCGTGATCTCGCCCCACTCCTTGTTCAGTTGCGCCAAAGGTGTAACGAACTCGCTGACGGCCTCGACACCTTCATTGGCCTGGCAGAACTTGTGGACGATCTTGGTGAAGCCCTTGAGCGCTTCGCCCTGGGTCATCAGCACTTTGCGGCCCAGCAGGTCGAGCGCCTGGATGCCGGTGGTGCCCTCGTAGAGCATCGAGATACGGCTGTCGCGCACGTTCTGCTCCATGCCCCACTCGGCGATGAAGCCGTGGCCGCCATAGATCTGCACGCCGTGGTTGGCCGATTCGAAACCGACTTCGGTCATGAACGCCTTGGCAATCGGGGTCATGAAGGCCAGCAGCGCGTCCGCACGCTTGCGCTCTTCTTCGTCCTGGCTGTACTTGACCACGTCGACCAGCTTGGCAGTGAAGTAGACCATCGCCCGAGTACCCTCGGCGAAGGCCTTCATGGTCAGCAGCATGCGTCGCACATCAGGGTGCACGATGATCGGGTCGGCGGCTTTGTCCGGCGCCTTGGGGCCGGTCAGCGAGCGCATCTGCACGCGATCGCGGGCGTACTTGAGGCCGCCCTGGAAGGCCACTTCGGCGTGTGCCAGGCCTTGCAGTGCAGTGCCCAACCGCGCGGTGTTCATGAAGGTGAACATGCAGTTCAGGCCCTTGTTGGCCGGGCCGATCAAGTAACCGGTGGCGGCGTCGAAGTTCATCACGCAGGTGGCGTTGCCGTGGATGCCCATCTTGTGTTCGATGGAGCCACAGGTGACCGCGTTGCGTTCGCCCAGGCTGCCTTCGATGCTCGGCAGGATCTTCGGCACGATGAACAGCGAGATCCCCTTGGTGCCTGCCGGCGCATCGGGCAGGCGCGCCAGCACGATGTGGATGATGTTCTCGGCCATGTCGTGTTCACCGGCAGAGATGAAGATCTTGGTGCCGGTGATCTTGTAGGACCCATCGGCCTGCGGCTCGGCCTTGGTGCGCAGCATGCCCAGGTCGGTACCGCAGTGGGATTCGGTCAGGCACATGGTGCCGGTCCACTCACCCGAAACCAGCTTGGTCAGGTAGGCCTCTTGCTGTTCAGGGGTGCCGTGGGCGGAGATGGTGTTCATCGCGCCATGGGACAGGCCGGGGTACATGCCCCACGACCAGTTGGCGCCGCCGACCATTTCGCTGACTGCCAGCCCCAAGGATTCCGGCAGGCCTTGGCCGCCGTGGGCGACGTCGTGCGCCAGGCTCGGCCAGCCGCCTTCGACGAACTGCTCGTAGGCTTGCTTGAAGCCGGTCGGCGTTTTGACCCCGGATTCGCTCCAGGTGCAGCCTTCGGTATCACCCACGCGGTTCAGCGGGCCCAGCACCTGTTCACAGAACTTGGCGCCTTCCTCGAGAATGGCCGAGACCATGTCCGGAGTGGCGTCTTCGCAGCCTGGCAGGCTCTGGTAGTGCGCTTCGTACCCGAGCAGTTCGTCACGGACGAAACGAATGTCACGCAAGGGGGCCTTGTAGTCAGGCATAGCGATAAACCTCTGCTGATGAACTTGGGTGATGGCTTTTCAAGGAAAGCCGCGCTGCGCGACAGGGAATGTCTTCCGCGCAGGTCAAACGGGTGTTTGAAACATACGTTTCGGCTACCCCGATTGTCAAGCGTCGCTCGGCGGGGGATGGCAAGAGGCACGTTGTCGCGGGCACGGCAAAGCCATCGCGCCGCCCGAATGGACGCAACATTCAGACAAACGGCGAGGGTTGGATGAGCAGTGAAAGATGATTGGCGATTTTGCAGAAATGGCCCGCGAAGAGGCCTAGAGACCTAGCGAACGTGCAAAACCGCTATGGATCAGGCGTATATATCGATCAACGACCCGAGCGCTTGATCGGCGGCCTTTTCGACCTTGGTGCCGGCCTGCACCTGAATCTGCGCCTGGATCATTTCGACAGCAGCGCTGGCGGGATCCAGCTGGCTACGATCCACGCCACGCAGGCGCTCGGCTTGATAATTCGACGACTGGCTGGTGGCGGACGCGCTGTTGGCGATATCGCTGGAGGCTAGGTCCAGACGCGTCAGACCTGTCTGAATGGCGGACAGGCCGGAGTTGTAAGAACTGTACGAAGTACTGGAGCTGATGTCCATGGCGCGACTCCACTGGGTGGATGGCTAATAGACACCAGTAAACCACCTGCCACCGATAAAATCCCGCCAATAAGACTGACGGTCTGTGACGCAACCCGCAAACCTGACTAAAGATCCAGCAAGTCCAGCTCGATATACCCCGCTACCAACTCCGCCGATATGCCCTTGATGCGCGGCACCCGCCCCAGGCACGGTGCGGGCAGACGCTCGGCCAGGGTCGCGAGGTTCTCCTCTAGCCTGGAGGTCTTGGAATCAATGACATTGGCCACCCACCCCGCCAGATGCAAGCCGTCCCGCGCGATGGCCTCGGCGCTCAGCAGCGCGTGGCTGATACAGCCCAACCGCACGCCCACCACCAGAATCACCGGCAATTTGAGGGCCATGGCCAGATCGGACAGATTGGCCTGATCCGACAACGGCACCCGCCAGCCACCCGCGCCCTCGATCAAAGTGAAGTCCGCTTGCTGGGCCAGAATATGCCGCATCGGCGTCAGCAACCCTTGCACGCCCAGGGCCACGCCCGCTTCCCGTGCAGCCAGATGAGGAGCGATGGCCGGCTCGAAGGCGAAGGGATTGACCTGCTCGTAGGGCAGCTTGACCGAGCTTTCAGCAATCAGGGCCAGGGCGTCGCTGTTGCGCAGGCCCTTGGGTGTGACGTCGCAGCCCGAGGCCACAGGTTTGGCGCCCAAGGTGCTGAGGCCGTTGAGCCTGGCGGCGTGCAACAGGCCGGCGGCCACCGTGGTCTTGCCGACGTCGGTATCGGTACCGGCGATAAAAAACGCAGCCGTCATGAACGAACTCCCGAAGCGGGCTTGTGCATCACCCCATAGATCACTTGATAGGTCGCCGGCAGCCCGGCCGGCTGGCGCAAACCTTCGTAGGCATCGATCAGCCCTTTGATACGCTGGCGACCCGTCAACCCGCTAGGGCGACCCGGGTTGATATTGTGCGCGCCGAGGGCCTTGAGCTCGTGGGTCAGGTCGCGCACGTCGCCATAGTGCAGCACGTGAGGCACAGCCTCCAACGCCAACACCTGCAGGCCGCTCTCGGCGCACAACTGCTGGTATCGCGTCAGCGGCCGGAAGCGATTGACGTGCACGCTGGAATCCACGGTGCGCCAACTGTCGCGCAGCTCGAACAGCGTACCGTCACACAGGCTGGCGAACGCCATCACGCCTCCTGGGCGCAACACGCGCGAGGCCTCGGCCAGCACCGCAGCAAAGTCGCCGCACCATTGCACCGCCAGGCTCGAAAACAACAGGTCGCCGCTGGCATCCGCCAGCGGCAGCTGCTCGGCATCGCCAACGATGTACTGCTGGGCCCCACCGAGGGCCCGCGCATGGCGCAACATGCCTTCGGCAATATCCACCGCCACACCCTCGGCCTGGGGGAAGCGCTCGGCCAGCAACCGGCTGAAGTGCCCGGTGCCGCTGCCCAGATCGATCCACCGATTTACGCTCAGGTTGGCTGGCAGACGCGCCAGCAAGGCCTGGCCGACATCACGTTGCAACTGCGCGACGCTGTCATAGCTGGCCGCCGCGCGAGAAAACGACGCCGCCACCTGGCGTTTGTCCGGCAGGCTGTCCACCGGCACGGGCAACTGCACCCTGTTGACGTCGCTCACACTCAAATCAGTCATCACCGGACTCATGTAAAAAAGCTTGAATAGCGCCCGCGACACCGTGGGGATCTTCCACCACGAACGCGTGGCTGGCCTGTTCGATCAGGCCGATTTCGACGTCGGGCAACAGCGCCAGCAACTCCCCCGCGACTTCGGCGGGCACCAGCGCATCGGCGCCGGCAAACAGGTGAAATTGCGGCCCACGATAGGCCTGCAAGGCGGCGCGGGTGTCCAACCGAGCGAGGACTTGCAGCCCTGGCTCCAGTGCCGCCGACGGTGCAGCGGCACTCAACAGCCGGGACAGCCCGCGCGGATCGTCCACGGCGCCTTGGGCACACAGCAGGCTGAAGCGCTTGAGCGTTTGCATAGGCGACTCCTGACAGCCCGCCAAGAACGCCTCGAACAGCTCGCCGCTCATGGCGTGGGGCCAATCTTCACGGGCGACAAAGCAGGCGTTGCTGGCCAACGTCAGCAGCCCGCAGCAACGCTCGCCACGGCGCGCCGCCAGCTCGGCGGCGAGCATGCCGCCCAGCGACCAGCCGCCCAACCAGGTGTCCAGCGGCAAGGTGGCGTCGAGCTCGTCGAGCCACTCGTCCACGTCATGAGAATCAAGTGCCGGCAGCGGCTCGATATCCACCCGCAGGTGCTCGTCCAGCCCCTGCAGCGCCGCCGCCAGCGGTTGCATCGGCGATATGCCCAGGCCCCAGCCCGGCAGCAGAATCAAACGGTCACGCATCTTCGGGCTCCAGCAGCGGATAGCACTCGGCCAATGCGTTCAACAATAGCTGCACCTGGGCCTCGCTGTGGGCCGCCGAGAGCGTCACGCGCAATCGGGCACTGCCGTTGGGCACGGTTGGCGGGCGGATGGCGGTCACCAGCAGGCCGCGCTCGCGGAGCATTTTCGACACCCTCAGAGCTCGGGCGCTGCTGCCGATCATGATGGGCTGGATGGGCGTGAAGCTGTCCATCAGGCTCAGGCCGAGCTGCTCGGCGCCGTGGCGAAACTGGGCGATCAAACGCGCCAGGTGCTCGCGGCGCCAGTGCTCGGTGCGCAGCAGTTCAAGACTTTTGAGCGTGGCGCAGGCCAGCGCCGGCGGCTGGCTGGTCGTGTAGATGTAGGGCCGGGCGAACTGCACCAGCGCTTCGATCAGATCGTCGCTGCCGGCCACGAAGGCGCCCGCAGTGCCGAAGCCCTTGCCGAGGGTGCCGATCAACACCGGCACGTCGTCCTGGCTCAAGCCGAAATGCTCGACCACCCCGCCGCCGTTGGCGCCCAGGGTGCCGAAGCCATGGGCGTCATCGACCATCAACCAGGCGCCGCGGGCCTTGGCGACCTTGGCCAGGGCGGGCAAATCGGCGACATCGCCATCCATGCTGAACACGCCGTCGGTGACCACCAGCGTGTCGCCCACGGCCTTGTCGAGCCGCGCGCTCAGGCTGTGCGCGTCGTTGTGCAGATAGCGATTGAAACGCGCGCCGCTGAGCAAGCCGGCGTCGAGCAACGAGGCATGGTTGAGGCGATCCTGCAGCACCGTGTCGCCCTGCCCCACCAGCGCCGTGACCGTACCGAGGTTGGCCATGTAGCCCGTGGTGAACAGCAGCGCGCGGGGCCGGCCGGTGAGCTCGGCCAACGCCTCCTCGAGAGCGTGATGAGGGCCGCTGTGGCCGATCACCAGATGCGAAGCGCCACCGCCCACACCCCAGCGCTCGGCACCGGCCTGCCAGGCCTTGATCACTTCGGGGTGATTGGCCAGGCCCAGATAGTCGTTGTTGCAGAAGGCGATCAGCGCCTGACCATCGACCACCACCTGCGGCCCTTGCGGGCTTTGCAGCAGTGGCCGTTGGCGATACAGATCAGCAGCGCGGCGCTCGTCGAGGCGAGCGCGCAGGTCGAAGGGCATATTCAAAATCTCAGGGTGCCTCGGTTCTCCTGTGGGAGATTCTATGGTTTGCTCAGACCGCCGCGTCGTAGAACAGCTCGCTGCTCTTCTGCTCCACCAATGCCTGCTCGATGGCCGCCTGGTGCACTTCATCGGCGTGTCCATAACCGGCTTCTGGCTGAATGCCCAGGCGCGCGAACAGCTGCATGTCCTTGTCGGCCTGCGGGTTGGCGGTGGTCAGCAGCTTGTCGCCGTAGAAAATCGAATTGGCGCCCGCAAAGAACGCCAGGGCCTGCATCTGCTCGTTCATCGCCTCGCGACCGGCCGACAGGCGCACGTGGGACTGCGGCATCATGATCCGCGCGACAGCAAGCATGCGGATGAAGTCGAACGGATCGACGTCATCGGCGTTTTCCAGCGGCGTGCCCTTGACCTTCACCAGCATGTTGATCGGCACCGATTCCGGGTGCTCCGGCAGGTTGGCCAGCTGGATCAGCAGGCCCGCGCGGTCATCCAGCGACTCGCCCATGCCGAGGATGCCGCCGGAACAGATCTTCATCCCGGCATCACGCACGTAGGCCAGGGTCTCCAGGCGCTCGCCGTAGGTGCGGGTGGTGATGATGCTGCCGTAGAACTCCGGCGAGGTGTCGAGGTTGTGGTTGTAATAGTCCAGCCCGGCCTCGGCAAGCGCCTGGGTCTGCTCCTGGTCGAGCTTGCCCAGGGTCATGCAGGTTTCGAGCCCCATGGCCTTGACCCCGGCGACCATCTTCAACACGTAAGGCATATCCTTGGCCGACGGGTGCTTCCAGGCGGCGCCCATGCAGAAGCGCGTCGAGCCGATAGCCTTGGCACGTGCCGCCTCTTCGAGGACCTTCTGCACTTCCATGAGCTTTTCTTTTTCGAGCCCGGTGTTGTAGTGGCCGGACTGCGGACAATATTTGCAATCCTCTGGGCAGGCGCCCGTCTTGATCGACAACAATGTGGAAACTTGCACGCGATTGGCGTCGAAATGCGCACGGTGAACGGTTTGCGCCTGAAACAACAAGTCGTTGAAGGGCTGGACGAACAGAGCTTTGACCTCGGCCAGAGACCAGTCGTGACGAGTAGTTGCATTGATGCTGGCGCTCATCGGCGATTCCTTGTTTATGCTGGGCTGAACGGCTGCGGGAAGGGAATACCCATAGCCATGACACGGATAAGCGGCATAGTTAAGGAAGACGCATGGACTGTCAACCATCAGCGATTAGCAAGGTTTACATCTGGTCAAATATCAACCAATCCTGTTCGCTCTGCGACGAATCGACAGACAACCCCTATCCCCTGTGTGAACCCTGCGAGCAGGAACTTCCCTGGCTTGATGAGCGCTGCGAAATCTGCGCGCTGCCTTTGGCCATGACCGGCCTGGAATGCGGGACCTGCCGACGCAAGGCGCCAGCCTTCGCTCGGGTCGAAGCGCCATGGCATTACGGCTTCCCCATCGACACGCTGATCACCCGCTTCAAGCACAACGCGCAGTGGCCACTGGGGCGCATGCTTGCCGAGGGGTTGGCGCGCTGGCTATTGCAGGCCTTCGCCGATGGGCTGCCACGGCCGCAGCGTCTGTTACCCGTGCCCATGGCTCGCCAGCGTTTGCGCAAGAGGGGCTTCAATCAGGCGCAGATGCTCGGCCACTGGCTGGCGCCGTTGCTGCAGATCCGTTGTGAGGACCGCCTGTTGTTGCGCCCCTATGCCACCCGCGCCCAGCAGGAACTGGACGCGGCGGCGCGGCGACAGAATCTGCTCAGTGCATTCAGCCTCGCCGATAAAGCCTTGGTGCGCGGCCTGCACGTGGCGATTGTCGATGACGTGATGACCACCGGTGCCACGGCGCAGGCGCTGGCCTTGCTGTTGAGACGCGCCGGAGCGGTGCGGGTCGACGTGTATTGCCTGGCGCGTACGGCCAAGCCTGATGAACGGCCTTCTTCGGGATCTGGTTGATCGGCGATCTTGACGGCCTCATCGCGGGCAAGCCTTGCTCCCACAGAGGTGTGCCGATCTCGAGTCGCACACCTGTGGGAGCAAGGCTTGCCCGCGAAGGGGCCACCGTTTGCACATAAATATTGCCTGCTGATCTCAAGGGCTCAGCCCTTGACTTGCCAACGCCGGACGAGCAACGTCGGCTCTTTCCCGCGTTGAAGAACCGCCGCCATGCCCCTGCCTACCCTTCTCTCCCAGTACCTCGCCCGCCGCCCGCAGCGCATCGAGTTGCTGCGGCATATCGCCGAGCAAGGCTCGATCACCCGCGCGGCAAAAAGCGCCGGCATGAGCTACAAGGGTGCCTGGGATGCGATCGATGAGTTGAACAACATCGCCCCGCTGGTAGACCGCAGCATCGGCGGCAAAGGCGGGGGCGGTGCTCGGCTATCCCCGGAAGGCGAACGCGTCCTGCGCCTCTATCAAAAGCTGCAGGCGCTGCAGGCGCAGGTGCTGGAAGCTGCCGAAGACGCCAGCGACCTCGACCTGCTCGGTCGCTTGATGTTGCGCACCAGTGCGCGCAACCAGCTGCAAGGGAGCGTGGTCGGCATCGATTCACGCGGGCGCAGCGACATCGTGCGTCTGGCACTGGGCGGCGACCTGCATCTGGAGGCGCAGATCACCCACGACAGCACCCTCAGCCTGGCACTGGAAATCGGCAGCCCGGTGGTGGCCCTGATCAAGGCCGGCTGGCTACAGCTCCTGGCGACCGATCAACCCGCCCCGCAGGGACACAACAGCCTGAGCGGAATCGTCCAGCAGATCATCGACGACCCCGACGGGCCCAGTGAAGTGCGCATCGCCCTGACCAACGGCCAGACGCTGTGCGCCCTTAGCGAAGCGCAGCATCTGGTCAGCATCGATGCCCGGGTCGACGGCCCCCTCAAGGTCACTTTTTCGCCCTCCTATGTGCTTTTGGGCACGCAGCTCTAACCTGCAGCGGGGGAGCGGCGCGTCCGGCGCCCATTACGGTGAGTCCGTCACTTTGAGGGGGGTGATCCAACGTGACCGGGGCAAGCCCCTTGCTGCACGGTATGTGGCGGCCTTCGCCAATCCCGATCCCACTTGCAGCTCGGCCTGCGCTACCATAGCTGGCCGGACGCGGCCACCTGCCGCGGCGCAGGAGTCAGCATGTCCCACCCCTTCGATACCCTTACGCCCGACCTTGTCCTGGATGCCGTCGAAAGCATCGGCTTCCTCAGCGACGCCCGCATTCTGGCCCTCAACAGCTACGAGAACCGTGTCTATCAGGTCGGCATCGAAGATGGCGAGCCGCTGATCGCCAAGTTCTACCGTCCGGGCCGCTGGACCACCGAGGCGATCCTCGAAGAGCACAGCTTCACCGCCGAACTCGCCGACTGCGAAGTGCCGGTGGTGGCGCCCATGACCCACGAAGGCAAGACGCTGTTCGAACACGCGGGCTTTCGCTTCACCCTGTTCCCTCGTCGTGGCGGCCGCGCGCCAGAGCCAGGCAACCTCGATCAGCTCTACCGGCTCGGGCAGTTGATGGGGCGCCTGCACGCCGTGGGTGCCGCGCGCCCGTTCGAGCACCGCGAAGCCCTGGGGGTACAGAACTTCGGGCACGACTCGCTGACCACCCTGCTCGAAGGCAATTTCATCCCGCGCAGCCTGCTGCCGGCCTACGAGTCGGTGGCCCGCGACCTGCTCAAGCGGGTTGAGCAGGCCTACCGCGATACGCCCTACCAGGCCATCCGCATGCACGGCGATTGCCACCCCGGCAACATGATGTGCCGCGACGAGGTGTTCCATATCGTCGACCTTGACGACTGCCGCATGGGCCCGGCGGTTCAGGACATGTGGATGATGCTGGCCGGCGATCGCCAGGAGTGCCTGGGTCAGCTGTCGGAACTGATGGACGGTTACCGCGAATTCCACGACTTCAACCCGCGCGAACTGGCGCTGATAGAGCCCCTGCGGGCCCTGCGCCTGATGCACCACAGCGCCTGGCTGGCGCGCCGCTGGGACGACCCCGCGTTCCCGCGCAGCTTCCCGTGGTTCGGTCAAGAGCGCTATTGGGGCGATCAGATTCTGGCCTTGCGCGAGCAGCTATCGGCGCTGCAGGAAGAGCCGTTGCGGTTGTTCTAGGTAGAGGGGGTTGGCTGGGCGGGCCCCTTCGCCGGCAAGCCATGCTCCCACAGGTGTACGCTTCGGTTCTGTGGGAGCATGGCTTGCCAGCGAAGAGGCCGGTGCGGGCCACATCAATCCTCAGCCCGCAGCACCAGCTCCACCATCAAATCATCCGCCAGCGTTTCCAACTGTGCCTGCAATGCATCCAGCGACAAGGTCAACGGCACCGCCAGCATCGCCTCGGCATGGAACAGCGGTTCGCTGCTCATCGGGGCCGGGCGCACGTCGGTTACCAACCGTTCCAGATTCACCCCCTGCTGGCTGAGCAAGCGGGTTATGTCGCGCACGATGCCTGGGCGATCATTGCCCACCAGCTCCATGGCGATCGGCTTCCAGGTGCACGACTGTTCGATGCCCGCCCCAGCGATCTGCACGTGAATCTCTTCACCCTTGAGCGCCTGCAGAGCGCCCACCAGCTCGTCGCAGGATTGCGCCGGTACGGCCACGCGCAAGATCCCGGCGAACTGCCCGGCCATGCGCGCCATGCGGCTTTCCAGCCAGTTGCCGTTGTGTTCGCTGATGCACTGTGCGACTTTTTCCACCAGCCCGGCCTTGTCAGCGGCCAGCACGGTCAGTACTAGATGGTCCATGGGCGCGTTCCTCTTGTTGGAAGGGGTGAGTATAGGCAGCGTTGGCGGGCAAAAAATTGTATACAGTTTATTTTGATCTATGGAACAATTCGGCACTTCCGCAGCACTGCACAGTCATATTCGGACTGCAAAAGACCCTTTTTCCCAACTTCAAAAAGTTCATGTAGTATCGCCACGCGAGCACTACATACATTGATCGACGTCAAATACGAGCAGCGGCGCACGCCGCGCAGAGTGAGGCAAGCAATGACTGAACACGTTCAAGTCGGTGGCCTTAAGGTCGCCAAGGTCCTGCTGGATTTCGTCAACGAAGAAGCAATCCCCGGCACCGGCCTCAGTGCCAACGACTTCTGGTCCGGCGTCGAAAGCATCATCAACGACCTCGCTCCCAAGAACCGCACCCTGCTGGGCAAGCGCGACACCCTGCAAGGCCAGATCGATGGCTGGCACAAGGCGCGCCAGGGCCAGCCTCACGATGCCTTCGCCTACAAGGTGTTCCTCAAGGAAATCGGCTACCTGCTGCCGCCTGCCGATGACTTCCAGGCGACCACCGAACACGTCGACGACGAAATCGCCCGCATGGCCGGCCCGCAGCTCGTCGTGCCGGTGATGAACGCACGCTTCGCCCTCAACGCTTCCAATGCCCGCTGGGGCTCGCTGTACGATGCGCTGTATGGCACCGACGCCATCAGCGAAGCCGATGGCGCCACCAAGGGCCCGGGCTACAACAAGGTCCGCGGCGACAAGGTCATCGCCTTCGCCCGCGCCTTCCTCGACGAAGCCGCGCCCCTGGGTGCGGGCTCGCACGTCGACGCCACGGCCTACAAGATCCTCGATGGCAAGCTGGTGATCAGCCTCAAGGGCGGCTCCAACACGGGCCTGGCCGACGACAAGCAGTTCATCGGTTTCCATGGCGAGGCCAGCGCACCCACCGCGGTGCTGCTCAAGCACAACGGCCTGCACTTCGAAATCCAGATCGACGCCAGCAGCCCGGTCGGCCAGACCGACGCCGCCGGGGTCAAGGACGTGCTCATGGAAGCCGCCCTGACCACCATCATGGACTGCGAAGACTCGGTCGCCGCCGTCGATGCCGACGACAAGGTGGTCATCTACCGCAACTGGCTGGGCCTGATGAAGGGCGACCTCAGCGAAGACGTCACCAAGGGCGGCAGCACCTTCACCCGCACCATGAACCCCGACCGGCGCTACAAAACCGTCTACGGCGGTGAAGTCATTCTGCCGGGCCGCTCGCTGCTGTTCATCCGCAATGTCGGCCACCTGATGACCATCGACGCGATCCTCGACAGCAAAGGCCATGAAGTCCCCGAGGGCATCCTCGACGGCATCATCACCAGCCTCGCGGCCATCCACGACCTCAACGGCAAATCGCTGCGCAGCAACAGCCGCACCGGCTCGGTGTACATCGTCAAGCCGAAGATGCACGGCCCTGAAGAAGCCGCCTTCACCAACACCCTGTTCGAGCGCATCGAAGAGGTGCTGCACCTCAAGCGCAACACCCTCAAGGTCGGCATCATGGACGAGGAGCGCCGTACCACGGTCAACCTCAAGGCCTGTATCCGTGCAGCGCGTGAGCGGGTGGTCTTCATCAATACCGGCTTCCTCGACCGCACCGGTGACGAGATCCACACCTCCATGGAGGCTGGCGCGGTAGTGCGCAAGGCCGCCATGAAAGCCGAGAAATGGATCGCCGCCTACGAGAACAACAACGTCGATGTCGGCCTGAGCACTGGCCTGCAAGGCCGCGCGCAGATCGGCAAAGGCATGTGGGCCATGCCGGATCTGATGGCGGGCATGCTCGAACAGAAAATCGCCCACCCGCTGTCCGGCGCCAACACCGCCTGGGTGCCCTCGCCAACCGCTGCGGCGCTGCATGCCTTGCACTATCACAAGGTCGATGTGTTCGCCCGCCAGGCCGAGTTGAAAAGCCGTACCCCGGCCTCGGTGGACGACATTCTGACCCTGCCGCTCGCGCCGAACACCGACTGGAGCGCCGAGGAAATCCAGAACGAACTGGACAACAATTCCCAGGGCATTCTCGGTTACGTGGTGCGCTGGATCGACCAAGGCGTGGGCTGCTCCAAGGTGCCGGACATCAACGACATCGGCCTCATGGAAGACCGCGCCACGCTGCGGATTTCAAGCCAGCTACTGGCCAACTGGTTGCGCCACGGCGTGGCCAGCGAAGCGCAGATCGTCGAGAGCCTCAAGCGCATGGCGCCGGTGGTCGATCGGCAGAATGCCAACGACCCGCTGTATCGGCCGCTGGCACCGGACTTCGATACCAATATCGCCTTCCAGGCGGCGCTGGAGTTGGTGATCGAAGGCGCCAAGCAGCCTAATGGCTACACCGAGCCGGTGTTGCATCGTCGCCGTCGCGAGTTCAAGGCGCGGCAGTTGCAGTAGGTATTGCCGCGAGACAGCTCCCACAGGTGTACGACGCTGCGCATGTACACACTGTGGGAGCAAAGCTTGCTCGCGAAAGCGCCAGTCGCATCACCGACGAGTTGAAGCCGGACTCAATCCGGCAACCACTCCTGCAACGTCAGCTCGATGGTGATGAACGACAAGTTGTGCCCGCGCTCCATCCGCCCGGCATAGAGCTTGCCATCGGCATCCGCCACCACCGCCTGTAACTGCGTCTCCCCGGCGCGCACCTCGCCGCTGATGCTCAGAATCTCCACGCCCGGCCCGGCGACCTCAATGGTCTTCATGCCGCTGCGCCCCAGATACTGCAAGCGCGCATCGATCAAACTGCCCAGCCCGCCACGCACCACCGCCGTGTGGATGCCATGGGCCGCGCACAGCGCCTCGGCGCTTTCGACCAGGTCCTCGTTAGGCTTCAACCGCGCCACCACCAAACGCCCGAGCTTGCCGCTCTGTACCGACGATTCCTGCTCCAAGATCACTGCACTCATGACGCCTCCTGAACCACCGGGTGGAGCAAGTTGAAATGGGTTTCGTCGTCGGGCTGCTGCTGGTACGCCACCTGATCGAACAGGCACAGACGAATGATCAGCGGCTCGCTGCCCACCACCAGCTTGTCGAGCACCAGGTGCCCGCCATGCTGATTGCCTTCGCGGTCGATAAACCCCGCATGGCAATGCAGCAGCGGCTTGCCCGCCGGATCACGGCCGACCGTCAGCGCCCCGCTGATAAAAGTGATGTAGCCGTCCAGCATCACGGGCGCGCCGTAATCGAATGGCCGCGCCACCGAGCCGGTCTCGACCATGCGGTGATAGCTGAGGTGGGACGCGCCACCGCACAGAATCCTGCCGACCGCGCTGCTGAAGCGCCGCCCCGACAGAATCCGAATCAGCTCCGGCCCAACCGCCGTCGCCAACGGCAGCACGATGCGCAGTTCCTCGCTGTGCGGCACTTCGCAATCGAGCACCCGCGGCAGTTGTTGTGCGCCTTCATGATGAAAGGTCCGGACATCGCCACGCTGAGTGAAATGCGGGGTCATTACGCTAGCTCCTTGCGCTCTTCGAGGAGCACGCGAATGTTCTTCTTGACGATCTTGCCGTAGCCCGACTTGGGCATCTCGGTCCAACGCACAAACTGCTTGGGCCACTTGTAGCGGGCGATGCGCGGCTCCAGATGGGCCAACAACTCGGCGTCGCTGACCTCACCAGTGGTAACGATCACCGCGCAACCACACTCGCCCCACTTCTCGTCGGGCAAACCGAGCACGGCCACTTCATTGACCGCCGGGTGGGTGAGCAACGCCTCTTCGATCTCGCGCGGATAAACGTTGGAGCCCCCCGAGATGTACATGTCGGACGCGCGCCCGGTGATGTACAAAAAGCCCTCCTCGTCGAGGTGACCGAGGTCGCCGGTGTGGAACCAGCCGTGCTTGAAGGTCTTCTCGTTGGCTTCGGGATTGTTGTAATAACCACTGAACACCGCCGGCCCGCGCACGCAGATCTCGCCGTCAAGGCCCTGCTCGAGCGGCTGGCCATCGTCATCGAGAATCGCCACCTGCATACCGGTGCGCGGGAAGCCACAGGTGCCGATACGGGCGCCAGGCACGTCTTCGGCCTCGTGGAATTCCGGCGGCAGCACGGTGATGTTGCCGGTCACCTCGCCCAGGCCGTAGTACTGCACCAGCACCTTGCCCAGTTTGTGCAGGGCGCGGCGCTGATCGGCGCGGTACATCGGCGCGCCGGCATAGATCACGTACTTGAGGCTGCTGTGATCGTAGTGGTCGACCTCCGGGCACTCGGTGAGCATCTTGACGATGGTCGGCACGGTGAACAGGTTGTCGATGCGGTGCTCCTGCACCAGGCGCCACGCCTCGTCGCAGTCGAGCTTCTCGCCTGCCGGCAGGACACTGGCGGCGCCGCGGGCGACGTTCACCAGCGCGTGAATCCCGGCACCATGGGACAACGGCGCGACCACCAGCGAGCGCGAGTGATGGTCAAGACCCGGCATCAAGTCGGCGATATGGTTGGTGATGACGAACGCCATCTGCCCGTGGGTAAGGATGCCGGCCTTGGGGTAGCCCGTGGTGCCCGAGGTGTAGAAGAACCACAGCGGGTCGTGATAGGTGACCTCGGCCGGGCGGAATGCCGCACGCAGGCTGGCACCCTCCTCCAGCAGGCCGTCGTAGCTGAGCTCGCCAGCCCGTGGCTGACCGATGGCGATCACCTGCTGCAAGACCGGCGAAGCGGCTTGCACGGCCGCCACGTAGTGCTCGAAGCCCTCGTCATAGAGCATCGCCACCGCACCGCTGGAACTGCCCAGATAGGCGGCCTCTGGCGGCGTGATGCGCACGTTGGTGGGCACCCACACCACACCGAGGCGGAACGCCACCCAGGCGCTTTCGAACAGCGCCAGATTGTTGCGCGAATGCACCAGCAACTTGTCGCCCTTCACTAGCCCGCGAGCGCGCAAGGCCGCCGCGACGCAGTCGACCCGCTCGGCGATCCGCGACCACGACACTTGCTGGTCACCGCGAATGAACCCCGGCGCATCGGGAAAACGCCGGGCCACTTGCGCCAGCAATTCGCCCAGGTTCATGACGTTATCGATACCCGTATTGAGCGCGCTCACTTGATCGACTCCAGGATGCTGACGTAGTTGGTCACGGCCGCACCGCCCATGTTGAACACCCCGGCGCGGTCGGCCGTCGGCAACTGCATGTCGCCGGCCTGACCAGTGAGCTGCATGGCCGCCATCACGTGCATCGACACCCCGGTAGCGCCAATCGGATGACCTTTGGATTTGAGCCCGCCCGACGGATTGATCGGCAGGCGCCCGTCCTTGCGGCTGATGCCTTCCTGAATCACCCGTGCGCCTTGGCCTCGCTCGGCCAGGCCCATGGCCTCGTATTCCAGCAGCTCGGCGATGGTGAAGCAGTCGTGGGTCTCGACCAGTGACAGGTCGCCAAGGCTCAACTGCGCTTCCTGCAGGGCCTTCTGCCAGGCCCGCGAGGCACCCTCGAACCAGGTCGGATCGCGGCGCGACAGCGGCATGTAGTCGTTGACCTGCACCGCCGCCCTGAAGCGAATCGCCTGGGGCCGATCACCCGCCAGGTCTTCGCGGCTGATCACCAGCGCTGCGGCGCCATCGGTGATCAACGAACAATCGGTGCGCTTGAGCGGCCCGGCCACGAAGGGGTTTTTCTCCGAGGGCGTGCGGCAGAAGTCATAGCCGAAATCACGGCGCATATGGGCGAACGGGTTCAAGGCGCCATTGGCGTGGTTCTTCGCCGCAATCATCGCCAAGGCATCGGACTGGTCGCCATAGCGGTCGAAATAATCCTGCGCGATCACTCCGAACACCCCGGCGAAACCGCCTTCGATATCGGCCTCCTCGCGGGTGTAGCAGCACTTGAGCAAAATCTTGCCGACCTCGGCGGTGGGCAGCGTGTTCATCTTCTCGAAGCCCACCACCAAAGCGTGTCTGGCCTGGCCGCTGAGCACCGATTGCAGCGCCGAGTGGATCGCCGCCGAGCCGGTGGAGCAGGCGTTCTCGACCCGCACCGCCGGGGTGAAGCGCAACGCCGGAATATGATTGGCAAGCAGCGTCGAGGGGAAATCCTGATAGAGGAATCCGGCGTTGAAATGACCGACGTGCACCGAGTCGATCTGCTCGGCATCGAGGCCGGCATGTTGCAGCGCGGCGATGGCGGCATCGGCCATCATCTGCTCGGGGTCGAGTTGATCGAACTTGCCGAACGGCGAGTGATACCAGCCGGTGATAACAGGCGAATGCATGAGGTGGGCCCCTTGTTAGAGTTGTTGCAAGGGCGATAGCAAGACCGGTGCCAAGCCGCTCGGGCGGGCCTCGGGGCCGATGGCACGGGGGTTACAGCAGTGTCACCGGCGATGGCGGTGACACCTGAAAGTGTCTCCCTGGACGCCTGGGCGGTGACACTCCGGGAGACACCTGTCGCCTTGTGCTCGTCGCCTGGTTCACAGACACAAGCAGCAACAAATTTGAAAACCCATTGATTAACAGCCAGTTAGTCACCGAAAGAGCAGATCGTCGATAACAGGCCACTGGCCATGCCGACGCTGGCACCTGATTTGCTATAACCCATTACCTGGATCGTGCAGCCGCGATCAGTCGACAACTACAACAACAAAAACAATGGAGAGTCCCACATGGCAGATTTCTCGCGCCGCAGCTTCCTCAAGACCGCCTCTCTCGCCTCGGCGGCCGCAGCGGCAGGAAGCCTCGGGCTGTACAGCTCGAGCAGCCTTGGCGCCGATGTCATCACCCTCAAGTACGCCAACAACCTGCCCCTGACCCACCCCATGAACGTGCAGGCGCGCAAGATGGCCAAGGCCATCAAGGAAGAAACCGACGGCCAGGTGATTCTCCAGGTGTTCCCCAGCAGCCAACTGGGCAGCGATACCGACACCCTCGCGCAAGTACGTTCCGGCGCAGTCGATCTGTTCTCGCTGTCGCCCGTCATCCTCGGCACCTTGGTGCCCGCCGTGCAGATCAGCGCCATTGGCTTTGCCTTCAAGGACTACGACACCGTTTGGCAAGCCATGGACGGTGATCTGGGCGCCCACGTGCGCGCACAGATCGCCAAGGCCGACGATGGCAAGCTGTTCGCCTTCGAAAAAATGTGGGACAACGGCTACCGCGTGACCACCACCAGTACCCGGCCGGTGGCCACCCCCGACGCGCTGAAGGACATGAAGCTGCGCGTGCCGCCGAGTCCGATCCTTACCTCGATCTTCAAGGCGTTCGACGCCGCGCCGACCGCCATCAACTTCGCCGAGGTGTATTCGGCCCTGCAGACGCGGGTCGTCGAAGGCCAGGAAAACCCCTTGACCCTGGTGGACTCGGCCAAGCTCTACGAAGTGCAAAAATACTGCTCGCTGACCAACCACGTGTGGGACGGCTTCTGGATGCTCGGCAACAAGACCAACTTCTCCAAGCTTTCGGCCGAGCAACAGGTGATCGTCACCAAGCACATCAATGCCGGCATCCTCGCCCAGCGCGAAGACCTGGCCAAGTTGCAAGGCAGCATCCGCGACACCCTCAAGGGCAAGGGCCTGGAAATCGTCGAAGCGCCACCTGAGCCGTTCCGCGCCAAGCTGGCCTCGACCAGCTACTACGCCGACTGGAAAAAGACCTTCGGTGACGACGCCTGGGCGATTCTCGAGAAGTACGCCGGGAAGCTGGCATGAACACCCACGTCGCTTCGGCCTCCGTTGCTTCATCGCGCCTGCCGGCCCGGGTGCTGATCTGCCTTAACCGCTGGGCAATGCGCATCGTCGGCCTGTTGGCCGTGGTGCTGATGGTGGTCGAAACCGGTGTGCTGCTGGCGGGGGTGATCTCGCGCTACCTGCTGCACAGCCCGTTGATGTGGTCGGATGAACTCGCCTCATCGCTGTTCATCTGGCTGGCGATGTTCGGCGCGGTGCTGGCGCTGGACCGCGGTGAGCACATGCGCATGTCGGCCATCGTCAACAAGCTGCCGGCCAACTGGCGGGCCTTCAGCGAGACGCTGTCGGCGATGATCGTGTGCATTTTCGTGGCGATGATCATCACCCCGGCCATGCATCACGCCACTGAACAGATGGTCATCACCACACCGGCCCTGGGTATTCCCGACGGCCTGCGGGCGGCGGCGTTGCCAGTGGGTGCGGTACTGATGCTACTGGCGGCAGTGGCGCGTATGGCGCGCTGTACCACAGTGCGCCAGTTCGGCGCTGGCCTGCTGCTGATTGCCGCCGTCGCGGGCGGTTTGTGGTTGGCCCAGCCGTTGCTCGGGCAGATCGGCAACTTCAACCTGGTAGTGTTCTTCATGGTGCTGCTGGGCGCCTGTGTGTTCGGCGGCATCCCGATCGCCTTCGCCTTCGGCACCGCGACCATGGCGTACCTGGCGCTGGTCACCCACGCGCCGATGTCGATCGTGGTCAGCCGCATGGACGAAGGCATGTCGCACATGGTGCTGCTGGCCGTGCCGCTGTTCGTGATGCTGGGGGTGGTGTTGCAGCTGTCGGGCATGGCCAAGACCCTGATCGACTTCATGGCCTCGTTGCTCGGCCACGTGCGCGGCGGCTTGCAGTACGTACTGCTGGGGGCGATGTTTCTGGTGTCGGGGATTTCCGGTTCCAAGGTCGCCGACATGGCAGCCGTCGCCCCGGCGCTGTTTCCGGAAATGAAAAAACGCGGCTCCAAGCCTGAAGAATTGGCGGCGCTGTTGGCGGCCACTGGCGCAATGACCGAGACCATCCCCCCGAGCCTGGTGCTGATCACCATTGGTGCGGTGTGCAGCGTGTCGATCACCGCCCTGTTCATCGGCGGGCTGATGCCGGCCGTGGTCGGCACCGTGGTCATCGCCCTGGTGTGCTGGTGGCGCTCGCGCAACGAGGCCAAACCGGACGTCCAACGCGCGCCCATGGGCACGGTGCTCAAGACCTTCTGCATCGCCTTGCCGGCCCTGGCCTTGCCGTTGCTGATCCGTATCGCCGTGCTCGAAGGCGCGGCCACGGCCACCGAAGTATCGACCATCGGCGTCGCCTATGTGGTGATGGTCGGCCTGGTGATGCACCTGTTCATGCGCCACATCGAATTCAAGCGCGTGTACCCGATGATGCTTGAAGCGGCGGCGTTGTCGGGGTCGATCCTCTTGATCATCGGCATGGCCTCGGCCATGGCCTGGGCGCTGACCCAGTCGGGCTTTTCGGCCAACCTGGTGGACATTATCGCGGACCTGCCAGGCGGCAAGTTCACCTTCATGCTGGTGACCATCGTCACCTTCCTGATCCTCGGCAGCGTGCTGGAGGGCATCCCCGCCATCGTGTTGTTCGGGCCCTTGATGTTCCCGCTCGCGGAGATGCTCGGCATCCACCCGGTGCACTACGCCATGGTGGTAATCCTGGCCATGGGCATCGGCCTGTTCGCGCCGCCCCTGGGGGTGGGTTTCTATGCGGCCTGCGCGATCAGCAAGGTGAGCTCGGACAACGTCATCCGCAAGGTCTGGAGTTACCTGGCGGCGTTGATCGTCGCGCTGGTCATCGTGGCATGCTTCCCGTGGATTTCCATCGGCTTTTTGTAGCCCGCGCTGGCTGGCCTTTTTCGCAGGCGAGCCACCTCGCTACATGATTCACCGCTGACCCTGTAGCGAGGGGGCTTGCCCCCGACGACTTCGACACAGATTCCCGCAGCGCGGCGCGAGCCCCACGGCATCGCTACGCCCTGAATAAATACAAAAGAGAGCAACCTCATGACTCAAGCAGCCCAGCAGTATCGTCAATCCGCCGTAGGCCGTGTCGCACTGGTGACCGGCGCCGCCATGGGCATCGGTGCTGCCATCGCCCAGCGTCTCGGCGAGGACGGTCACACCGTGGTGGTGGCCGATATCAATCTGGCCGCCGCCGAGGAAATGGTCGCCGGCCTGCGCGCCAACGGCATCGAAGCGCTGGCCATGGCCATCGACGTCGGCAACCCCGAGTCCATCGCCAGCGTCTTCGCCGACCTGGAGCGCAGCCACGGCCGCTGCGACGTGCTGGTCAACAACGCCGGCATCGCCAAGACCCTGCCCTTTATCGACTACCCGCTGGACAACTGGCAGCGCGTGCTCGACATCAACCTGACCGGCACCCTGCTGTGCGGGCAACACGCGGCGCGCCTGATGCGCAGCAACGGCTGGGGTCGGATCGTCAACGTCGCCTCCATCAGCGGCATGCGCGCCAGCGCCGGGCGCACCGCGTATGGCACGTCGAAGGCAGCGGTGATCGGCCTGACCAAACAGATGGCGATCGAACTCGCGGAATACGGCATCACCGTCAACGGCATCGCTCCAGGCCCGGTGGATACGCCGCTGACCCAGGCCTTGCACTCGCCCGAGACGCGCGCCTCCTACGCCCGAGCGGTGCCCTTGAAGCGCTACGGCACGCCGGCGGAGATGGCCGGGGCGGTGGCGTTTTTGGCGTCGGATGATGCGTCCTATATCAGCGGGCATGTGATCCCGGTGGATGGGGGGTTCATGGCGTCCGGCATTCTGGAGATTTGATGGGGCGGTGAGGGCCTCTTCGCGGGCAAGCCTTGCTCCCACAAGCGTAGGACTCTAAAGCTGCTGTGGAGCAAGACTTGCCCGCGAAGGGGCCATCCGCCCCCCCGCAAAACCACTTACCAATGCACAAAACCCCTCGCCACTGGGCCAGTCCCGCGGCCGCGATCAGCCTTCTGCCGCGCGATTGACCTCCGCCTCCTGCCCCGCCAGCCGCGCGCTGTCGATAAACGAGCTGATGCACGGGTTATGGTTGTCGTGCTTCCACACCGCAACCACCTCGATCATCGGCGCGTTCTTCAGCGGCCGGAACGTCGTGGTCGCCAGGCGCATGTTGCGCATCGAGCGCGGCACGATGGCGATGCCCATGCCCTCGCCCACCAGATTGACGATGGTCTGCTGCATGTTGATCTCCATGGCGACCGTCGGCGTGACGCCATGTTGCAGGCAGTAATTGACGATCATGTCGTGCAGCGCCGGCGCGATGTGCCGGGGCACGATGATGAACGGCTCGCCGGCCAATTGCATCGGCTCCACCACCTCGTAATCAAGCAGGGCGTGCCCCGGCGGCAGTACCAGCATCATCTCCTCGCTGTACACACTGGCAGTCTCCAGCCCGGTGCAATCCTGGGGGCGATACATGATGGCGACGTCCTTCTGGCCGCTGCTGATGTCCGTCGCCAGGTCCATGGGCAGCGTTTCAGTCAGCTTGAGGGTGACCTGCGGATATAACGCCGCATAGCGCCGAGTGATGGCCGGGGTGACGCTATAGGCCGTGGACATCATGAAGCCCACCGACAATTCACCGGCCTCGCCCCGTGCCGCCGCCAGGGCGTTGCGCTTGGCCTGCTCGAACGCCGCGAATACCGTGCCGGTGTCCAGATAGAAGCGCTGGCCGGCGTCAGTCAGCTCGACGCGGCGGCTGGAGCGATCGAACAACTTGACCCCCAGCTCTTCCTCCAGCAGCGCGATCTGCCGTGACAACGGCGGCTGGGAGATATGCAGACGCTGCGCCGCACGGCCGAAATGCAGGGTCTCGGCCAGGGTGCGGAAGTATTCGAGGTGGCGTAGCTCGATCATCATTGCTCCGGAAGGTATCAATGGCTGCCCGATTATGTATTGGAAAAGATCGGTGTGCCTACCTATTGTAGGAAGCGTAAGCCACCGAGCCCGTTGCGCCACAAGCGCGTCGACTCGCGATAGTCACGAGCTATATAAAAACAACAAGGTGACCGCTGATGTCCGCAAACCACGCTCTACCTACGCGTGCCGTACCCCCGTCCATCGTTTTAGCCGATTGTGATATTGCCAACGACCGCGATCCGCAAGTGCGCCAGGCCTTTCGCCGCGCGCTGCGCCTGATGGAGCGTGGTATCGCTGTATTGATCCAGGGCGAAACCGGCACCGGCAAGGAAGTCCTCGCCCGCGCCCTGCACCTGCACAATCAACAGACCCGCCGCGCCAATCTGGTGTCGCTCAATTGTGCCTCCATCCCTGAAACCCTGATCGAGAGCGAGCTGTTCGGCTATGCCCGCGGCGCGTTTTCCGGCGCCTTGCCGGGCGGCAAGAAGGGCAAGGTCCTGCAGGCCGACGGTGGCACGCTGTTCCTCGACGAGATCGGCGACATGCCGTACGAGCAGCAGACCCGTCTGCTGCGGGTGATCGCTGAACGCGAGATCACCCCGCTGGGCGCCGAACAGTCGATTCCAGTGGACTTCGCGCTGATCTGCGCTACGCACCAGGACCTTTCCGCGCGGATCAAGGCCGGGGAATTTCGGGAAGATCTGTTCTATCGCATCGCCACCGGCGTCGTGCATCTGCCGGCTCTGCGCGAGCGCACTGACCGCGCCGACCTGATTTGCAGCATGGTGGCGGCCGAGATGCCTGAGCGCGATCCGCGCCAGGCGATCGCCGATGACGTGTGGGGCGTGCTGATGAACCATCCGTGGCCCGGTAATCTGCGCCAGATGCGTGCGGTGATTCGGTATGCCTGCGCGGTGATGGAAGGGTCGCGGATTCAGCGGCATGATCTGCCGGAGGAGTTCGCTGGGGCGGCAGCGCTGCAGCATGCTCACGAGATCCGCACAGGCACTGCGCCTTATTCGGCGCCGAACACGCGGCCCCTCGCTACAGGGTTCGCCAACGTCACGCCGTTACGTCGGCGGGTGCCGGTGGACATGCGGGTGGACAAAAGCGCCGAGGAACGCCACAACGTGCTGCAGGTGCTCAAGCTGTGCCGCTGGAACATGACCGCCGCCGCGCGGGAGTTGGGGATCTGCCGACCGTCGCTGTACCGGATCTTGCGCCGGCTGGAGATTGCGCCGTTGAGGTCGCAGTTGGCGGAAGGCGAGGGATTGCTGTGTTGAACAAGCCGGCCCTTCGCGGGCAAGCCTTGCTCCCACAGCGCAAACCGGGCCTGAGCCTTAGACCTGTGGGAGCACAGCTTGCTGGCGAAGGGGCCGGCACGGTTTGCCCGAAAACATGGACTTGCCCCACAGGCGTTCGACTCTCGATCCGGCACTCCTGCACACCGCAGGCATCTACACCGCAGGAATCATCGCCAGAATAATCGACACCGTCACCAGCGACAGCAGCGTCGAAATCAATATCGAGCGCGACATGGTGTTGGCCTCGCGCTCGAACAGTTCGGCCAGCATGAACGGCCCATTGCCGATCGGCAGGGCACTGAGCAGCAGCGCCGCCCACGCCCACATCGGCGGCATGTCGAACACCTTGAAGGCCAGCCAGGCGGTCAGCAACGGTTGCAGAATCAATTTGCACAGCACCAGCAAAAATACTGTTCTGGCGTCCCCCGGCTGCGGCTTGGACGCGGCCAGGAACAGACCGATCGACACCAGCGCGCAGGGCCCCGCCGCCGCCCCCAGAAACTGGAACAACTGCCGCAAGCCACTGGGCATCTGCCAGCCGCTGGCGGCCACCAGCGCACCGAAGAGCGGCGCCAGCATCACCGGGTTGCGCAGCAATGAGCCTCCCACCTTGAGCAGCGTGCGGCCCAGGTGTTTTTCGGCCTGGCGATAGCTCTCGATCATGATGATCGCTACGGCGAACAGCAGGCAGGCGGTCATCAAGGTGCCGATCACCGCCGGCGGCATGCTCTGATCGCCGAACGTCAGCAGGCATAACGGAATGCCCAGGAACCCGGAGTTGGGATAGGCCGCACCCAAGGCGTCGATGGTCGCATCGATGAAGTGCGCCCGGCTGCGCAGCCTTATCCACAAGGTGAGCCCAAATACCCCGGCCATGCCGAGGCCGAATGCAGCGATATAGCCCAGATTGAGTGACTGCACCGACGCCAGGCGCGACATCGACTCGAACAGCAGCGACGGCAGGCCCAGAAAGATCACGAAACGGTTCAGTTCACTGGAGGCGTTGGGCCCCAGGATATTGCGCTTGCGACAGAAGAAGCCGACGAAAATCAGGCCGAATACGGGGAAGGCGACGTTGAAGATGGCCAGCATCCAAGGGGTTCCTTACTGCTGAGAATTTGATGTTGTTTGAACTGACGTCTTCGCGGGCAAGCCTTGCTCCCACAGAGTCGTACACCTGTGGGAGCAAGGCTTGCCCGCGAAAGCGCCCTCACTATCAATGAAGATCCATCAGGCACACTTGAGCATCAGCCCCCCATCCACCACCAGAAGCCGACGAAAATCAGGCCGAATACGGGGAAAGCGACGTTGAAGATGGCCAGCATCCAATGGGTTCCTTACTGCTGTGAATTTGATGTTGGTTGGACTGACGCCTTCGCGGGCAAGCCTTGCTCCCACAGAGTCGTACACCTGTGGGAGCAAGGCTTGCCCGCGAAAGCGCCCTCACTATCAATGAAGATCCATCAGGCACACTTGAGCATCAGCCCCCCATCCACCACCAGATTGATCCCAGTGATATACCGCGCTTGATCCGACGCTAAAAACAGCGCCGCATTGGCCACATCCCAGGCATCGCCCATAAAGCCCATCGGGCATTGCGAATGGCGGGTATCGAGCATGCTGTCGATATTGCCGCCGTAACTTGCGGTCAGCGACGCGCGCACCATCGGCGTGTCCATCAACCCGGGCGACACGCAATTGGCGCGAATTCCCGCCGCCGCATATTGCGCGGCGACATTCTGGGTCAGGGCAATCACCGCCGCCTTGGTCGCGGTATAGGCCACATAAGGAAAGCCCAGCCAACGCTGCGCCGCCACCGAGGCGATAGTGACGATCGCGCCGCTGCGCTGCTGCTCCATGACCGGCAAGGTGAACTTGCAGGTCAGGAACAAACTGGTCTGATTGACCGCGACCAGGCGATTCCAGCTCTCCTCGCTGGCCTCTACCGGGCCACCGGTTTCGGCGATGCCGACGTTGTTGTGCAGCACATCGATGCGGCCGAAATAGTCCATGGCCGCAGCTACCATGCGCTGCACCTCGGCGCTTTGCGCGACATCGGTGGCATGGGCTTCGCACTGCCCGCCTTCCTCGCGGATCATCGCGCAGGTCTGCTCGGCACTGGCCAGGTTACGGTCCACCGCCAGCACCCGCGCGCCTTCACGGGCATACAGCAACGCGGCAGCGCGACCATTGCTCATGCCGTCGGCAATGGCCCCGGCGCCGGTGACGATCACGGTCTTGCCGTGCATGCGCGGGCTCATCAGGCCACCGCCTGGTCGAAACCGGCGAGGCAGTGATCGTCTAGCGTTTCGATCGGCGTGAAGTCGCGATGGGCGATAAAGTCCGGGCGCTTGAAGCGAGTGATGGCGTTGTCCACCGAGTTGGTGGTCACGTACAGGGTGTTGCGATCCCAAGGCGACAGATTTGGCGACGAGGCATGCACCAGCGTGCTCTGGAAAATCAGCACGGTACCCGCCCGACCCTTGGGCGCGACGATGCCGCCTTCGGCCACCAGCTCGGCGACCTTGGCGTTATCCAGCGTCCACAGCGGATAACTGGTGGTGCTGCGGTCGTGGCTGGCCTCGATGCGCCCGCGTTTGTGGGAGCGCGGAATGAACATCAGCGGGCCGTTGAATTCGTTGACCTCGTCGAGGAACACCGCGACGTTCATGGCCCGCGCCTCGGGCATGCCGTCGTCCTCGTGCCAGGTGCCGAAATCCTGGTGCCATTGCCACACGTCGCCGTTGAACGCGGCCTTGGCATTGACCTTGAACTGGTGCATGTACACGTCGCTGCCAAGCAATTGCCGCGCCGGATCGATGAGCCGGGGATGGCGGGCCACGCGGGCGAACACCTCGTCAAAGGTGTGGGCGGCGAACACGGTGCGCACGGCGCCGCTTTTTTCCTTGATCACCTCATCGCGATCGAGTTTGTACAAGCGTGGCAGACGGGACTTCATCAACGCCGCCTCGTCCGGGCTGAACAGCCCTTCGAGGAGGATGTAGCCGTCGGTTTCATAAGCTTCGATTTGTTCTTGTGTCAGCTTCATGAGTGTCTCCAGGGAGTGTTGCGCAGGCCATCAGGCCTGCTTGCGTTTGGACGCGTGTGCCGAGCCCTCCAGAATCCGCGCCAGGTGTTCGGCTGCGCTTTCGGCATGCTGCTGGGCGAGGAACCCGGCACGGTCCTCGTCGCCAATGAGTACGGCTTGCAAGATGGCCTGGTGCTCGTCCCAGACGCTGTCGAAGGAGCGCACCTCGTGCTTGAGCACCGAGCTCATGGTGCGGCGGATATGCTGCCAGTGCAGCGCAGTGGTTTCGGCGATCATCGGATTGCCCGAGAGCTGGTAGAGCCACTGGTGGAAGGCCATGTCCAGGCGCAGCAGGGCGTTGAGGTCTTGCCCTGCGGCGGCTTGGCGCCCGGCGGCGATCAAGGCGTGCCCCTCGGCCTCGCAAGTTTCGGGGCCGAGATCGTACACCCGCCGCGCCGCGCCCCGGGCCGCCAGCGCGTCGAGGGCGGCCCGCACCTGATATAGCTGCACCAGCTTCTGCGGGTCCAGCGGGGTGATGATCACGCCTTTGCGCCCGGATTCTTCGATAAAGCCCTGGCGCTTGAGCAGTTGGAAAGCCTGCAGGATTGGCTGGCGCGACACGCCCAGTTGCTCGGCCAGACCTTCCTGAGTGACCCGCTCGTTGGGCTGCAGGGTGCCTTGGCAGATGGCATCGAGGATCGACTCGTAGACCTGCTCGACCAGTTGCGTTTGGGAAGGGATCTTGTGCATGGGCCAGTGCGCCTGTTTAGATACAGTGTTCTGTATACAGACTACAAAGCCATGGGGGTTACGTCAAATGGATCTTGGTGATGGCTGACGGCCTCTTCGCGGGCAAGCCTTGCTCCCACGGGGGTACGCCGTAGGACCTGTTTACCCGGTGGGAGCAAGGCTTGCCCGCGAAGAGGCCAGTGAAATAAACATACCCATTGCAGACTGCCTACAACCCCAACTCCCGCCGCGCCAGCTTCACCAGCTTCAACGCGTCGATCGGCTTCAGCAAAAAATCCACCACGCTCAAATGCATGGCTGCGATCGCGTCCTTCACCCCGGCGTCGCCGGAAATGATGATGATCGGCAATGCCGCCCGCTCCGATTCGCGCACCTTGCGGATCAGCTCCAGGCCATTCATGGGCCCCATGCGCAGATCGGTGATGAGCAGGCCGATGGAGCGGTCGGTGATCAGTCGCAACGCCTCTTCGGCGCAGCCGGCGGTCACGCAGGCGATATCGTGGAGCTCGAGAATCTGCGCCATCAAGTCCCGCGAATCGGCATCGTCATCCACCACCAGTGCACGCAGCGGCGGCAGGCTCGGGGCGAGCATCGCTTCACTCAGGGCCTCGCGCTCGGCATCGCTCAGCAGCTCAGGATCGTGGTCGGTCATACGTCTCTCGGCAAACAGAAAGCCAAAGGTAACTGCATTGGTTTCAGACCCGCGCAATCTCAATCCGCCATCACCCTCTGTCGGATCGATGCGCTGGTGTTGCATGATGCGTAGGATCGTAGCGTTCTAGAAGCTTTTTTTTTAGACTGTCATCGTACAACTATAAAAAACGCCACCCGCTGGCGACCACTGCTCAAGCACCACAGGCGACCGCAGTCATGACCAAAGACGAAGAGGCCTTCAGCAAGGCCGGCAAGACCGCGGTGCAGCAGAACATCCATGGCACGCTGCAATTCCTCCAGCGATTCTCGCCTTTCAACCAGATGGAACACGCGCACCTGGCCTATCTGGTGGAGCAGTGCCGACTGTGCTTTTATGCCGCCGAAGAGAGCATCATCAAGCCTGCCGATGGCCCGGTCGACTACTTCTATATCGTCAAGCAGGGCCGCGTGGTCGGCGAACGCCCGCACTCGGCCAGGCGCGGCACCGAGACCACCTTCGAAATCACCACCGGCGAATGCTTCCCGCTGGCCGCCCTGCTCGGCGAACGCGCGACCCGCACCGAGCACCTGGCCGCCGAAGATACCTTCTGCCTGCAGCTCAACAAGGCTGCGTTCGTCAAACTGTTCGCGCTGTCGAGCACCTTTCGCGACTTCGCCCTGCGCGGGGTCAGCAGCCTGCTCGATCAGGTCAACCAGCAGGTCCAGCGCCAGGCCGTGGAGACCCTCGGCACCCAGTATTCGCTGAACACCCGCCTGGGCGATCTGGCCATGCGGCACCCGGTCACCTGCGGCCCGCAGCTGCCCCTGCGCGATGCGGTGGCGCTGATGAACGAGCACCAGGTCGGCAGCATCGCGGTGATCGACGAGCTGCGCTTCCCGCGGGGCATCTTTACCCTGCGCGACCTGCGCCAGGTGGTGGCCGACGGCACGGGCGACTTCACCCAGCCGATCGCCGACTACATGATCCCCGAGCCGTTCTACCTGAGCCCGGAAGCCAGCGCCTTCGACGCGGCCATGGCCATGACCGAGCGGCATATCGCGCACATCTGCCTGGTTCGTGATCGGGTGCTGTGCGGTGTGATTTCCGAGCGCGATCTGTTCTCCCTGCAACGCGTCGACCTGGTGCACCTGTCGCGCACCATCCGCAACGCCACCCGGATCGAGGCGCTGGTGGCGATTCGCAGCGAGATCAGCCAGCTGGTCGAGCGCATGCTGGCGTTCGGCGCCTCGTCGACCCAGATTACCCGCATCATCACCCAGCTCAACGACCACACCACCTGCCGGGTCATCGAACTCACGCTCGAAGAGATGGGCGATCCCGGCGTGCCGTTCACCTGGCTGTGTTTCGGCAGCGAAGCGCGGCGCGAGCAGACCCTGTACAGCGATCAGGACAACGGCATCCTCTTCGAGGCCCGCGACGATGCCGAGGCGGCGGCCTTTCGCACTTTGCTGCTGCCGGTGGCGCAGCAGATCAACCAGCGCCTGGCGCAGTGCGGCTTCGCCCTGTGCCGCGGCAACATCATGGCTGGCAACCCCGAGTTGTGTCTGTCGCGGGTCGAATGGGCGCGGCGCTTTGCCGGCTTCATCCGCGAGGCCACCCCGGAGCACTTGCTGAGTTCAAGCATCTATTTCGACCTGCGTTCGGTGTGGGGCGACGACACCGGTTGCGCGCGCCTGCGCCAAGGCATGCTCGATCAGGTGGCGGAGAACAAGCTGTTCCAGCGCATGCTGGCCGAGACCGCCCTGCGCCTGCGCCCGCCGGTGGGGCGTTTCCGCGAGTTCGTGCTGGTGCGCCGCGGTGCCGATCGGGTCGCCACCCTGGATCTCAAGGCCGATGGCCTGACGCCCTTCGTCGAGGGTGCGCGCCTGTTGGCGCTGGCCCACGGCATCGACGCCAGCAACACCATGGAGCGCCTGCGCCAACTGGTGCTCAAGGAAGTCATCGATGCACTGGATGGCGCCGCCTTTGAAGAGGCCTATCAGTTTATCCAGCAAAGCCGTATGCAGCAGCACCAGCGTCAGGCCCGCGAGAACCGTCCGTACTCCAACCGCATGGACCCGGACAGCCTCAACGACCTCGACCGGCGCATCCTGCGCGAATCGCTGCGCCAGGCCAAGCGCCTGCAAAGCAGCCTGGCCCTGAGGTATCAGCTGTGAGTCTGCTGGCCCGCCTGCCCAGTTGGCTTCGTCGTGCGGCTCCCCTCTTGAGCGCCGAACAGCAAGCCCGCCTGCTGGCCTTGCCCGCTCCGGCCGCACCGAGTGACCAAAGCCTGCGCCGCCAGCGTTGGGTGGTGGTCGATACCGAAACCACCGGCCTGAACCTGAGCCGCGATTGTCTATTGTCCATCGGCGCGGTGGTGATCGAGGATGGCGCCATCGACCTGGGTGCCGGCTTCGAGCGGACCTTGCAATACAGCAGCAACAAGACCGCCCCCAGCGTGTTGATCCATGGCCTGAGCCCCAGCGCGCTGGCCGCCGGCAGTGAGCCGAAAGAAGCGCTGCTGGAGTTTCTCGAGTTCGTCGGCGACAGCCCGTTGCTGGCCTTCCACGCCTGGTTCGACCAACACATGCTGGGCAAGGCTCTCAAGGAAAACCTCGGTTACAAATCCGCCCATCGCTGGCTCGACGTCGCAGACATCGCGCCCATGCTGTTTCCCGATCAGGTCGGGCGCCTGGCGGGCCTCGACAACTGGGTCGAGCACTTCGCCCTGCACGTCGAGGAGCGCCATCACGCCAGTGCCGATGCGTTGGTGACTGCCGAGCTGTGCATGATTCTGTTCAGCCACGCACGGCGCCAGAGCATCGACAGCCCCGTGCTGCTGGAAGATCGCCTGAACCAGTGGCGCCGGCATCAGCAGGCGCCGTCGGTGTGATCGACTCTATCCTTGCATGCCCAGAATCTTCCGACAGAGCCCTATTGCACCTTCCGGAACCCCCTGCCACAATCGCGAACAATTCTCGTTAGTTATAACATTTTGTTTCCGGGGACCGCCTTGTCCATTGCCCAGAGCCCTCAGCGCGAGTTGATCGGTACGCTTTACCGCGACCACCGCAGCTGGCTGCTTGCCTGGTTGAAGCGCAGCATCGCCTGCCCGCAGCGTGCCGAGGACCTCAGCCAGGATACCTTCGTGCGCCTGCTGGGCCGCGAGCGCCTGGACACCCCGCGCGAACCCCGGGCGTTTTTGCTGGCCATCGCCAAGGGCCTGCTGTTCGACCATTTCCGTCGCGCCGCCCTGGAACAGACCTACCTGGCCGAACTGATGCGCCTGCCCGAGGCCGAACAGCCCTCCCCCGAAGACCGCCAGTTGATCCTCGAAGACCTCAAGGCCATCGACGCACTGCTCGGTAAACTCTCCAGCAAAGCCCGCAGCGCCTTCTTGCTCAATCGCCTCGACGGCCTGAGCCACGGCGAAATCGCCGAGCAACTTGGGGTCTCGGTGCCGCGAGTGCGCCAGTACCTCGCCCAAGGCATGCGCCAATGCTACGTGGCACTCTACGGCCAGCCGACGTGAATGCCGCCAGCGCTCCGGTCTCGGCGCACGTGCTGGATGCCGCCATCAACTGGCAGCTGCGCCTGGACGGCCCCCTCAGCGCGCCTGAACGCGAAGCCCTGATACGCTGGCTCGCCGCCCATGAAGAGCACGCCCGCGCCTGGCAGCAACTGGGCATGCTCGACCAACGCTTCAGCAACGCCACCGGCCCGGTGCGCAAGGCCCTGCTGCAATCGCGCGAGGGCAGCCGCCGGCGCGTGCGTACCTTGGGTGGGGGCTTGGCTGGCGTGGTCGCGCTGATCGCCGTCGCGTTGATCGCCAATGACCGCACCGCGCCGCTGGGCTACTGGCTGGCCGACCAGCGCACCGCCACCGGCGAGCAAAAGGTGGTGCAACTGGACGACGGCACGGTGATCAACCTCAACACTCATAGCGCCATCGACGTGCGCTTCAGCGCCGAGCAACGCCTGATCGTGCTGCGCGAGGGCGAAATCCTCGTCGAGACCGGGCACAAATATCACGATCAGCGCCCGTTCATCGTCACCACCGACGATGGCCAGATGCGCGCCCTGGGCACGCGCTTCGTGGTGCGCCGCGAGGACCATGGCACCCGCCTGAGCGTCTTGCACTCTGCGGTCGCAGCGCAGGCGCAAGCCGCTGGCGGCGAACGCATCATCAACGAAGGCGAACAAGTGCTGCTGCACCGCGACGGCCTCGACGCCACCCTGGCCCTGCGCCCCGGCGCCGACGCCTGGACCCGCGGCATGCTGGTGGTCGACAACGTGCGCCTGGCCGACCTGATCGATGAACTGGGCCGCTATCGCCGCGGCCACCTGGGCGTCGGCCCCGACGCCGCCGACCTGCGCATCACCGGCAGCTTCCCGCTCAAGGACACCAACCTGGCTCTCAAGGCCCTCCCGACTACCTTGCCGGTACAGATCGAACAGCGCACGCCGTGGTGGGTGACGGTAGTGGCCAAACAATAAGCTGCAAATACGTGTAGTGATGCAACTGGCCACAAGAACACCGTAAAAACCCTGCCAAAAAAATTATTTCCCTCCGCCCTATCACTTTCTCGATCTCGTCCGGCACACATGCAATCGCCTATTTCCTTCCAGGAGCTGCTGCATGTCCCGCCCTATGAACGCGCTGTTACGCCCTCGCTTGCTGGCCGTTGCCATCGCCATGGCGTTGCCGTTGGCCGGCACCGTTGCCTACGCTGCCGAGCAGGGCGCGGTGCGCAGCTACACCCTGCCGGCCGGCCCCTTGGCCAGCACCTTGAATCAAATCGCGAGCCAGGCCGGTATTACCCTGGCGCTGGACCCGAGCCTGGCCAACGGCCGCACTTCGGCGCCGGTCAACGGGCCATTCAGCGGGGTGGGCGCCTTGCAGGCAGCATTGAACGGCACGGGCGTGCAGCTGCAGCAGAGCAGCGCCGGTACCTACACCCTGGTGGCGGCGCCGGTGGGGGCGGTGGCGTTGCCGTCGACTGACATCAATGCGGCCGCAAACGAGGAAAGCGCCTGGGGGCCCGTCGAGGGCTACGTCGCAACCCGTACCGCGGCCGGGACCAAGACCGACACCGCACTGGTGGAAACCCCACGCTCCATCTCCGTGGCCACCCGCCAGCAGATGGACGACCGCGGCGTGCAGACCCTCGAAGACGCCGTCAAATACATGCCCGGCATCGTCTCGGCGAGCTACGGCAGCGACACCCGCTACGACTGGATGCGCGTACGCGGCTTCGAGCCGACCCAGTTCCTCGATGGCCTGCCGCTGCCCAAGGGCACCTACGCCAACCCGAAAATGGAAACCTGGGACCTGGACCGCCTCTCCCTGCTGCGCGGCCCGGCCTCTTCGCTGTACGGCCAGACGCCTCCCGGCGGCCTGATCGACATGGTCAGCCGGCGCCCGAGCGACGTCACCAGCCACGAAATATCCCTGCAGTACGGCAGCGACAACTGGCGCCAGATCAATTTCGCCAGCACCGGCAAGATCGACGACGAAGGCCGCTTCCTCTACGGCATCAGCGGCGTGATCCGTGACAGTGGCACCCAGATCGACCACGTCGACAACAAGCGCTACAACATCGCCCCCAGCCTGACCTGGAACATCGACCCGGACACCAAACTGACCTTCCTCAGCCAGTTCACCCGCGACGATACCGGCACCACCAGCCAGTTCCTGCCGATTCAGGGCACCAAGATCAAGACCCCGTTCGGCGACATCTCCCACCACAAGAACCTGGGCGATCCTGACTACGACTACTACGACCGCACCTACTACGCGCTGGGCTATGCGTTCGAGCATCGCTTCAACGACGTGTGGCAGTTCCACCAGAACCTGCGCTACACCAAGTCCGATCTCGCGTTCCAGACCGTCACCGTCAACTCCTACATTTCGGGTCTCCCCAATTACACCGTGGACGCCAACGGTAATCTCGGCCGCGGCAGCACCAACGTCGACGAAGACATCAGCCAGTTCGCCCTGGACAACAACTTCCAGGCAGACTTCAACACGGGCGATATCAGTCATACCTTGCTGATGGGAGCCGACCTGCAGCGCATCAACACCAATTACCTGTCGATCTTCGGCACCGCCTCGTCGATCAACGTCAACGACCCGGTGACCACCACGCCAACCGTTCGCCCTGCGCGCTCCACTGCGTTCTACGACTACGATCAGAAAACCACCCAGACCG
The DNA here is from genome assembly GCF_031880315.1 of Pseudomonas baltica. Taxonomy (NCBI): domain Bacteria; kingdom Pseudomonadati; phylum Pseudomonadota; class Gammaproteobacteria; order Pseudomonadales; family Pseudomonadaceae; genus Pseudomonas; species Pseudomonas baltica. Next base: position 4,164,523 of record NZ_CP134771.1, on the reverse strand, counting down.
GCGTCTACCTGCAAGACCAGATGGCCTTGGACAAATGGCGCTTCACCCTGGGCGGTCGCGAAGACTGGGTGCACACCGGCACCAAGTTCTTCAACAAGAGCGATGCCACCAACACCGCGCGAGACAGCAACTTCAGCCTGAACTCGGCCGTCAGCTACGTGTTCGATTCGGGCGTGGTGCCTTACCTGTCCTACGCCGAGTCGTTCCAGCCGACCATGGGCGCGGACATGACCACCACCAGCTCGTTCAAGCCGACCCAGGGCAAGCAGTGGGAATTGGGCATCAAGTACCAGCCGCCGGGCTCCAAGACCCTGCTGAGCGCTGCCGTGTATAACCTGACGCAGAAAAACGTAGCGGTCACCGACAGCGCCAGCGGCACCCCGATCACCAGCCAGGAAGGCGAAGTCAAAGTCAAAGGCCTCGAACTGCAAGCCATCTCCGACCTGACCGACAACATCAAGCTGATCGCCGCCTACACCCTGGCCAAGTCCGACATCCAAAAAGGCGACAACAAAGGCAACCGTCTGCAACTGATGCCGAACCAACAAGCCTCCCTGTGGACCGACTACACCTGGCACAACGGCGTACTCAACGGCTTCGGCATCGGCGCGGGCGCCCGCTACACTGGCAACACCTATGGCGACCAGGCCAACACCTGGCTGGGCAAGGCCGACGCCTACACCGTATTCGATGCCTCGGCGCACTACGACCTAGGCGCGCTGTCCGGCAAGCTCAAAGGCGCCTCCCTTGGTGTAACCGCGAAGAACGTCTTCAACAAGGACTACATCTCCACCTGCGACGGTTACTACTGCTACTACGGCGACCAGCGCAGCGTCGTCGCCAGCGCCACCTACAAATGGTAAGCGCCTGATGCCTCACACCAGCCGCCCTCAGGGGCGGCTTTTGTCGTTCTGGACACCTGTGAAATGAACAGTAAAACAATTCGTCGCTGGTCCTTCATCCACACCTGGTCCAGCCTGATCTGTACGCTCTTCCTCCTGTTGCTGGCGCTCACCGGCCTGCCGTTGATCTTCCACCATCAGATCGACCATCTGCTGGGCAACGAGCCGACTTTCGCCACGCTGCCCGCCGGCACCCCGAACCTGGACCTGCAGCAACTGGTCGAGGCCGCCGAGCGCCATCGCCCGGGCGAGGTGGTGCAGTATTTCGGCTGGGATGACGACGCCCCTGAAGGCGTGATGGCGATCACCGCCGCCACGGCCGACACCGAGCCCAACTCGTCCCACACCTTCATGCTCGACGCGCGCACCGGCCAGGCGCTGGCGATGCCGTCAGCCAACGGCGGCTTCATGATGGTCATGCTGCGCCTGCACGTGGACATGTACGCGGGGCTGCCGGGCAAGCTGTTGCTGGCGTTCATGGGCGTGCTGTTCGTGCTGGCGATCGTCTCCGGGGTGGTGCTCTATGCGCCCTTCATGCGCCGCCTGGACTTCGCCACCGTGCGCCAGCACAAGTCGCGCCGGGTGCGCTGGCTCGACCTGCACAATCTGCTGGGCATCGTCACGCTGACCTGGGCGCTGGTGGTGGGCGTCACCGGGGTGGTGAGCGCCTGCGCCGACCTGCTGATCGCCGCCTGGCGCAACGACAGCCTCAGCGCCATGGTCGCGCCCTACCGCGATGCGCCGCCGCTGGTGCAGCGTGCGCCGGCCACACGCTTGCTGGAGATAGCCGAACAGGCCGCGCCGGGCATGACCGCCGATTTCATCGCCTTCCCCGGCACGCGGTTTTCCAGCGCGCATCACTATGCGGTTTTCCTCAAAGGCGCCACGCACCTGACCTCGCACCTGCTGACCCCGGTGCTGATCGACGCACGTACCTTGCAGGTCACTGCGGTCGCCGAGCGGCCTTGGTACATGGATGCCATGGGGCTGTCACAGCCATTACATTTCGGTGACTACGGCGGGCTGCCGATGCAGGTGCTGTGGGCACTGCTGGATGGCTTGACGATCATTATCCTGGGCAGTGGCGTGTATCTGTGGTGGGTACGACGCCGGGCGGCGGCGCAGCTCGAGGTGGCGCCATGAGCAAGCGCAAGCCCAGGCTGTGGCCGGTGTTCAAGGTGCCGGTGTCGATAGGGCTGCTGAGCGCCGCCGGGTTGTTCGCGGCGCTGCTGGGCGATGGCGCTTGGGACACGCTGAGCTGGGTGGGGCTGGGGCTACCGGCGTGGCTGGCGCTGCGCGGGCTGTTGGCGCGACGCGGCCCGATGCCACCGCACAAGCACTAGGCGACCGCTCACGAGCGGCTATGCACCGGGTCAGGAGCAGTCCGGCTGTCCTGCCGTAAAGCGCCGCATCGGGTTGATCGCCGCGTTGAAGTCGCGCATCCCCTTGACCCCGATCAGCAGCGGGTAGGTGAAGTTGCTGCGATCGGTCAGGCTGACCTCGACCGTCTGCTTGTCTTCGCCAATGCACATGCTCAGCTCGATCACCGGACGCTCGGCCGCCTCGGCCGCCTCTCGGACGTCATCTTCTTCGATACGGCTCTTGACCTTGGCGACGCGCGCCAGCCGGTGCTCGTACACCTTGGCGTCGTCCTTGTCGCTGCCCAGCTGAAAACTCACCCACTGCTCGCCGTCTCGCTCGAAGCGCTGGATGTTCCTGGCCGACAACGATGAGGTCAGCGCGCCGGTGTCCATCTTGGCTTTGAGCGTCTCGCCGATCTCCGGCAACTTGATGTATTCGTAACGGCCATACAGTACGGGGTCTTCGCCAGCCAGGGCCAGGATCGGCAATACCAGGAGCGACAGCAGGACACAAACCGATTTCACGTAAGGATTTCCTCGATGGGCGCGCGCGGCCGTCCTTGCCTGGCAAAACGCAGTAACAGCATAAGACCACTCATCACCAAGAGGTTCGCGGTTCCAGCAAGCATGGCCTGTGGCCGTTTTAATAAAAAGTAAAAATTTAGTTAGCTAAAGCCGACCGGGTGAATTGGCGTAAGCCCCTGACCTGCTTATCATTGCCGGCCAAAACAATGACCCCGAGTTTCGCCATGCGTCGCGTGCTTACTGGCCTGACTGCCAGCCTGCTGTTACTCCTCAATACGCTGTTCTGGATCGTCCCTCTGCTGATTTTCGCCGTGATCAAACTGGCGTTGAGGGGTCGCTGGCGCGACCACGCGTCGCGGGCGGTGATGTGGTTCGCCGAAACCTGGGCCGAGGTCGACAAACTGATCTTCGCCCTGTGCACCCCTACCCGATGGGACATCCGTGGCGCCGAACATTTGCGCATCGACCGCTCCTATCTGGTGGTCAGCAATCACCAGTCGTGGGTCGACATCCCGGCGCTGATCCAGGCCTTCAACCGGCGCACGCCGTTCTTCAAGTTCTTCCTGAAAAAAGAGCTGATCTGGGTGCCGCTGTTGGGCCTGGCCTGGTGGGCGCTGGACTACCCCTTCATGAAGCGCTACAGCAAAGCCTTCCTCGACAAGCACCCGCAGCTCAAGGGTGAAGACCTGAAAATCACCAAGGCCGCCTGCGCGCTGTTCAAGCGTCAGCCGGTGACCATCGTCAATTACCTCGAAGGCACGCGCTTCACTCAGGCCAAACACGACGAGCAGCGATCGCCCTATCGTTATCTGCTAAAGCCCAAGGCCGGCGGCGTGGCCTTCGTGCTGGCGGCGCTGGGGGAGCAACTGGACACCGTGCTGGACGTGACCGTGGTGTATCCGAATGGGCGGATTCCGGGGTTCTGGGATTTGCTGTGCGGCTCGGTGAGCAAGGTGATCGTGGATATCCGCGCACTGCCGATCGAGCGGGGGCTGGTCGAAGGGTGCTATGAAAGCGACCCGGTGTTTCGCGAGAAGGTGCAGGGCTGGGTGAATGGGTTGTGGGAAGCCAAGGACGAGCGGATCAAGTCAATACACGCACAAAGGCTTTGAGATACGGCGCGTATTACCTGATCCAGCAGCACTGAATTCAGTAAAAGTGGCACGCTCAAGCTCTTCTGATATAGGTCACAGGACGATAATCCACCTTGTGTCCGGCGGACGACGATGATGCGCACGCTTTGAGCCCTGTTTGTGATCAATCATCGGGACTGATGGAGGGCCAATTGGATTGCTGCCAGTGAAGAGGACATCCGTCACCACGCAATACTTACGGCGAGAATCCAACTAGCAGTTCTGTCAGCTTGTGGCATCGATACAGAACCGCTAGTTATCAAACGAGCAGCATGTCAGTTACCGGTCCCCCAGATGCTGCCGAGGCTCTTGAGCACCGTCCCGCCCACGCCTTGCTGCCCCAAATACTGCAGAATCACCGGCGCAAATTGGCCGACCATACCACTGTCCATGCCCAGTTTGGTGAAGGCGCTGTTCATGTCGGCCGTAGACTTCACGTTATCAAGCGCACTGCCTAGGCCGGCGGCACTGCTGCTGCCGCCCGAGCCCAGCAGCCCACCCAGGCCGTTCAGGCCACCCAAGGCATTGGCGCCTGACAGCGAATCGAGGCCCGGCACCTGCTTGGTCAACTGCGAATAATCGCCGCTGCCGAGTTTGTTCTTGGCAAGCGCGAGCATGGCGCCGGTACCGCCTACCGCTTGCTGCGGGGTGACGTTGAGCTGGGTGCCCAGGGTGTTCAGCAACCCCGCCGCCTGCGGGGCCGCCGCCACTGCTGCGCCGTCGCTTTTGTTGTTGCCCTGAAGGGTCGAAGCAGCGTTGACGGCGTCGTTCAGGTTGAAAGCGAAAGCCGAACTGGACGCCAGGGCCATCAGCACGGCGAGGGACAGGGAACGTGGGGTATTCATGAAAGGCAGCCTCTTGCAGCAAAAGTCGAATTCGCCCTGTTGGAGGGTGAAAGGCTGATTATGTTGCAATTGTGTCGAAAATTATGTGAAGGGCTGACGGCCCCTTCGCGGGCAAGCCTTGCTCCCAAACCTGTGGGAGCAGGGCTTGCCCGCGAAGAGGCCCGCAAGATCACGCTGATTGATCGCCTGAAACAAAAAACCCGCTGCCACCCTTTCAGGCGACAGCGGGTTTCGAGTACCGCGACCTACTTACTTGCTGTCAGGCAACGCGTAAGCGATCACATAGTCGCCACGATCAGGTGACTGACGCGCACCGCCGGCAGTGATGACCACGTATTGCTTGCCGGTCTTGGGCGAAACGAAAGTCATCGGGCCGCCCTGGCTGCCCACGGGCAGACGGGCCTTCCAGGCCTCTTCACCGTTGGCGGTGTTGAAGGCGCGCAGGTAGTAGTCCTGAGTACCGGCGATGAACACCAGGCCACCTTGGGTCGACAGCGTGCCACCCAGGGTCGGCATGCCGATCGGCAGTTGCAGGCCCATCTTGATGCCCATCGGGCCAGTGTCCTGCACGGTACCGACGGGTACTTGCCAGGCGATTTTCTGGGTCTTCATGTCGATCGCGCTCAGCGTACCGAACGGTGGCGCCTGGCAAGGGATGCCGGCTACCGACAGGAAGCGGTTCTTGTTGACGGCGTATGGCGTGCCCTTGAGCGGTACAGCGCCCATGCCGGTGTTGATCGCTTCGCCACCCGAGGAGGCCTTGGCGTCTTTCTGCTGCGGCACCATCTGGCTCCACAGGCCCAGACGCATGTCGTTGACGAAGATGAAGCCGTGCACCGGGTCAACCGACAGGCTGCCCCAGTTCATGCCACCCAGCGAACCCGGGAAGCTCAGCGAAACGTCGGTACCCGGCGCGGTGTACAGACCGTCGTAGCGCATTTGCTTGAACGAGATACGGCACAGCATCTGGTCGAACGGCGTGGCGCCCCACATGTCCGATTCGGTCAGGGTCTGCGCGCCGATCTGCGGCATGCCCACCGATTTCGGCTGGGTCGGCGAGTACGGTTCGCCGGGGATGTCGGATTTCTTGACCGGGACTTCTTCAACCTTGGTCAATGGCTGACCGGTCTTGCGATCCAGCACGTAGATCTGACCGGCCTTGGTGCCGATCACCACGGCCGGAACCTTGGTGCCGTCAGCCTTGGCGAAATCGGTAAGGGTCGGCTGCATCGGCAGGTCGAAATCCCATAGGTCGTTGTGAACGGTCTGATAGACCCACTTCTGGTCGCCGGTGGTGGCGTTCAGTGCGACGACCGAGGCGCCGTATTTGTGGTTCAGGTCGGTCCGCTCGACACCATAGATGTCGGTCGAGGAGCTGCCCATCGGCAGGAACACGGTATTCATCAGCGGATCGTAGGACATCGGCGCCCAGCTGTTCGGGGTGCTGCGCACGTAGGTCTTGCCATCAGCAGGGGCTTGCTTGTCCGCAGGGTTGCCCGGGTCGAACGCCCAGCGCATGGCGCCAGTGACCACGTCGAAACCACGGATCACGCCGCCAGGCATGTCGGTCTGCACGTTGTCGGCTACCCGGCCGCCAACCACAACGGTGGTACCGGCCATCAACGGCGCCGAGGACAGCTGGTAGTAGGAGTCAGGCACGTTGCCCAGGCCGGCTTTCAGGTCGATTTCGCCCTTGTTGCCGAAGCCCTGGCACAGCTCGCCGGTGTCGGCGTCAACGGCGATCAGGCGTGCGTCGATGGTGTTGGTCAGCAGGCGACGGGTGCAGTTGGCGCCAGCGGGCACGGCCACCGGTGCATCCGGCGTGCTGCCATCCGTCGGGGCGGCAATCGCGGCGCTGGCATCGAAGTAGGCCAGACCACGGCAACGCTGCCACACGGCCGATTTCGCGTCGGTCTTGTGCTGCCACAGCTGTTTGCCGGTATCGGCATCCAGCGCGATGATGTTGTTGTGCGGGGTACAGATGAACACCTTGTCGCCCACTTGCAGCGGGGTCATCTGGTCTTCTGCACCATTGCCGTTGCTGATTGCCACGTCACCGGTGTGGAAGGTCCAGGCCGGCACCAGCTTGGCGACGTTGCTGCGGTTGATCTGGTCGAGCGCGGCGAAGCGGCTGCCACCTTCATCGTTACCGTAGTGCTCCCAATTCTTCTGTGCGTGGGCAGGGTCGACCTTGGTCAGGCCCGGCAACTCGCCGTTTGGCGCCACCGAGGCGTGGGGAATGAACATGCCATAACCACCCGCGACCACCGCGATCGCCAGCAGGCCGGCCAGTGCATAACCGCCGCGACCGCCCGCCAGACCATTGGCCTTGCGCAGAGTCGGGTAGGTCAGCGCGACGACCAGGCTGAGTACACCCAGGGCGAACAGGCGCGAGATCTGCGGCCAGAACACCAGGCCGGCATCGACCAGCGCCCAGATCACCGACAGCACCATGACGGCCGCGAACAGCCAGGCGCCCAGCAGGCGTTTGCGGGCGTACAGCACGGCCGAAACGATCATGCCGAGGCCGGCCAGCAGGAAGTACCAGCTACCGCCCAAAGAGGCGAGGTAACCACCGAGACCCGCGAACGGGAGGCCAAATACCAGCATGCCGAACGCAGCGAGCCACAGGGGCCAACGGGCGGCGGTTGCCGTGGTGTGAGACTTAGTCATGTTGCATGATCCTACTGACGCATGAACGTGGGAGGGGAACTGTTTAAGGGTAGTGCAGCCAACGGCCATCATCCCTGTGCGGGGGAGGTCGTTGGGACGTTCTGACGACCATCAGCGCCGCAGGCGTGCGATGTGAGGCCGCAAACGCTGGGCCAGGTGGACGCCAGCCAAGGTATTAACCAGTTAGTTAGTTTTGCAACGATAGCAAAAAAAGGCCGTAGCTGCGACAAATTGTCGTTTGCAAGAATGCGAAAGACTATTGTGGGGATGGTAATAATCAGCGGGGGGGCGGAGCTTTGCCAACCGCCCCTACCTATCAGATCTGCTAGTACCGCTAGCGTGAAACCCGGTTGAAACTCGAAGCTCACGATTCCGGAGATGTCGACATGCCCACAGATCAGCAGTCCCAAGTACTCCTCGCCACCGACCAAGGTGCCTCAGTTCTCATGCGCCTGATGGGGCAAGGCATGACCCCCTTCAATTACACTCCCTTCGGTCACTCATCCTCAGACGAACCAGGCTCGCGCTCATCATTTAACGGCCAAATGCGTGAAGGCCTGCTACCGATCTATTTGCTCGGTCAAGGCTACCGCGCATTCAATACCGCACAGCAACGCTTCCACAGCCCCGATAACCTGAGCCCGTTCGATGAAGGTGGGTTGAATGCTTATGCTTACTGCCTTGGTGACCCGGTGAATCAAACAGACCCCAGTGGCCATTCACTACTGAGTAAATTCCTTAGTCTATTTGGCAAAAGCGCAAAAAAAACGGGAAGAAAATCTGGAAACATCACCACGAAATCCGTAAATAAAATAAATAGCCCAACGCTCCAGCGTTCTTCCGAAGACGTCTTCCGCACAGTGAGTCAAAACGTAGAATCCCCAATGACCCCGCGGTCTTCTTCAATTTTGTCCACTTCATCTTCTGAAGCTGCCATGGTTGTAAAAAAAATCAAAGCAGCCCCCGTAAAGGCTCCGAAAAAAGTAAAAGGCATAATTGAAATGTCCGGGCAAAACCCTGACGGCAGCCCATTCCTATGGCGCCCAGAATCGCCTCGCGCGCCCATCCTTACCCAGTCCAGAATCAATACAAATTTCCCGCCAGGGTTTAACGGCCCCACTCGCGTATCAACTTCAACCGTAAGGGTGGGGCTCAACGTACCGCAGGGGGCGCCCACTTCGACCGGAAGCGGGATATCTGCCATACGGAAAACCAACAGCAATGTACCTTATCGATAGCGCAGGGTCGCCCAGCCTGGTCTCTGGGCGAGATCGCCAGACAGTACTGGAGCCTGGAAAAATTTGAGGTTTTGACATGCGAACCCAAGCTGCACTCTTCTCGCTCTTCGCCACCGACCAGAGCAACTCAGTCCTACACACTGGACGACACTCCATGACGTACGGCCCGTTCGGCTATTGTCAGAACCTCATGGCTGCCGCGTCTGGATTCAATGGCGAGGTGTTCGATCCCGTTATGGGTGGGTATCTCCTGGGTAACGGCTATCGAAATTACAGTCCTGAATTACAGCGTTTTCATACCCCGGACAGCTTGAGCCCGTTTGAGGCTGGCGGGATCAATGCTTATATTTATTGCGAGGGGGATCCGATCAACGCTGCAGACCCGAGCGGTCACGGCAGAATCTTGAAGTTTTTCAGAAATATATTCTCCCGAAAATCAAGCCTTAAAAAATCTTCAAGCTTGAAAAACGTGTCCGGCGACGTCGCGGCGTCATCCAGCCTATTAAAAAAATCCAAGAGCACCTCAGCGTTGAATAGTGCCCCTAAAGGAGTATCAAAAACAATATCTGCACCCAGCACATCAAAAAATGTCAGATTCAAAAACAGCACCCCCGTCAACACTATCAACAATCCAGCCTCTGCAGGCAAGGTGCCAAACGTTGAGAACTATCAGAGGGAGATGTTCTTTTTCGACGGCGAAACAATGCAATCACGCTTGATAACCAGCGGCACGGAAGGGAAGCACAAGGGTGCACTATTCATTACACAGAACCTCGCCATGGAGGATTTCCGCAAGAGAATAAACAGCGTGCGTCAGTGACTCGATCGTAAACAACATTATCGCGGGCGTCGGCCTGATATATTCCAAGCCGACGTGCGTCATCGGGAGCAAGCCCCATCACTACAGTTTTACGCAGCGCTAAAAAGCTTATGCGGATCAATCACAAACTTCTTCGGCACCCCCGCATCGAACTCGCCATACCCTTGCGGCGCCTGATCCAGGCTGATCACCTGCACCCCCACCACCTCGGCGATATTGATACGCCCCCACATGATCGCCTGCATCAACTGGCGGTTGTACTTCATGGTCGGAGTTTGTCCGGTATGGAAGCTATGGGATTTCGCCCAGCCGAGGCCGAAGCGAATGCTCAGGCTGCCCAGCTTCGCCGCGGCATCAACCGCGCCCGGATCTTCCGTGACATAGAGCCCAGGAATGCCGATCTTGCCCGCCACCCGTACCACGCCCATCAACGAGTTCAGGACGGTGGCCGGGGCTTCGGCCTGGGCGCCGACATGGCCGTGGCCGCGGGCTTCGAAGCCGACCGCATCGACGGCGCAGTCCACTTCCGGCTCGCCCAATAGCGCGGCGATCTGTTCGTGCAGTGGTGTGTCGGTGGACAGGTCGGCGATCTCGAAGCCCTGGGACTTGGCGTGGGCCAGGCGTGCCGGATTAACGTCACCGACGATCACCACCGCCGCACCGAGCAAACGTGCTGAAGCGGCCGCCGCCAGGCCGACCGGACCCGCGCCGGCGATGTAGACCGTGCTGCCCGGGCCGACACCGGCCGTGACTGCGCCGTGGTAGCCGGTGGGGAGGATGTCGGAGAGGCAGGTCAGGTCGCGGATCTTCTCCATGGCCTTGTCGCGATCCGGCAGCTTGAGCAAGTTGAAGTCGGCGTACGGTACCAGCACAAACTCGGCCTGGCCGCCGACCCAGTCGCCCATGTCGACATAGCCATAGGCACCGCCCGGGCGGGCCGGGTTGACGGTCAAGCACACGCCGGTGTGTTGTTCCTTGCAGCTGCGGCAGCGGCCGCAGGCAACGTTGAAGGGCACCGAGACCAGGTCGCCGACCTTGATGTGCTCGACATCGCGACCGACTTCCAGCACTTCGCCGGTGATCTCGTGGCCGAGCACCAGGCCGACCTGAGCGGTGGTGCGGCCGCGGACCATGTGCTGGTCGGAGCCGCAGATGTTGGTGGACACCACACGCAGGATGACCCCGTGTTCGATGCGCTTGCCGCGCGGGTCCTGCATTTTCGGGAAGGGGATAGATTGCACCTCGACCTTGCCGTTGCCGAGATACACCACACCACGATTATCAGACATGCGTTCACCTCTATTATTTTTGGAAAAGAGTGTTACTGGCTTGCTTGGAGCTACTGCTCAATGACAGTGCGGGATTGGGGTGTTACTGGGCAGTGGTCAATCCCGTGCTGCTGTGTTGAATATGAGGGCCTCTTCGCAGGCAAGCCTTGCTCCCACAATGGAGCGCCGTACATCTGTGGGAGCAAGGCTTGCCCGCGAAGGGGCCGGCATGAACGACATATAAAACTGCTACAACACCACCGTACGATTGGCATTCAGGAACACCCGCCGCTCGATATGAAACCCCACCGCGCGCGCCAGGGTCTGGCATTCGATGTCGCGGCCCTTGGCGATCAGGTCTTCAGGGTAGGCGCTGTGGTCCACAACTTCCACGCCCTGGGCGATGATCGGGCCTTCGTCGAGGTCGTTGTTGATGTAATGCGCGGTCGCACCGACCAGCTTCACGCCTTTGTTGTAGGCCTGGTGATAGGGCTTGGCGCCTTTGAAACCGGGCAGCAACGAGTGATGGATGTTGATCGCCCAGCCATCCAGACGGCGGCACAGCTCGGGCGACAGCACTTGCATGTAACGGGCGAGAATCACCAGCTCGGCGCCGGTCTGCTCGATCACCTCAAGCACTTTGCGCTCTTGCGCGGGCTTGTCGTGGGGGTCGAGGGGGAAATGGTGGTAAGGGATACCGTGCCAGGCGGCCAGCGGTTCGAGGTCGGGATGGTTGGAGACCACCGCGACCACGTCCATGGACAGCTGGTTGATGCGCTGGCGATAGAGCAGGTCGTTGAGGCAGTGGTCGGCCTTGGAGACCATGATCACCACCTTGGGCCGGAACTGCGGCGGGGTCAGCTCGAAGACCATGCCGAATTGCTGGCCACGCTCGCTGAGGCCGGCGCGGAAGGCTTGCTCGTCGAAGCCGTCAGGCTGGCGGAACTCGACGCGGATGAAGAAACGCGCGCTAAGGCGATCATCGAACGAATGGTGCTCGGTGACGTAGCAGCCCTGCTCGAACAGGTAGCGAGTGACGGCGTCCACCGTACCCAGCAGGCTGGGGCAGTCGGCGGTGAGGATCCAGGTATCGGGGGCGCGGCTCATGGGGTGTCCTTGCTCTTTATGGTAGCGAGGGGGCTTGCCCCCGGAAAATTTGCCTGATACACCGCCGATCGGTGGCAAGCTCCCTCGCTACAGTTATGTGGAGGTCTTACGGGCCCCTTCGCGGGCAAGCCTTGCTCCCACAGGTGTACGACAATCCATTGTAGGAGCAGGGCTTGCTCCCACAGGTGTACGGCGATCCAGTGTGGGAGCAGGGCTTGCCCGCGAAGGGGCCGCCAGGTCAGGCCTTGATTTCCAGCCCGAACTCGGCCGAAGCATCCTGCAACCACAACCACCAGTAATCGGCGAAGCTGCGGCGGATCAGCAGTTCCCAAGTCGTTTCATCAGCGCGACGAATCACCAGCTGCGATTTGGCGAACACCGTGCCAATCGCCTTGCCCACCGGGAAGTTGTTGGGGTGCACGTCGTAGCTGGTGGACTTCATCAACACCTCGCGCACATTGGCGCCGGTCAGTTCGAGCAGCGTCTGGCCGCCACTGACGTTGACCACTGCGATATGCAGGCCGGCCAGGGCTTCACGCAGCTTTTGCTCGGCTGCCAGTTCTTCACCGCTCGGCACGATCAGCAGCCACTCATCCGGGCCCAGCCACTGCAGCGAAGTTTCGCCGTTGTAAACCACCTTGAGCGCCGACGGCAGCTCCAGGCCCAGGGCCTTGTGCACACCGCCGGCAAAGGCGGGATCGTGGCCGTCGCCGCGCAGGGTCAGGTGGCCCAGCAGTTTTTTCTCGCGCAGCGTCACGCCGGCGTTGCTGCGGCCCTTGCCGACCAGGCTGGCAAGGTCGGCATGGTGCAGCGGTGTCTCGACTTTCACGCCCTCGGCGGGGCGTTGTTGGTAAACGTTGACTGTGGTCATAAGGACACCTGTCGTTGAATGCTGTACGTCGGAGATCTCGGGTGTACTCACTGTGGGAGCAAGGCTTGCCCGCGAAGGCATTCTCGAGGGCCCTTCGCGGGCAAACCTTGCTCCTACAATCGGTCAGATATTCTGCCGCTCCCCCTTCGGATCGATGAACACCGAGGAGCAGATCTCCGCCTCGATCACCGTGCCATCGGCCAGCGGTGCGAACACCTTCTCGCCCATGCGCTTCAAGCCGCCCTTCACCACCGCCAAGGCAAATGAATGCCCCAGGCTCGAGCTCATGTAGCTCGACGTCACGTGGCCGCACATGCTCCTCGGGATCGACTGTTGGGTGTCGAACACCAGCTGCGCGCCCTCAGGCAGCACCTTGTTGCCGTCCACCGGCTTGAGGCCGACCAGCTGTTTACGCTGCTCGCGCACGCAGTCTTCGCGATTCATGCCGCGCCAGCCGATCCACGAGAACGGCTTGGTACGGCCTACACACCAGCCCATGTTCAAGTCGTCCGGGGTCATCGAGCCGTCGGTGTCCTGGCCGACGATGATGAAGCCCTTCTCGGCACGCAGCACGTGCATGGTCTCGGTGCCGTACGGGGTGAGGTTGTACTGCTTGCCCGCCGCGACGATCTTTTCCAGCACACCCATGGCGTAGTCGGCCTGGATGTTGACCTCGTAAGACAACTCGCCGGTAAACGAAATCCGGAACACCCGCGCCGGTACACCGCCCACCAGGCCTTCCTTCCAGGTCATGAACGGGAAGGCGTCCTTGTCCAGGTCGATGTCGGTCACTTCACTCAGCAGCTTGCGGCTGTTGGGGCCCGACAGGGTCAGGGTCGCCCAGTGGTCGGTGACCGAGGTGAAGTACACCTTCAGGTCTGGCCATTCGGTCTGCTGATAGATTTCCAGCCACTGCAGCACGCGTGCAGCGCCGCCGGTGGTGGTGGTCATCAGAAAGTGGTTGTCGGCCAGGCAGGCGGTCACGCCGTCGTCGAACACCATGCCGTCTTCTTTGCACATCAGGCCGTAACGGGCCTTGCCCACGTCCAGTTTGGTCCAGGCGTTGGTATAGATGCGGTTGAGGAATTCCCGCGCGTCCGGGCCCTGAATGTCGATCTTGCCCAGGGTCGAAGCGTCCAGCAGGCCGACGCTGTCACGCACGGCCTTGCACTCGCGGGCGACCGCCGCATGCAGGTCTTCGCCGCGCTTGGGGAAGTACCACGGGCGTTTCCACTGGCCGACGTCTTCGAACTCGGCACCATTGGCCACATGCCAGGCGTGCAGCGCGGTGAAGCGCACCGGTTCGAACAGGTGACCGGCATGACGGCCGACGATGGCGCCGAAGGTCACCGGGGTGTAGTTGGGGCGGAACATGGTGGTGCCCATCTCGGTGATCGAGATGCCGCGGCTGCGGGCGGCGATGGCCAGGCCGTTGATGTTGCCCAGCTTGCCCTGATCGGTACCGAAGCCCAGCGCGGTGTAGCGCTTGACGTGCTCGACCGACTCGAAGCCCTCGCGAGTCGCCAGTTCGATGGCGGCGGCGGTGACGTCGTTCTGCAAGTCGACGAACTGCTTGGGTGCCCGAGCGGTCGGCTTGTCGTGGGGCACTTGATACAGCGCCACGGTGGCTTCTTCAGGGCGCGAAAGGGTCTGCGGCACAGTGCCTTCGACGATCTTGAAGCCCGCTTCGGCGGCAGCGCGGGCGCCCCCTTCAAAGCCATCGGCCAGCGCGTCGCCCAAGGCGAACACACCGTTGATACCACCCACGCACACACGTTTTTGCGGTGCATCACCCGGCACGAAACCAAGGATATCTTCACGCCACACCGGCTTGCCGCCCAAGTGCGAAGCCAGATGCACCACCGGGCTGTAGCCGCCGGAGCTGGTGATCAGGTCGCAATCGAGCCACTCGCCGGGGCTGGTGACCTGCAAGCGCGCGACGTCGATGGCGGCGATGCGCGCGCCGGTCACGTGCTTGCTGCCACGGGCTTCGATCACGGCGCTGGAGGTGAGAATACGCACGCCCTTGGCGCGGGCTTCTTCCACCAGTGCGCCACGCGGGTTGCTGCGTGCATCGGCCACGGCCACCACTTGCAGGCCGGCGTCGAGCCAGTCCAGCACCACGCGGTAGGCGAAATCGTTGTTGGTGCCGAGCACCAGTTTCTTGCCCGGCGCCACGCTGTAACGGTGGAGGTAGGTGGACACCGCACCCGCGAGCATGTTGCCCGGCACATCGTTGTTGCCATACACCAGCGGACGCTCGTGGGCGCCGGTGGCCAACACCACGCGCTTGGCGCGCACACGGTGCAGGCGCTGACGCACCTGGCCGATCGGCGCGCGGTCACCGAGGTGATCGGTCAGGCGCTCGTGGATGGTCAGGAAATTGTGGTCGTGATAGCCGTTGACGGTCGCACGGGGCAGCAGCACCACGTCGGGCAGGCTGCGCAGTTCGGCGATCACGCTGGCGACCCACTCGGTCGCCGGCTGGCCGTCCAGGCTCTCGCGGGTGTCCAGCAGGCTGCCGCCGAACTCTTCCTGCTCATCGGCCAGAATCACCCGTGCACCGCTGCGCGCAGCGGCCAGTGCGGCGGCCAGACCGGCGGGGCCGGAGCCCACCACCAGCACGTCGCAGTGCTGGTTGTAGTTGTCGTAGGTGTCCGGATCGACTTCAGTCGGCGAACGGCCCAGGCCCGCGGCTTTGCGGATGTACTTCTCGTACGTCATCCAGAACGACTGCGGGTACATGAACGTCTTGTAGTAGAAGCCTGGCGGCATCAGCTTGCCGCCGACCTTGCCGAGGATGCCCATCACGTCGGTGTTGACGTTCGGCCAGCCGTTGGTGCTGGTAGCTACCAGGCCCTGGTACAGCGCCTGCTGAGTGGCCCGCACGTTGGGGATCTGGGTGGCTTCGGTGGCGCCGATCTGCAGCACCGCATTGGGCTCTTCGGCGCCGGCGGCGACGATGCCGCGTGGCCGCGAGTACTTGAAGCTGCGGCCGATGATGTCGACGCCGTTGGCCAGCAACGCGGCAGCCAGGGTGTCGCCTTCATAGCCCTTGTAGCTCTGGCCGTTGAAGGTGAACGTCAGGACCTTGCTGCGATCGATACGACCGCCGTTGGACAGGCGATTGACCTGGCTCATGCTTTCTCTCCTGCGCCAGTCACTTGCGGCCTGGTGCCGATCGGATAGGTTTCGAGAATCTCGTAGGTCACGGTGTCGCGGGTGGCGTTGAAGTACTGACGGCAACCGGCGGCGTGAATCCACAGCTCGTGGTGAAGGCCACGCGGGTTGTCACGGAAGAACATGTACTCGCCCCACTCGGCATCGGTGCAAGCACCGGGGTCCAGCGGACGCGGAATGTGCGCCTGGCCCGAGCCGTGGAATTCTTCTTCGGAGCGCAGTTCGCCGCAATGAGGACAGAAGATGTGCAACATGGATGATTCTCCTGTTAGTGGGCGACCGCGGCAGCGCCGTGTTCGTCGATCAGTGCGCCGTTGTGGAAGCGCTCGATGGAAAAGGGTTTGGCCAGCGGGTGCATTTCACCCTTGGCCAGGCTTGCGGCAAACACGTTGCCCGAACCCGGCGTGGCCTTGAAACCGCCGGTGCCCCAACCGCAGTTGAAGAACATGTTCGGCACCGGCGTCTTGGAGATGATCGGGCAGGCGTCCGGCGTGGTGTCGACGATGCCGCCCCACTGACGGTTCATGCGCACCCGCGAGAGCACCGGGAACATCTCGACGATGGCCTGGATGGTGTGCTCGATCACCGGGTACGAACCGCGCTGGCCGTAGCCGACCCAGCCGTCGATGCCGGCACCGATCACCAGGTCGCCCTTGTCGGACTGGCTGATGTAACCGTGCACGGCGTTGGACATGATCACGCTGTCGATGATGGGTTTGATCGGTTCCGACACCAGCGCTTGCAGCGGGTGGGATTCAACCGGCAGACGGAAGCCCGCCAGCTTGGCCATGTGCCCGGAGTTACCGGCTGTCACGACACCGACGCGCTTGGCGCCGATAAAGCCCTTGTTGGTCTCGACGCCGATACAGACGCCGTTTTCCTTGCGAAAACCGATCACCTCGGTCTGCTGGATCAGGTCCACGCCCAAGGCGTCGGCCGCACGGGCGAAGCCCCAGGCCACGGCATCGTGACGGGCCACGCCACCGCGACGCTGCACGGTGGCGCCGATGATCGGGTAACGGGTGTTCTTGCTGCAGTCCAGGTACGGAATCTCTTCAGCCACCTGCTTGCCGTTGAGCAGTTCGCCATCGACGCCATTGAGGCGGTTGGCGCTCACCCGACGCTCGGAGTCACGCATGTCCTGCAGGGTGTGGCACAGGTTGTAGACACCGCGCTGCGAGAACATCACGTTGTAGTTGATGTCCTGAGACAGACCTTCCCACAGTTTCATCGCGTGTTCGTACAGGAACGCCGACTCGTCCCACAGGTAGTTGGAGCGCACGATGGTGGTGTTGCGCGCGGTGTTGCCGCCGCCCAACCAGCCCTTCTCGACCACGGCCACGTTGGTGATGCCGTGCTCCTTGGCCAGATAGTAGGCCGTGGCCAGGCCGTGCCCGCCGCCGCCGACGATGACCACGTCGTAGACCTTTTTCGGGGTCGGCGTGCGCCACATGCGCTGCCAGTTTTCATGATGGCTGAGCGAGTGCTTGAAGAGGCCGAAGCCCGAATAGCGTTGCATAGTCATTTACTCCAGACAGGCTCTCAGCGGTAAACCGGGAAGTCGGCGCACAGGGCGGTGACGTTCCTGGCCACATCGGCCTCGACGTCGGCATCGCCCAGGTTGTCGAGGATGTCGCAGATCCAGCCGGCCAGCGCCACGCATTGGCTGACCTTGAAGCCACGGCTGGTGACGGCCGGCGTACCGATGCGCAGGCCCGAGGTCACGAATGGCGACTGTGGATCGTTAGGTACGGCGTTCTTGTTGACGGTAATGTGCGCGCGGCCCAGGGCGGCGTCGGCCTCTTTGCCGGTCAGGCCCTGGCGGATCAGGCTGACCAGGAACAGGTGGTTATCGGTGCCGCCGGACACTACATCGTAGCCACGCTCGATAAACACGCCAGCCATCGCCTGGGCGTTGTCGATCACTTGCTGCTGATAGGCCTTGAAGCTCGGCTCCAGGGCTTCCTTGAAGCACACCGCCTTGGCCGCGATCACATGCATCAGCGGGCCGCCCTGACCACCAGGGAACACCGCAGAGTTGAGCTTTTTCTCGATCTCTTCGTTGGCCTTGGCCAGGATCAAGCCGCCACGGGGGCCGCGCAGGGTCTTGTGCGTGGTAGTGGTGACCACGTCAGCGTAGGGCAACGGATTGGGGTACAGACCGGCGGCGACCAGACCGGCCACGTGGGCCATGTCGACGAACAGATAGGCACCGACCTTGTCGGCGATCTCGCGGAAACGCGGGAAATCCAGAGTTTTCGAATACGCCGAGAAGCCGGCGATGATCATCTTCGGCTGGTGCTCCACGGCCAGGCGCTCGACTTCGTCGTAGTCGATCAGCCCGGTGTCGGTATCGATGCCGTACTGCACGGCGTTGTAGAGCTTGCCCGAGAAGCTCACCTTGGCGCCGTGGGTCAGGTGACCGCCGTGGGCCAGGCTCATGCCCAGCACGGTGTCACCGGCCTGCAGCAGGGCGAGGTACACCGCGGCGTTGGCTTGCGAACCCGAGTGCGGCTGGACGTTGGCGTAATCGGCACCGAACAGCTGCTTGGCGCGCTCGATGGCCAGCAATTCGACCTTGTCGACATGCTCGCAACCCCCGTAGTAACGCTTGCCCGGATAGCCTTCGGCGTACTTGTTGGTCAGGCCGCTGCCTTGAGCCTGCATCACGCGCTTGCTGGTGTAGTTCTCCGAGGCGATCAGTTCGATGTGATCTTCCTGACGCTGCTCTTCGGCGTTCATGGCCGCCAGCAGGGCGTCGTCGTAACCTTGGATCTGGTCTTGTTTGCTGAACATCAGGGTTCTCCCGGCGGCGGCGTCGCGCCTGTGGCATCAGGTCAGCGGCCCCCACGGGAAGGCCGCCCTATGGATGCGATGGTAGGGCTGGCGCGTGCGGCTCAGATGCCTACGCACGCCACGCAAAGGTGCGTTTACGACATGGCTGTCGGTGGCGCTATGGATTGAGCCCTGTCAAGACGCTGCAGGCCCCAGAATCAGGGCCTTCAGCGCCCACAAGCAGAGGAAGTGCAGCGGGTAGAAACCGTAGCCCCAACGGCCCAAAGGCGGGATAGCCACAGCCAGGCGCTGACGCAAAAGCGACATGCCCAGCGCCGGCGCCAGCAGGCAGGCGGCGATGCCCGCCATGGCCACCCAATAGCCCTGCATCGACTGATCGAGCAGTTCGAGCCACACGTTCGCCAACAGGCACACCAGCCCCGGCAGGATCTGCCACGCCAGCGGGCGCTTATAGACCAGCCACATCACCGCCGGCAGCAGCACGCCGGGCAGACCGAACATCAAATCGTCGCTCCAGCGCGCCGCCACGCCCAATGCCAGCGTGCCTAGCGCGAGGGCCAAGGGCGTGCGTTGCCTGAGCGCATTGGCGACCAGCAGGCCGAGCGTCAGGGTGGGCATGACACTGAGTGTTTCAGCCGGTACGACGAACAGCCGATACGGCCATTCCGACAACAGCGTGAACGCCAGCATCCAGCCCAGGTACCGCCACGGCAACGGTGCGGTTCGATCACGCCGCGCCTGATGCGCGGCAATCGCCAGGCAAAACCACGGGAACGCCAGGCGACCGGGGATATACAGCGGGTCCAATGAATCGCCGATGTAGCGCAGGTGGTCGAGCACCATGCTCAGCATGGCCAGCCACTTGAGGGCATCCAGTGCCGTGTCGCGATTTGCCTGCATGTGGGTTTCCCTATGGCGTTTGTGTGGCTGTACCGGCCTCTTCGCCGCCGAACGCGCACCCTTGCTCCCACAGTGCAAGCAGCACCTGAGCCGTACACTTGTGGGAGCAAGGGTGCGCGTTCGGCCGCGAAGAGGCTCTCGGCTTCACCACCATTTACCGATACGCACACGCCGCATTTCCCGCTAAAGTGCCCCATCATCGATCACAAGGAACCGGCCATGAACGAGCAAAGCCAGCAGTTTGCCAGCGACAACTATTCAGGCATCTGCCCGGAGGCCTGGGCAGCGATGGAAGCCGCCAACCACGGTCACGAGCGCGCCTATGGCGACGATCAATGGACCGCCAAGGCCGCCGATCAATTCCGCCAATTGTTCGAAACCGACTGTGAAGTCTTCTTCGCCTTCAACGGCACAGCGGCCAACTCCCTGGCCCTGTCGTCACTGTGCCAGAGCTACCACAGCGTCATCTGCTCCGAAACCGCCCATGTCGACACCGACGAATGCGGCGCCCCGGAATTCTTCTCCAACGGTTCCAAACTTCTCACCGCCCGCACCGAAGACGGCAAACTCACCCCCGCTGCCATCCGCGAAGTGGCCCTCAAGCGTCAGGACATCCACTACCCCAAACCGCGCGTGGTCACTCTCACCCAAGCCACCGAGTGCGGCAGCGTCTACACCCCCGACGAGATCAAGGCGATCAGCGCCACCTGCAAGGAACTGGGCCTCAACCTGCACATGGACGGCGCCCGTTTCGCCAACGCCTGCGCCTTCCTCGGCTGCACACCGGCCGAACTGACCTGGCAATCCGGCGTCGACGTGCTGTGCTTCGGCGGCACCAAAAACGGCATGGCGGTAGGCGAAGCCATCCTGTTCTTCAAACACGAACTGGCCACCGACTTCGATTACCGCTGCAAACAGGCCGGCCAACTAGCCTCGAAGATGCGCTTCCTCTCGGCCCCCTGGGTCGGCCTGCTGGAAAACGACGCCTGGCTCAAACATGCTCGCCACGCCAACGCCAGCGCCCAACTGCTCAAGCAGCTGACAGCCGACATCCCCGGCGTGGAGTTGTTGTTCCCGGTGCAGGCCAATGGGGTGTTTCTGCAAATGTCGGAAGCGGCACTGGAAGCGTTGCGCGGTAAGGGCTGGAGGTTCTACACCTTCATTGGCGAAGGTGGCGCGCGGTTCATGTGCTCGTGGGATACGCAAGAAGCGCGCGTTCACGCCCTGGCGGCGGATATCCGAGCGGTGATGCAAGGCGGGTGACAGGCTCACCGCGCACGACGCCTGTAGCGAGGGCGCTTGCCCCCGAAAACGGCCCAGACACCGAGTAGTGCCTGATACGTCCAATCCGGGGCAAGCCCCCTCGCTACAGAGTAGATCTACAAAAATCCGGGTCCGCGTTAAAGCCTGAATCCCCCCATCTGCCGCGCCAGATCATCCGCCAACCCGGTCAACGCTCGACACTCCTCGCGGCAATCCCTTACCTCGCCCGCCGTCGCCCGGGCCAGGTCGGAAATCCCTTGCACATTGCGGTTGATCTCTTCGGTCACCGCTGATTGCTCTTCGGTCGCCGTCGCCACCTGATGGTTCATATCGCTGATCCGCTCGACCTGCTCGGTAATCGCCGCCAACGACGCGCCGGTGCGCTGACTCGATTGCACACCGGTGCCGGTTGCCGCCTGCCCGGTCTGCATTGACGACACGGCGTTCTGCGCGCCCTGCTTCAAGCGCGCGATCATCTGCTGAATCTCGTCGGTCGACAGCTGCGTACGCTTGGCCAAGGTCCGCACCTCATCCGCCACCACCGCAAAGCCACGGCCCATCTCCCCCGCCCGCGCCGCCTCGATCGCCGCGTTCAAGGCCAGCAAATTGGTCTGCTCCGAAATCCCGCGGATCACCGCCAGCACCTGATCGATCGACGCCACCTGGGTCGCCAGCTCACCCACCGCCGCCGACGCCACCCCGATCTCGTCGCTCATGCCCTCGATATGCACGATCGACCCGCGCACCACCTCCCGCGCCTGCAACGCCTCATCGCGCGCTGACTGCGAGGCGCTGGCCGCATTGCCGGCGTTCTGCGCGATCTCCTGCACCGTCAGCCCCATCTCATGCACCGCCGTGGCAACCATATCGGTCATCTCCTGCTGGCGCCCGGCGCGATCTGCGGTGTTATCCACCACCCGGGCCACCTGCCCCACGGTCGAGCGCAAGCGCTCGCTGGTGCTCAACACATCCGCGATCATGTCCCGCTGACTGCCCAAAAACCGATTGAAACCCCGCGCCAGATCCCCCAACTCATCCGCGCGGCTGTCATCCAGCCGATGGGTCAAATCCCCCCCGCCACTGCCGATCGCCACCAACGCTGTGGTCACCTGGCGAATCGGCTTGACCAGACTACGCGCAAGCCACACCACCAACAGCAAGCACACCAGCGCCACACCCAGGCCGATCAGACTGGTCAACCACATGGCCTGCCGCGCCTGGGCGTAGATCTGCGCCTCGGGCACCTCGGCCACCAGTGTCCAGTTCAGATCCCGCAAAGGCAGACTCAAGGCCAGATAGTCCTCGCCACCGCGCTGAAACTTTGCGGTGCTCAGCACCGACTTGCCCAGCACCGACTGCGCCGCCTGCGCGCCAATCTGCTCCGCCAACTGACGCTTGCCGCTCAGATCGGTTTGCGGATGAATCTGGATCAAGCCATCACCGCGCACCAGATACACCTTGCCGCGCTCGCCAAAGCTGTAGTTTTTGATCAAGCCCGACAGCTCGTCCATGCTCAAACCCAGCCCCGCGATACCCAGCAACTTGCCGGCCTGTTCCACGCGCAGGTCGATGAACAGCGTCAAGGCGCCGGTGGCCGTGTCGTTATCGATATTGAGGGTGCGCGGCTTGCCGCTGTCGAGAAAACCGTAGAACCAGGCGTCCTTCGAGTCGGTACGGCTGAGGGTCCGGTCCAGGCCTTTTTCGGTGTAATAACGACTGGTCGCCGCCGACCCGATCAGCGCAGTGAATGCCTTGTGCTGCGCCCGCACGCCATCCAGATAGCCCGCAAACTGCGGCACCTGAGCACCGTTTTCGCCCTCGGCCAACCACTGGCGCACCATGGTGTTGCTGGCGATGTCCTCGGCGGCGGTGAGCGGGCGCACCAGAATCCGCTCAATGTCGTTGCGCATCGCCTCGATGCTGGCCGGCATGGCCGTCTCGAGCAGATAGGTCTGAGCCAGGCGGTTGACCACCACGGCATAGATGCCGACCACGATCAAAATACTGACCAGCAGGGCGGTGCCCATGCTCAAGATCAGCTGCCATTGGATACTGCGTCGCCAGAACTGCATGGAGAACCCCCAAAGTGTGTATCTGGGAGCCTGCAACTGCCGTGCCGATTGTATACAAATACTGGTAATAGTCAGGACAATCCATCAACCGCCAGTCTGCCCTTCAAAACGAGGGGTATTTACCTTTTAAAAAAGTTACCGCGACAAAAAACATTAGCGCGCTTCATTTTAAGACTTGTCCTATATTTCCCCCTCGGAATTCCCCTTAAAGTCCGCACCGTCGAAACCGCTACAGGCCACGTGCCGTAAGGGTTTTGGACCGTTCAAGTTTGTCCACACCAAAGGGAAATTCCATGTCTTTGATCAAAAATGCTGTCCTTGCTCCCCTCGCCATCGCGGCACTCGCCGCCTCCGTCAGCAGTCAGGCCGCACAGATCCGCCACACCATCCAGCTCGAAGCCAGCGTGCCGTCGTCCTCGTTCATGGTACAGCCAGTCGATCCGGACCTGACCTCCAAGGTCAACAACCTGAAGTGGAACCCCGGCGCCGAATCCCTCGAATCCCTGCGCGCCGCCTTCTACGCCAAGCACACCGCTGGCAGCATCGAAGCCTCGGTACTGGATCTGCCCGCCCTGAGCAGCGCCACCGAAACCATCGACCTGAGCGTCAAGTTCAATGGTGTCGCCCTCACCACCACCCCTGTAGCCGTGCTGACCAAAGCCGAGGCTGCCCTGTCGCCGACGGTTTACCTGGACATCGATCCGGTCAAGCCCACCACCGGTGGCTACAAGGAAGGCACCTACGTGGGCAACGTCAACCTGGCCTTCGACGCTGTCCTGGTTCCTTGATCGCGTCATTCCTCAATGACGCACCCGCTCTGAGCTGAACCCCTCGTTGCCCCCGCAACCGTGTCGTCGTCGCGGGGCAACGCGCTAGACCACACCCGCCAAGGATTTGCCATGTTCCGTATGACGCCGCTCGCCAGCGCGATAGCCCTGATCGCCTGCGTGGGCATGCCCGTCGCCGCATCAGAACCGCCCGCTGCGCAACCGAGTCTGCTGGCACAGGCGAAAGGCTTGCCACAAGAATTTCAAGAACACTTTTTCGACGTACCGCTGGCCGTGCGCGTCGTGCTGGACAACAAGGAACTCGGTGAAGCCATGGTGGTGCTGTCCCGCGATGACCGCGTGACCCTGCTCGACTTCACCGACACCCGCGACAGCGACATCGGCCCCGCCGAGCGCGATCTCTGGCGCGCCTGGCTGCAACAAGGCGTCGCCCTGGGTGCCTGTCAAACCGCTTGCGACAACGGCCTGCTCGCGGTGCACTACAGCCTGCAAAACTCCGAACTGGCCCTGGTGACCCGCAACGTCGAACGCGCCACCGCCGAGTCGCAGTTCTACCACCTGCCCGAACAGGGCAGCACCGGCGTGATGCTGCGCAACCAGCTGAACCTCTCCGGCGGCCAGGATCAGGACATGGGTGGCCGCTATGGCCTGCAAGCCATCGCCAGCCTCGGCAACTGGACGCAGACCGCCAACATGCAGGCCAACAGGACCGGCGGCCAATACGGCCAGACCCAATACGCCCTGCATGAACTCCACACCCAGACCGAACGCGAAGGCAGCTTCGTGCGCTTGGGTTATTTCATGCCCACCGCCGAAGGCCTGAGCCGCCAGCCGCGCACCTTTGGCGCCAGCCCCGACACAGTCATGGGCGTCATGCTGGGCAGTTCCGACAGCCTCGCCGTCGAAGGCACCAAGGCCGCGGTGTATCCGCTGTACGTCACCGCCAACCGCGAAGCCGTGGTCGAGATCTACCGCGACGGCGTGCTGATCAACACCCAGCAAGTGCAACCCGGGCTGCAGACCCTCGACACCCGGCCATTGCCCGGCGGCATCTACGACGTCGAAGTGCGTTTGCTCGAAGACGGCCAAGAGACATCCCGCACCGACGAGTTGGTGTACAAGCCCAACAACTGGCGCAACCCCGACCAGCGCTGGCGCTTCAACATCTTTCTGGGCCGCGAAACGCAACTGCTCAGCAGCTGGGACCCACAACCCGATGCTGGCACCACCGCAGGCGCGGCCGTCAACTACCTGCTCCATCCACGCGCCGTGGTCGGGCTGTCGGCCCGTCAGGTCAAGGCACGCAATCAGCTGGGCACCTCCCTCGACCTAGGCGTAGGCAGCGCTTCCAACCTGTACGCCAACCTCTATAAGACTCAGGACCACGGCACCGGCATGGACGTGCAGGCCCTGCACAACTACGGCAGCGGCAACCTGATCGCCAGTCACAACCGCAGCTGGCTCGACAACCGCAATACTTACGAGACCCTCATCGATGGCACCCAGGTGCGCCAGCGTTATCTCTACAACGGCCCGGTCAGCAATTCATCGCTGGCGCTCAACCATCGCCTCAGCTCGACCCACAGCCTCAACGCCCGTTACTCCTACACGCAAGGCCAGATCCAAGGCTCGGCCATCGACCTCAGCTGGCTGCGCCACGGCCGCCTGTTCGGCAACGCCGCCACCTGGCAACTCTCGGTCTTTGATCGCCCAGCCAGCATCAGCAGTGGCAACGAGCGCAACCGCGGCGTCGACCTGCGTGTCACCCTGGCTGTCGGCGGCCAGGGCAAAAGCCTCAATGCCAGCCTCGGCACCCGCACCGACCGCGAAGGCAACAGCGATCGCAACGCCAGCATCGGCTACCAGCAGCAACTGCAAAGCGGCCCGCTGACCAGCGTCTCGGCCACGGCCACCACCGACACCTACGGCATCGGCCTCAGCGGCTCCGGGCGTTTCCACACACCACTGGCCGAAGGCGATGTGTTCTTGCAGCGCTCGTCCTACAACAACGCGCTCACCGGCGCACTTAACCTCACCAGCAACCTGGTGGTGGGTGGCGGCAAGGTCGTCCTCACCGGCAGCAGCACGCAGCAGCAGGCCGGAATGATCATCGACGTCGAATCCGACCTGGACACCATCACCCTGCGCGCCGACGACCTCAGCGGCACCGGCACGATCCTCAAGCCGGGGCGCAATTTCGTACCGGTGTCGGCCTACCGCGACAGCACCGTGCAGTTCGACTTCCAGGGCAACCATGCCCCCGCCGCCAACATCCAGCCGCCCCGCGCCCGCTATCACCTCAACAAAGGCGGCGTGGCTTACAGCAAAGTGCGGGTGATGAAGACCATGACCGTGCTCGGCCGCCTGCTCGATGCCAACGGCCGCCCCATGAAAGGCCAGCACATCGTCAACCACGCCAGCCGCAGCGTCACCGAGGTGGACGGCTTCTTCTCCCTGGAGATGAGCGAAGGCACGCCCACGCTTGAAGTACGCAAGAACGACCAGCGCGTGTGCGCCTTTACCTTGGACCCGACCCAGCTGAACCGTGAGAACGACGTGCTGATGGTGGGTGATTTGCGTTGCGTGACGGCCGAAGTGGCCGTCGCAACCCCGGCGGTCGAGACCGCGGGTTAAAACACAGGAATATTTGAAGTGACTACTGAATTTTTCAAAGGTTGGGTGCAAGCCTTGGGGCTGGGCTGCGTGTTGATGGCAGCTGAGTCGGCTATGGCATTTAACGCAAGGATTACCGCAGAGTTCGTGCCTTCGCTGGCCGATCCCACCAACAATGTGTTTACCAACACCTCGGCGCCGGGCTACCTGTGCGGGACCATGCCCGCCATTTGTGACGGGAATGTCAGTATCACCTTCCCTGGACGCTTCGCGAATCAAACACCAATCATCGCTAATAATCCTGATCCCCGACAAAGTTTCTTCATCAAACTCCCGGCCGATTGGCGTGATATCACAGTGCAGCATGCGACCACAGGCCAAACGAGCACTGTGCAGCTGCGATTCACCAGTTTTGGCGGAGAACTCAGGATCGCGCCTAACGCGACCTTCGCGACCGGTATTCCTGACGTGACGGCTGCTCACAGCGCTTTATGGAACGGTGGGGGGCTGGAAGTCCCGCCCTCGCCCTGCACCAGCCGACTGCACCGCGTCGACGGAGACACTACCATCCGATTCTTCTGGCAAATGCCCGTAGTCGCTGAATGTGCGAAACAGACTGCGTTCGGTTTGGACCAACTCCACATCTACGCTTTGGAGCTGATGTATGAAATACGCACTCCGACGCCGCTGAACATGGCAGCGGGTATCTGGGAAGCCGATTATTTGTACACCCTCGGCCCAGGGGCTGACTTCGATTTCGGCGACAACTTGCTCCCATACGACCCCAACCTCAATATCAAAATAACCCTCACCGTTTCCCACCACCTGCGCGCCGTATTCCCGCCCGGCGCCGACCGCCTGGCCCTCGAACCCGAGGGCGGCTGGATCCCCTGGCTTAACGGTGGCCGACGCCCCGAACGGATCATTCGCGACCAACCGTTCCAGTTCACCAGCTCCGGGCCGGTGAAAATGCGTATCGAGTGCCAGTACCTGATGGGCGGCAACTGCGCCATCGCCAATCCGGCCGGCCACCGGGTCCCCGTGGAAACGCGCATCACCCTCCCCGCCGGCATGCACGAACTGACCGGAGGCCCGGTCAGCAGGAAGCTGCTCTCCACCATCGATGACGTCACTGCCCTGGCGAGCCGTTACGTGGCTGACCAGACCGGCAATCTGCACTTCGAAGTCGCCCGCAGCGATGTCAACGACATGCTGACGTACCCCGACACCACCTACTCCGGCAACGTCACGGTAGTGTGGGATTCGTTCCTCATACCCTGATGCTCGCCAGTCAAACAATGGATCCGTGCCATGTATAAATTCATCCTCGCCGCCCTGCTGGGAGCCCTCAGCCTGTCGGCCACCGCCGCGCCCGACATTTATATCGGCACGGTCTATGACTACCTGGACGGCGCCCAGTCCAGCTACCGCAAGCGCATCAGCAACAGTGGCGACAGCACCGCCTTCGTACGGGTCGACCTGTATGAAATCACCTACGGCGCAGACGGCCCCCAGGAAACACCCCTGCACAGCGCGCCTGATGGCCAGCGCCGGGGCCTGATCGCCACCCCCTCGCGGTTGATCATCCCGCCCAAGGGCATGCAAGCCACACGGCTGTTGTTTCAGGGCGAGCGTGATCGGGAACGTTACTACCGCGTGCGCTACATCCCGGTGGTGCCCGAAAAGGACGACCAGTTCGCGGTGCCCGAGGATGAGCGACAGGCCTACAAAGCGGCTGTGGAGACTGGCATCAACGTCCTCACAGGCTACGGCGCGATCTTCATCGTGCGGCCCACGCATACCCGCTTCGACACACGCATCGAGCAAACCGACACGCACTACAGCCTGACCAATGCGGGCAACAGCACCGTCGTGCTGGAGGACTTGAAGGAGTGCTCGGCGGGCGACGAGCCGGTCTGCGACCCCAGCCGCCTGCAACATGTGATGCCGGGCAAGACCACCCGTTTCGAGAGAACCCCCGGGCGCGTCCTGCACTTCAAGCGCATCGAAGGCGATGCCAGCCACCCCACCCAGGTTTGACCCCCCTGCACCCATCCAGAGCATTCGATCATGTACAAGTTCGCTTTCGCCGCGCTCCTGAGCGCCTTGGCGGTCACCACCCAAGCTGCACCCAATATCAACATCGGGAACATTTTCGATTATCTCGATGGCGCGCAATCCACCTACCTCAAGCGTATCTACAACAGCGGTGACAGCACGGCGTTCGTCAGGGTCAACATCGCCGAGATCCACTACGCCGCCGATGGCTCCCGCACAGAGGTGCCCCTCACCATCGATGGCCCCGCCCAACAACGCAAAGGCCTGGTCGCCAGCCCGGCGCGGTTGATCATCCCGGTCAACGGCATGCAGGCGACCCGCCTGCTGTACATGGGCGAGCGCGATCGCGAGCGCTATTTTCGAGTGAGGTATGTGCCGGTGATCCCGGAGAAGGAAGATCAGTTCGCGGTATCGGCCGAAGAGCGCGAAGCCTACAAGGCCAGCATGAGCGCCGGCGTCAACGTCATGGCCAGCTACGGTGCGATCTTTTTCGTGCGCCCCACCAACACCCAGTTCGACACGCGCATCGAGCAAACCGCAACGCGCTACAGCGTCCACAACGCGGGCAACAGCACCCTGATGCTCGATCATTTTCGTGATTGTTCGGCCAGCGATGAACGCAACTGCGAGGCCACCCGCCTGCATCATGTGATGCCCGGCAAGACATTCGCGTTCGATAAAGTGCCGGGGCGGGTGTATCGGTTCAATGTGACGGAGGGTAGCGAACAGCGGGAGATGCATGTTGATTAGTTGAACACGCGCAGCGGGAGTCGCACCGTATGCATCATCCAGGCGCCTGCCTCAAGAGCGGCGAGCAGGAGTGATCAGATCGAACGCCGCGTGAGGGCGCAGGGGAGACCCGGCAGGAGCCGGATCAGCCGTACAGGCTTGTATCAAGCAGGGCAAGCGCGAATGCCCGGCGCATCAGTCCCGTTCCAGCGTGCGCGCCACCGCCTCGACGGTGGCCTCCACCTGCGCCTGATAGCGCAACAACGCCGCGGCGTGATCCCGTTGCAGCTCCAGTTGCCTGGAGCACAGGTTCATCGCCGTCAGCACCAGCAATTTATCGCCCACCAGCGTTGGGTATTTACGCTTGGTGTCGGCCAGGGTGGCCTTGAGCAGTTCGGCGGCATCGACGATCGCCTGGGCCTCAACGGCGGGCGCCTTGATCGAGTAGTCGTTGCCGAGGATTGAAATGACCTTGACCGTCTCTGCCGCGCCACTCATGCGTTGACCGCGCTCGCCCGCTCGACCAGCGCCTGGATACGCGCCGCAGTGCTGCCGTGCTTCTCTTCCTGTTCGAGCAGATTGAGCTGCAGCGTCTCGTTTTCGTCCTGGCTGGAACGCAGTTCAGTGGCCAATTGGCTGTTGCTCGCTTGCAGTTGGCGGTTTTGCTCGACGAGTTCGCCGACCAAGGTTTCGAGTTGACTGAGAGATGATTCCAACATTTTGATTTCTCTAGAATTAATGGGTGGCACACGATAAGGAAAAAGGCCTTTTCAGGCCAGGCAAACCACCGTTTTACTGATGAATTTAGTGACAGGTAATTTCAGCGACACCGAAATAAGAAGCCGCCCCATGGACTCGACTGTGCCCTTTGGGTTCCCCAAGGGCGTCAACGTCAGACCAATGGGTAATTGCAAAATAATGGCGCCGTTCAGCTGACACGCCTCAAGAGTTGCCCCTTCCTGACGATAGCCCTGTCATTGCTTTCTCTTACTTCGCACGGATCGCCTCTCCCCCCGGTATTACCCCATGTCTCTACGTTCCATGAATATCGCAGCCCGTTCGCTGCTCGGCTTCGCCCTGATCGGCATCCTGATGATCATCCTCGGCGTATTCGCCCTCAGCCAGATGAGCAAGATCCGCTCAGCCGGTGTGGAAATCGAAGCCAACAGCTTGCCCAGCATTACCAGCCTGGATGACTTCACCCAACTGACCCTGCGCCTGCGCGTGCTGTCCTACCGCTTGCTGCTCAACCGCGAGCCGGATATCCAGCAAAAGACCGTACAGCTTTTCGACCTGCGCAACGAGCAGATCGCCAAGGCCCAGGCTAAATACGAAAAACTGATCGGCGGCCCTGAAGAGCAAGCCACCTATGAAGAGTACAAGCGCCTGCTGGGCCAGTACCGCCAGCTTGAAAGCAAGATGAAGGCGCTGTCCGCCGCCGGACAGGTCGAAGAGCTGCGCAACATGCTCAACACCGACATGCTTGCCAACTCCGAGCAGGTCAACGTGGTGCTCGACAAGCTGGTGAAGATCAACACCCAGCAGACCGCGGATACCAACAAGGCCGCCGGCGACCAATATTCCTCGGCCTTCACCCTGGTGCTGGTGATGCTGGCCATCGCCACGTTCATGACCTTCCTGTTCGCCTGGCTGCTGACCCGCAGCATCACGCAGCCGATCAATCAGGCCGTGAACGCCGCCGAAGAGATCGCCGAAGGCGACCTGACTCGGCCGATCCACATCACCGGCAACGACGAGGCCGCGCGCCTGCTGACCGCCATGCAGAAGATGCAGGGCAAGCTGCGTGACACCCTGCAGCGGATTTCCGGCTCGGCCACCCAGTTGGCCTCGGCCGCCGAAGAGCTGAACAGCGTGACCGACGAAAGCGCCCGCGGCCTGGTGCAGCAGAACAACGAAATCGAACAGGCCGCCACGGCGGTCAACGAAATGACCAGCGCCGTGGAAGAAGTTGCACGCAACGCCGTGAGCACTTCCGAAGCCTCCCGCGAAGCCACCAATTCGGTAGGCGACGGTCGCGACCTGGTCATGGAAACCGTGGGTGCCATCGAGCGCATGAGCGCTGACGTGCAGAGCACTTCGGAACTGATCGGCAACTTGGCGGAAGAATCGCGCGACATCGGCAAGGTGCTCGACGTGATCCGCGGCCTGGCCGACCAGACCAACCTGCTGGCCCTGAACGCCGCCATCGAAGCCGCCCGTGCCGGTGAAGCCGGGCGTGGTTTTGCGGTGGTAGCCGACGAAGTGCGGGCCTTGGCCCATCGCACCCAGCAGTCGACCAGCGAGATCGAACGCATGATCGGCAGCATCCAGGGCGGGACCGAGAAGGCCGTGGGCTCGATGCGCAACAGCACCGAGCGGGCCGAATCGACCCTCAACATCGCCAAGGGCGCGGGCCTGGCGCTGGATACCATCAATGGTGCGGTGCAGCAGATCAACGAGCGCAACCTGGTGATCGCCAGCGCCGCCGAAGAGCAGGCGCAGGTCGCCCGCGAAGTGGACCGCAACCTGGTGAACATTCGGGACTTGTCGGTGCAATCGGCAGCGGGTGCCAATCAGACCACCGCCGCCAGCAATGAGCTGGCGCGCCTGGCAGTGGACTTGAACGGGATGGTGGCGCGGTTCAAGGTGTAATCGAGAGTCGACGGTGAGCCTCGAAGATCATCGCCGTGCTTGCCGGCCTCTTCGCAGGCAAGCCTTGCTCCCACAGGTGCCAGGCTCGCCGGCTGCTTTGCTTCTGAGAATGCACACCGTCGGCGCGGCTGGCCCTGTGGGAGCAAAGCTTGCTCGCGAAGGGCCCAGCACGGACCCGGATCAATACTCGATCCGCACATCCCCCTTCGGCACGCTGCAGCACGACAGGATGTAGCCTTCGGCTTCGTCTTCCTCGGTGATCCCGCCGTTGTGGTCCATCACCACCTCGCCGCCCAGCTTGAGCACCTTGCAGGTCCCGCAGATACCCATGCCGCAGGCCTTGGGGATCATCATCCCGAGCTTGGCCGCCGCCGCATGCACGGTCTCGCCGGGTGCCACGCGGATGCTCTTGCCCGAGGCCGTGAACTCCACCTGGTGCAACTCGCCCTGTGCCACCTCCGGTGCATCGGCCGCCTGCTCCGCTTGCTCGACCGCATCGGCACGGGCTTCGGGCGGCGTCGCCCCGAACGACTCCTCGTGATAGCGGGTCATGTCGTAGCCGCAGTTCTGCAGCAGGTTCTTCACCGCATTCATGTAGGGCGTCGGTCCGCAGCAGTAGATCTCGCGCTCCATGAAGTCCGACGCGATCAACTCCAGCAGCTTGTGATTCAGATACCCGCGGTACCCCGCCCAAGGCTCGCCCAGCCCGTGCTTCTCGCAAATGAGGTGCAGGCTGAAGTTATCGATCCGCGACGCCATGTGCTCCAGCTCGCGGTGGTAGATGATGTCCTTGGGTGAGCGGGCGCTGTGCACGAACACCATGTCGACGTTGGCGTTGGTGTCGTAGAACCAGCGCGCCATCGACATCACCGGCGTGATCCCGACCCCGCCGCTGAGGTACAGCACCTTCGGGCTCGGAAAGTCGATGGCGTTGAACAAGCCCACCGGCCCGTGCACCGCCAGCTCCTGGCCCTCGTGCAGATTGTCGTGCAGCCAGTTGGAGACCTTGCCGCCGGGCACACGCTTGATGGTCACCGAAAAACTGTAAGGCACCGACGGCGCGCTCGAGATGGTGTACGAGCGCATGATCGGCTGGCCTTCGATTTCCAGCTCCAGGGTGACGAACTGCCCCGGCTTGAAAAAGAACATGATCGGCTGGTCGGCCATGAAGCAGAAGGTGCGCACGTCCCAGGTTTCCTGGATGACTTTGACGCAACGGACAATGTGTCGACCATTGGCCCAGGTCTGGGTAGTTACCGGGTTCAGGAACGGATTGGACATGCTCATCTCCACGGCCGACGGTCGGCCTTCATGGAAGCGATAATGGGGGCGCCGCACACGAATGACTTTTCTATCTGCGACATTCACATGCTTATGGCGACCAGCCCCATCAGGCATGGGTTAGGGCGTCGGGAACAGATTTGGCCATGTCGCCCATGGATAAGGATCATGATGCGACCAGTCGCACACTCCACCGCAAGCCAATCAGCATTCAACAGCCTTGCGCAGCACACCGTAATAGCCACTTTTTTTCGACGGCCACACCGCATGGCCATGAGGATCGATCGATGGACGTCACCGCAACCCTGAGCCTGGGCGACCCGCTGGAACCCGCACGCAAGGCTACCGCCGAAATGCTGCAGAACCGCGAGCGCACCTTCTCGCTGCCGCAACCGTTCTATAACGACGAGCGGCTGTTCGAGATCGACATGCAGGAGATCTTCCACAAGGAATGGCTGATCGCTGGCATGACCAGCGAAATCCCGACCAAGGGTAATTTCCTCACCCTGCAGATCGGCAAGAACCCGATCATCGTAGTGCGCGGTGCCGAAGGCAAAGTCCATGCATTCCACAACGTCTGCCGCCACCGCGGCTCGCGCCTGTGCACCGCCGAAAAGGGCAAGGTCGCCAAGCTGGTGTGCGGCTACCACCAGTGGACCTACGAGCTTGACGGCCGCCTGCTGTTCGCCGGCACCGAAATGGGCGCCGATTTCGACATGAAGCAATACGGCCTCAAGCCGGTCAACGTGAAGACTGCCGGGGGTTACATCTTCATCAGCCTGGCCGAAAACCCGCCAGCCATCGATAACTTCCTCAGTACGCTCGACCATTACATGGAACCGTACGACATGGAAAACACCAAGGTGGCGGTGCAAACCACCCTGGTCGAAAAAGCCAACTGGAAGCTGGTGCTCGAGAACAACCGCGAGTGCTACCACTGCGGCGGCTCGCACCCAGAGCTGCTGAAAACCCTGCTCGAATGGGACGACGTCACCGACCCGCGCGCCGACCAGGCCTTCAAGGACCACGTAGCCGCTTCCGCCGCCGCCTGGGAAGCCGAGAAGATCCCTTACGCCCACGCCAGCTTCGGCCTGCGCAACCGGATCGTGCGCATGCCACTGCTCAAGGGCACCGTGTCCATGACCCTCGACGGCCAGGTCGGCTGCAAAAAACTCATGGGCCGCATCAAGAACCCCGACCTGGGCTCGATGCGCATCCTCCACCTGCCGCACTCGTGGAACCACTGCATGGGCGACCACATCATCGTTTTCACGGTGTGGCCGATCAGCGCTCAGGAAACCATCGTCACCACCAAGTGGCTGGTGCACAAGGATGCTGTAGAAGGCGTGGACTACGACGTAGAGCGTATGCGCCAGGTGTGGGATGCGACCAACGACCAGGACCGCCGCCTGGCGGAAGTGAACCAGCAGGGCATCAACTCGACGGCGTATCAGCCAGGGCCATATTCGAAGACCTATGAGTTTGGGGTGGTGAATTTTATCGATTGGTACAGCGAGCGGCTGCTGGCGAATCTGGGGGCTGAGCCTGCGGCGTATTTGAAAGGGGTGGCGGTGCACGAGTAGGTTCAAAACGAGATAGGGCGCCTGCTCGTTGCAGTAGGCGCGATATTTTCTAGCTTCCCCGAATGGCGAGCATATCCGCAGGTAAAGGTGTACGGGGGCGTGGCGCTGGAACAGACTTGCGCCAGCTAGAAGCTGACATCCGCTCAAGTTCCAGCCTCATTCTTTTGAGCGCCATTGTGGGCCAGCGCCAGAGAAGGCGAACCTGATACTTCTGACAGGTTGCAATGCATACGCGGCGGGGACGAGTTATCGGCGGTCGGGCTGCGGCTGCCTAGGTATCGTTCGCCAGCCGCTGCCAATTCAGCGGCCGGATTTGACCGTCCGACCAAGACGACGTGACGCAGGGATGCAGAACCGCGACTAAGCCTCGCCGCGGCGCAGAGTGCATGCCCTCCCATAGGCCGCTCTGCGCCATCAGAATTGAAATACCCCGCAATCCAATAGCTCTGCCGCCTTCGCGCCTCTTGCTTTAACGTCGTTGCCCCTCCAAGCACAAGAGACGGGCCGCCCATGTATTCCCCCTCGCTCCAGATCCCATCGTCGCCGGCGCGCGCCGCTCACTACCTGCCCGGCATCGACGGCCTGCGCGCCATCGCGATGCTGAGTGTGATCGTGTTCCATCTCGACTTCCTCGACCTGCTACCGGGCGGGTTTACCGGGGTCGACATGTTCTTCGTCATCTCCGGCTACGTGATCACCCGCGCCCTCGCCGAGCGCACGCACCTGGGGTTTGGCGCGTATCTGCTGGATTTCTACCGCCGTCGCCTGCTGCGCATCCTGCCGGCGTTGCTGGTGGTGCTGCTGGTCAGCTTCGTAGTGGCGGCGTTGTTCGTGCCGCAGGTGTGGCTGAGCAATCAAAACGACCAGACCGGACTGGCGGCCATCATTGGCTTGAGCAATTTCACCCTGGCGGGGAACATCAACCCGTACTTTTCGCCCCGCGCCGAGCTCAACCCCTTCTTGCATACCTGGTCGCTGGGGGTGGAAGAACAGTTCTACCTGCTGTTTCCAGCGATTTATTTTTTGTACCGCCGTTGTAGGACGCATCTGAAGTTTGCCTGGGCGCTGCTGCCGGCCCTTGCGCTGGCCTCGTTGATCGTCAGTGGCGTGCAAACCGCTACCGATCCGCTGTCGGCGTTCTACCTGTTGCCCAGTCGGTTCTGGGAGCTGGCCGCCGGAGCGCTGCTGTTTCAGGCGCTGGGCAACAAAACGCTCACCGTTCGCGGCGGCTGGCTGGCACAGGTGCTATTGATGGCCGGCATGGGGCTGGTGACGCTGGGCTTCGTATACGCCGAGCGCAAGTTGTTCCCCTTCCCGTGGGCGTTGGTGACCGTCAGTGGCACCTTGCTGCTGATCGCCGCCGTGACCCTCCAACCCGCGAGCTGCCGGTCGCCGCTGCATACACTGCTGCAATCGCCGCCCCTGGTGTACGTCGGTCGGCTGTCCTATTCGCTGTACCTGTGGCACTGGCCGGTGGCGGTGTTCCTGCGCTGGACTACCGGCCTGGAGCTGCTGGAGGCGCAGGTGCTCTATCCCTTTATCGTACTGGCGCTGGCGGCAGGCTCCTATCACTGGATCGAAACCCCGATTCGCGCGGGGCGTTCGCTGCTGCAGCGCAACGCTTGGGTCACGATCAGCGCCAGCCTCGTGGCAGTGGGCATGACGTGGCTGGCGGCTCTGTGGATCACCGACAATACCGCGGCGATATCGCTCAGCCAGACCCGCGACAGCTACCTGTGGCACGCCTACAAGCACTATCCTCGCGAGACCGTCGAGCCCGTGGACGACCCCGAGATCGAGGGCCGGCAGCTGTTCGTGCTGGGCGACTCCCATACTGCGGCCTATCGCACCCTGCTCAAGCTGGTGGAGCTGCGCCTAGGGGTGCAAGTCCGGGAATACGAGCACGGCGGCTGTGCTGTGGTGAGCCTGATCGGTGCC
This sequence comes from Pseudomonas baltica, assembly GCF_031880315.1. Lineage (NCBI taxonomy): Bacteria > Pseudomonadati > Pseudomonadota > Gammaproteobacteria > Pseudomonadales > Pseudomonadaceae > Pseudomonas > Pseudomonas baltica. The sequence goes on along the minus strand of NZ_CP134771.1, from coordinate 4,127,927 downwards.
GATCCCGAAGACTGCGACGCAGAGCGTGAAGCGGCGCTGGCGGACATCGAAGCGCGGGCCAACCCGGGGGATATCGTGTGGCTGGCCTCGCTGCGCATGCCCGAACTGGCCGGGCGTGATTGGCAGGCCGGGGAGCAGGCTGCCTGGGCGCAGGCATTGGCCGAGGTGGATACAACACAGGCGGATATCTCCGCGCGGGCCATGCTGACGCGGCTTGCAGCGACCCAGGCGCAAATCCTCATCGATGCGCCCAAGCCGCTGTTCAAGGCACCGCCCAACCGCTGCTCGGACGGGTTCAACCACATGAACCCGGTATGCGCTCCCGGCCTGACGGTCGAGCGCGCCCAGATTGCGAAACTGCGCGCGCCGCAGTTGCAACTACTGGCGCAGTTGCAACGGGACTACCCCAGCCTGCATGTCTGGGACCCGCTACCACTGCTCTGCCCGTATTCGGCCTGTTCGGCGTACGACAGAGAGGGCAGGCCGCTGTACGACGATTCGGATCATCTCAGCGGGCATGGCAATCGGACTCTGGAGCGCAGCTTGACCGGGGCGCTGATAAGTATCTGGCGGGATATATAATTTGCCTTGCTACTAGATGAATGGCGGGTTGGCAAACTATATCAGGCGGCGAAGCTGACGACTTTTTTCAAAGGGAGGAGTCATCGTCGGCGTACTGGACGAGCCAACACCCCGTGACGTAGATAATCCTGGAATAGGGTAGAGGACTCCAGACCGTGTCAGCGCACCACCCCCTCCTCCACCAGCAATTTGAGTATCGCCGCCGCACCCTCCTCGGCGCTCACCCCCTTGAGCACTTGCCCGCCGCCGCCACTGGCCTTGGCCGTGGCGGCTTTCATGCGATCTGCGCCGCTCTTGGCCTTGATCACCTTCAAGCGCTTGGGCCGCGGCTTGGCCGGTTGCAGCTCGGCGCTGGCGAGCAGTTGGTCGTCGACGATCTCCACTTCATCGACCTCGAAGGTCCCGCGCTGGGCCGGGCCGTAGGCGCTTTGCCGGGGCTTGGGGGCGGCGTTATCAACCGTGGCGAGCATCGGCAAGCGCACCTTGAGGCGCCGCCGTTGCCCGCGCGGCAAGGCTTGCAGCACCAAGGCCACGCCGTGCTCGATGGACTCGACCTCGGCCAGCCCGACGATCACCGGCCAGCCCAATTGCTCGGCGAGCAGAAACGGCAGCATGCCGGAGCCTTCGCCGGTTTCCGCCTGGGCGCCGGTGAGCACCAATTGGGCTCCGGCATCGCGCAGGTAGTCAGCCAGCGCCGGTAGCGCATCGCCACCGGCCGGGGTTTCCAGTACGTGCAGGCACTCCAGGCCCATGCCCATGTAGGCGCGCAAGGCCGGCTCGTTGGCGTCGCCGGCGTGCAGCACCTGCAACTGCGTGCCGACCAACTGCAGGCCCAGCTCCACGGCGCGGGCATCCTGCTCGGCGCGTCGCGCGCGGCCCGAGGTCGGGTGGGCGCCGATGGACACCAGGCTGATGACCTTGGTGCTCAGTGGGTGCTTGAAAGGTGCATTCACAACAGTCTCCTCAGGCCGCATCGCGCGTGGCTGGGTTACGGTAGGCCGCCATGGCGGCGATCAGTGCCTGGAGGATCGCGGCGCTCTCGCCGATCACCGACAAGTCCGCGCGTTTGATCATGTCGCAACCGGCATCTAGGTTGATGGCAATGACCTTGTCGCACGCGCCTATCCCTTGCAGATGCTGGATCGCACCGCTGATGCCGACCGCCACATAGACCCGCGCCGTGACCCAGGTGCCACTGGCACCCACTTGCCGATCGCGCCCCATGAAGCCATCGTCCACGGCCACCCGCGAGGCACCTTCAGTGGCGCCCAGGGCGGCGGCGGTGCGGTGAAACAAATCCCAGTCCTTGACGCCGTTACCGCCCGAGAAGATGAACTCCGCCTCGGCCATGGGAATCGCTGCCGGGTCGACTGCCACCGCACCCAGGTCCTCGATGCGCGGCAAGCTGCGCGCAGCCCTTGTGGATAACTCCACGGCCAGCGCTTCATGACGGGTTTCATCCACAGGCTCGGCGCATTCGGCAGCGGCCAGAATCAACCGTGGCAAATCGCGGGCGAGGTCTTGCAGCCCCGCACCGGCGCGGCCGATGCACTGTTGATCCTTGATCTGCCACACCCGTGTCGCCGGTCGCTCGCCGAGGCTGGCGGCAAAGCGCCTGCCCAATTCACCACCGCCGGTACGGCTGTCGGGCAGCAACCAGTGCCGCGGGCGCAACTGGCTGTCCACAGCGCGCAGGCCCTGCACCCGTTGCTCAGGCGCATAGCCGTCGAATTCGCTGCCGTCGAGTATCAACAGGCGGTCGACGCCGGCGGTATCGAAGGCGCTCTCCTTATGCTCGCCGAACACGATCGCCAGCACCGCGCCATCGCTACCGGCCAAGCGATGTGCCAGGCCCAGCACGTCGCGGTCATGGCTGCTCAGGCGGCCGCCGACCATGTCGGGCACCACACTGATATAAAACGCTGGCTCGGCAATCCGATGCAGCGGCAACTGCACTTGCGGGGCGGCGCCACGTTTGCTGCTGCCACCCTGCTGCGCGCCGCTGCGGTCGATACGCTTGACGCCGTTGGGGCCGATAAAAGCGCCCACATGCGGGTTTTTACGGATGACGCCCTGGGGCCCCATCCAGCTGCCTTGCACCGGCTGCAGGGCGGCATGCAGCGGGTGCAAGCGATTGCGGGCGATCCACTCGGCACGGGGATCGCGGCGGATGATGTCGCTCATCAGTTGACCTCCGCGGGTTCACGTTTGACCACTACCGGCTTGGCGGCGGCCGCTTCTTCGATCAGGGCATCGGCGACCAGCTCGGCGATGTCCTTGATCAACGGCCGTGGCTCGACCACCCCTTCAAGCATGGCCGTGCATTGCGGGCAACCGACGGCGACCAGTTCGGCCTGGGTCTCGCGAATGTCGTCCATGCGCATGTCAGGGATGCGCTGTTTGCCAGGGATATCGGTGATCGGCGCACCGCCGCCGCCGCCGCAGCAACGCGAACGGAAACCCGAGCGCTGCATCTCCTTGACCTCGATGCCCAGCGCCTTGAGCACGTCGCGCGGCGCCTGGTATTCGCCGTTGTAGCGGCCCAGGTAGCACGGGTCGTGATAGGTGACGCTGCCGCCTTTGTGCTGAACGAGACTGAGTTGGCCGGCGGTCACCAGTTCGGCCATGAAGGTGCTGTGGTGCAGCACCTCATAGTGGCCGCCGAGGGCGCCGTATTCGTTCTTCAGCACGTGAAAGCTGTGCGGATCGCAGGTGACGATGCGCTTGAAACGGTACTGGTCGAGGGTCTTGATATTGCGTTTGGCCAGCAGTTGAAAGGTCGCTTCGTCACCCAGGCGACGGGCGACGTCACCGCTGTCACGCTCTTCGAGCCCAAGCACGGCGAAGTCGACCTTGGCGGCCTTGAGCACTTTGACGAAGGCGCGCAGGGTGCGCTGGTTGCGCATGTCGAAGGCACCGTCGCCGACCCAGAACAGCACCTGGGCATCAGGCTTGTCGGCCATCAGGCTGAGGTTGAGGTCGGCCGCCCAGTTCATTCGCCCACCCGGGTTGAAGCCGCCGGGGTTATCGGTGGCGATCAGGTTGTCGAGCACTTCGGCGCCCTTGTTGGGCGTGGCGCCCTTCTCGAGGGTGAGATGGCGGCGCATGTCGACGATGGCATCGACGTGCTCGATCATCATCGGGCATTCCTCGACGCAGGCGCGGCAGGTGGTGCACGACCACAGAGTGTCGGCGTCCACCAGGCCGTTGACGATCGGCTGGTGCGGATTGCCGCTGTGTTCGCCAACAGGCTTGCCTGGATACGGGCTACCGGCGAACTTGGCGTCGGTACCGCCCGCCAGGCCGACGACCATGTCCTGAATCAGTTTTTTCGGGTTCAACGGCTGGCCGGCGGCGAACGCCGGGCACGCGGCTTCGCACTTGCCGCACTGCACGCAGGCGTCGAAACCGAGCAGTTGGTTCCAGGTGAAGTCCTTGGGTTTTTCGACGCCCAGCGGCGCACCCTTGTCGGCGAAGTCCAGCGGCTTGAGACCAGTCGAGCGGCCACCGTTGAAACGTTCGGCGCGCCGGTGCCAGGCCAGGTGCAGGGCACCGGCGAAGGCGTGCTTCATCGGCCCGCCCCAGGTCATGCCGAAAAACAGTTCCGACACGCCCCAGAACACGCCGATACCAAGGATCACGGCCACGACCCAGCCACCAAAGTCGGCTGGGAGGATGCCGGCCACCGGCAAGGTGGCGATAAAAAAGCTTGCCGAAAACATCAGCAGGCTCTTCGGCAGCCGCATCCACGGACCCTTGGACAGCCGCGCCGGTGGATGGCGACGGCGCGCATAGACGAAGCAGGCACCGACGAACATCAGAGCGGTGGCCAACAGCAGCGCGTAGCCGAGGAAGCGGTTGTGCAGACCAAAACCATGCACCAGGATCGCCAGTACGGCTGCCAGCACCGCACCGCCAGCCGTGGCCACGTGAGTGTTGGCGATGTATTTATCGCGGGCCACCACATGGTGCAGGTCGACCATGTAGCGCTTGGGCATGGCCAGCAGGCCACCGAGCAGGTCGACCTGCGCGGCACGGCCCCGGCGCCACATGCGCACCCGGCGCACCGCGCCCAGAGCAGCAAGCCCCAGCGCCGCGAACAGCAGGATCGGGAGAAGGGTGTTCAACATGATGCGGGCTCCCAAAGACCACGGGTCTTGCAGGCGAAAATTGCGGATGCCTTGCGCATTACCTGTGGGAGCAGAGCTTGCTCGCGAAGCAGACGCCGCGGCGCATCCGTTGCTGCGCGTCGCGCCCTTCGCGGGCAAGCCTTGCTCCCACAGGTCATGGGCAAGCCGTTAGAGCAGCCTTAGAAATCCTTGCACAACCGCAGCGCGTCGTAGATCGCCGCGTGGGTGTTGCGCTGGGCCACGCAGTCGCCGATACGGAACAGCAAATAGCCGTCACCCGTGGTGCTCAGCGAAGGCTGCGGCTGGATCGCGAACAAGGCGTCGATATCGATCTGGCCCTTGTTGCGCGAGCCTTCCTTGAGCCCGTAGTAGAGGACTTCGTCAGGCCGCACGCCGTTCTCGACCACCACCTGGTCGACCACCCGCTCCTCTTTGGCGCCGGTGTATTCGTTCTCCAGCACCGCCACCAGCTTGTCGCCCTCGCGGTAGACCTTTTCCAGCATCAGGTCGCCGGTCATGATCACTTCCTTGGGGTACATGCTGCGGTAGTAGGTCGGGAACGACGTACCGCCGATGGCCACGCCGGGCTTGATGTCATCGGTGACGATCTCCACCTGGCTGCCCTTGTCGGCCAGAAAGTCCGCCACCGACATGCCGGTGAACTCGCAGATGGTGTCGTACACCAGCACGTTCTTGCCTGGCGCGACCTTGCCGTCGAGCACGTCCCAGCTGCTGACCACCAGCCCCTCGGCCGCACCCCAGTGTTCGTTCTGCTCGAGGAACGGGTGCCCGCCCACCGCCAGCACGATCACGTCCGGACGCAAGTCCATGATGGTGGCGATATCGGCAGCGGTGCCCAGGCGCAGGTCGACCTTCAAGCGCGCCAGCTCCAGCTGGAACCAGCGAGTGATACCGGCGATCTGGTCCCGTTGCGGCGCCTTGGACGCCGTGGTGATCTGCCCGCCGATGAATTCCTTCTTCTCGAACAACGTCACGTCGTGGCCGCGTTCGGCCGACACACGGGCGGCTTCCATCCCGGCCGGCCCGGCACCGACGATCACCACCTTGCGCTTGATGCCGGTGGTTTTCTCGATGATGTGCGGCACGCCCATGTACTCACGGGAGGTGGCGGCGTTCTGGATGCACAGCACGTCCAGCCCCTGATACTGGCGGTCGATGCAGTAGTTGGCGCCCACACACTGCTTGATCTGGTCGATCTGGCCCATCTTGATCTTGGCGATCAGGTGCGGGTCGGCGATGTGCGCGCGGGTCATGCCGACCATGTCGACGTAGCCGCCTTCCAGAATCCGCGTAGCCTGGTTCGGGTCCTTGATGTTCTGCGCGTGCAGCACCGGGACCTTGACCACTTCCTTGATACCGGCTGCCAGGTGCAGGAACGGCTCCGGCGGGTAGCTCATGTTGGGGATGACGTTGGCCAGGGTGTTGTGGGTGTCGCACCCCGAGCCGACCACGCCGAGGAAGTCGATCATGCCGGTGTCGGCGTAGTACTTGGCGATCTCCTTCATGTCCTCGTGGCTGAGGCCATCGGGGTGGAATTCATCGCCGCAGATGCGCAGGCCCACGCAGAAATCGTCGCCGACCTCTTTGCGCACGGCCTTGAGCACTTCCATGCCGAAGCGCATGCGGTTCTCGAAGCTGCCGCCCCATTCGTCGATACGCTTGTTGACCCGCGGGCTCCAGAACTGGTCGATCATGTGCTGGTGCACGGCCGACAGCTCGACGCCGTCCAGGCCCCCGGCCTTGGCCCGCGCCGCAGCGCTGGCGTAGTTGCCGATCACGCGCCAGATTTCTTCAGGCTCGATGGTCTTGCAGGTGGCGCGGTGCACCGGCTCGCGGATGCCCGACGGCGACATCAGGGTTGGCCAGTGGTCGCCGTCCCAGCGCGAGCGACGGCCCATGTGGGTGATCTGGATCATGATCTTGGCGCCGTGCTTGTGCATGGCGTCGGCGAGATTCTGGAAGTGCGGGATGATCTTGTCGGTGGCCAGGTTGACGGATTTCCACCAGCCCTGAGGGCTGTCGATGGCCACGCTGGAGGAGCCGCCGCAAATGGCCAGGCCGATACCGCCCTTGGCTTTCTCTTCGTAATACTTGACGTATCTGTCGGTGGTCATGCCGCCATCGGTGGCATAGACCTCGGCGTGCGCAGTACTGAGCACGCGGTTGCGGATCGTCAGTTTGCCGATCTGGATCGGCTGGAACATCGCTTCGAAAGCCATGGCACGGTCCTCGGCTTACAACGGTTTGACGGTGAACAGGCCATCTTCGTGGCCTTCTTCGGAGCCGCCATACACTTGCTCGGCGACGGTACGCACACTGCTGCCCTTGGCGGCGAGGATCTGGTCCATGGCACCGGCGAACCAGCCGGTGAACATGTAGTCGACCTTGCGCCCGACCTTGCCGTACACGTAGACGAAGCAGGAGTGCTCGAGCTTGACGCTGGCGGTGCCTTTGTCGAGGTCGATGTCCTGAATCTTGAACAGGCCCCAGCCACGCTGCGACAGGCGCTTCATGTAGTGCTCGAACACCGCGACGCCTTCGATGCCATGGCATTCGGCTTCTTTTTCGCACCAGTGCCAGGCAGATTTGTAGCCGGCCTTGTAGAGGATCTCGGCGTAGGCATCGGCGCCCAGGACTTCTTCGATACCCATGTGGTTGTTGACGAAAAAGTGCCGCGGCACGTAGAGCATCGGCAGGGCATCGGAGGTCCAGACGCCGGTTTCGCTGTCGACTTCGATGGGCAGTTGCGGGGCGATTTTGGCCATGGTGCTTGAACTCCGGAAAGGGGATGTCGGCCCTCCGCCCTGGGGCGGAGGTTGGAAAAGAGAGATTGAAAGGGTGGGGACTACTTATTCTCCCCACACATCCTTGAGGACGTTCACCCAGTTCTCGCCCATGATCTTGCGCACCGTGCGCTCGCTGTGGCCGCGCTTGAGCAGGGTCTCGGTCAAATTGGGGAACTCGCCCACGGTGCGGATGCCCAGCGGGTTGATGATCTTGCCGAAGCTGGTCAAGCGGCGAGCGTAGCCCTTGTCGTGGGTCAGGTATTCGAAGAAGTCCTGGCCGTGGCCCTGGGTGAAGTCGGTACCGATGCCGATGGCGTCTTCACCGACGATGTTCATGGTGTATTCGATGGCTTCGGCGTAATCGTCGATGGTCGACTCGATGCCCTTGGCCAGGAATGGCGCGAACATGGTCACACCGACGAAACCGCCGTGGTCGGCGATGAATTTGAGCTCGGCGTCGGATTTGTTGCGCGGGTGCTCCTTGAGGCCCGACGGCAGGCAGTGGGAGTAGCACACCGGTTTTTTCGATTCGAGGATGACTTCTTCGGATGTTTTCGAGCCGACGTGGGACAGGTCGCACATCACCCCGACGCGGTTCATCTCGGCGACGATCTCGCGCCCGAAGCCCGACAGGCCGCCGTCGCGCTCGTAGCAGCCGGTGCCGACCAGGTTCTGGGTGTTGTAGCACATCTGTACGATACCGACGCCCAGCTGCTTGAAGATCTCGACATAGCCGATCTGGTCTTCAAAGGCGTGGGCGTTCTGGAAGCCGAACATGATGCCGGTCTTGCCGGTTTCCTTGGCTTTGCGGATGTCGGCGGTGGTGCGCACCGGCATGACCAGGTCACTGTTCTCGCGCATCAGCTTCTGGCTGGAGCAGATGCTGTTGATCGTCGCCTGGAAACCTTCCCACACCGACACGGTGCAGTTGGCCATGGTCAGGCCGCCTTTGCGCATGTCTTCGAACAGTTCACGGTTCCACTTGGCGATGATCAGGCCATCGATAACGATGCTGTCGGCGTGCAATTCGGCTGGGCTCATCAGGCTGTCCCCTATAGGCGTGGTACGCCGAATCGTCTGCCGGCGCTATTGAGGCCAGCATATGCCTAGGCGCCAGACGGCCCGGATGCAAAAACGACAAGGGAATTGCCGAAAGCGTCAAAGGGCGACAAAGGAGGCCCGCGGACCTCCTTTGCGGCTTACAGGGTCGGGCAGTTGGCGGGGACGAGCCCCTCATAGGCGGCAGCGAGCGCCAGCAGGTCGGTTTCGGCCTTGGCCTTGCCGATAAAGGTCATACCGCCCGGCAGGCCGTCGTCACCGTGCCCGGTGGGCACGTTCAGGCTCGGATAGCCCGCGCTGGCGGCCATCGCCCAGGACGGCTGCGCCGTCGGAAATACCAGCGCATCCAGCGTGTGCGCCTCAAGGGGGGCATCCAGTGCCGCTTGGTTAACAGCGACTACGCGTTCGAGCATGGCGGTGTACTGATCAGGCGTCATTTCCCAGTTGCTGGCCATCAGCATCCACGCCTGGTTGTACTCGGCGTTGCCCGGCTGGGTGCGATTGAACTCGATCAGCTCTTCGAGGGTACTGAGGCCCAGGCCTTCGCGACTTTGCAGGTAGGCGGGGATGGCGGTCTTGAAGTCTTGCAGCAGCAGGTACAGTACGTCGAAATCAGGGGCCACCTGCGCGGAAATCGGCACCAGTTGCGCACCGGCCTCGCGCATGGCCGCCAGCGCCTTCAAGAACAGTGGCTGGTCGCTGCGCTGCGCCGGGCCCTCGGCGTATTCCACGGGAAATCCGATGCGCTTGCCGTCCAGGCTGGCGGAACCTAGCGTTTGCTGGTACTGCTCAGCCAGTGATTCATCGCCCTGCAGGATCGCCAGCAACAGTGCGCTGTCGGCGACGGTCCGGGCCATAGGCCCGGCGGTGTCCTGACGCACCGACAGCGGCACGATGCCCTCGTTGACGATCAGTCCCTGGGTCGGCTTGAGGCCCACGACGCCGGCATGGAGCGCCGGACAGATGATCGAGCCGAGCGTCTCGGTGCCGACCGCCAGCGGCGCGAAGCCAGCGGCGACAGCCACCGCCGAACCGCTGCTGGAGCCGCAGGCTTCATAATCCGCACCATAGGCGCTGAGCGTTTGCCCACCTCGCCCGCTCCAACCATTGGGGATATTGGTACCACGAAAGTTCGCCCATTCACTCATATTGGCCTTGCCGAGGATCAGCGCGCCCGACGCGCGCAGATTGGCGACCAGCGGCGCATCACGGGAGGCCGATGCCGCTACCATCGCCAGCGAGCCGGCAGCGGTCTTGAGGGTGTCGGCGGTCTCGATACTGTCCTTGAGCAACACCGGAATACCGTGCAGCGCCCCGCGCACATTGCCTTCGGCGCGCTCGGCATCCAGTGCGCGCGCCAGCTCCAGGGCTTCGGCGTTGGTTTCTATCACAGCGCGCAACTGCGGCCCTTGCTCGTTGAGGCGCTCGATTCGCGCCAGCAGATGCGTGACCAGGCGTTCGGAAGTCAGATCGCCACTTTCCATGGCCGCGATCAGTTCGGCGACCGTCGCGTACTCCAGGCCCGCCTCGATACCGCACGCCGCGACAGGGGTCGGCGCCGCATTGGCGACGGAAACTGTGGTAGACATCGCCAGCACAGCGCCGGCAACCACAGTGAATAGTTTTGCAGAGAAGTCCATTTCTTACTCCAGAAGTGAGGGATTGCAAAGCCAATCTATCGCAGAGCGCGCGGACGAAAACGCCCTTCTGCCAACGCCAAACGTGCGAAAGCTGCCGCCCCACCTACTCAAAATTCCTTGCCGAGGCACGGACAGCCCTGTGCCGTCCGTCAATCCAAAATCGCCGGCTGTTCTTTACGGCCAACCTGAGCCAAAATCCAGCCACAAAATGTTTCGTAGACTGATGAGGGCGTCACCGATGAGATCAATGCTTTGGGTATTGGCCGTGCTGGCCGTCGGCGCACATGCCGCAGACAAGGACGAAGACGGCCCGACACCCTGCGACAAGGTAGAAACCAGCGCCCAGAGCCTGAAGTGCTCGGTCTACAACAAGGACACCGCGCAAAGTGGCCTGGATGAAGCCTACAACCAGCTGATGGCGCGTATCTCCGCGCAGTTCAGCGATCAGAAAGAACTGCTCAAGACCTACCAGGACAAGGTCAAAGCCGCCAACGACCTGTGGATAAAACTGCGCGACGCCGATTGCGCGGTAGAAATCCTCGAGTCCAGCAGCGACGACAGCGACGCCGAAACCACCAAGAATAACTGCCTGGCTCAGCGCAGCGACGAGCGGTCGGAATACCTGCAGACCTTGGCGACCCAAGGCGGCGAATCGGACGCTCCTGACGAATGAAGACCTGTGGTGTGGAAATCAAGGCAAGCGAGGCGATCTTCGCCCTGGCCGTTATAGAGGGTGGCGCGGTGAATCATTTGCCGTTGACGCTCAAGAAGCTGGCGTTGGACGATGATGACCAGGCGGCGAATGTACGGGCATTTGCGGCACAAGCTGCTGCCTTCGTCGCTGAAAATGGCATCCAGCGGTTGGCGATCAAGAAGCGCGGTAAAAAAGGCGAGTTTGCCGGCGGCCCGACGACGTTCAAGATCGAGGGCATCCTGCAGTTGCTCGAAGGATGCGAAACCGTTCTCGTCTCCCCGCAAACCATCAGCGCTCAGGCCAAGAAGCATGGCGCCGAACTGCCTTCGTCCCTGAACAAATATCAGCACGACGCTTTCAAGGCCGCTTGCGCCGTATTGCTCAAGCGCTGATTCTGCGCTGTCTGCACGGGCCTCCCCCTAAACCCGCCGATCCTCCCGCGGGCTCTTGCCGAACTTCACCCGGTAGCTGCGGGTGAAATACGACGCCGATTCAAACCCGCAGGCAATACTCACCTCCAGCACACTCATGTCCGTCTGGCGCAGCAGCTGGCGGCCCTTATCCAGCCGCAGGCGCAGGTAGAAGTTGCTCGGCGTGTCGTTGAGGTACAGTTTGAACAGCCGCTCCAATTGCCGCCGGGTGATCTTGGCCAGTTCGGCCAGCTCCAGGGTGCTGAGCGGCGGCTCCATGTGCTGCTCCATCTCACCGATCACCTGCACCAGCTTCTTGTTGTTGATGCCGTAGCGCGTGGCGACCTGCATGCGCTGGTGGTCCTTGCGCGGGCGGATGCGGCTGAGCACGAACTGCTCGGAGACCTGGATGGCGAGTTCGCTGCCGTGGGCCTGGGCGATCAGGTCGAGCATCAGGTCGATGCTCGCCGTGCCGCCAGCGCAGGTGATACGCCGGCCATCGACTTCGAAGAGTTCCTGGCTGGCCTCGAGCGCGGGATAGGACTCGCGAAAGGCGTCCAGCGCCTCCCAGTGCAAAGCCACGCGATGACCGCTCAGCAACCCGGCCTCGGCCAGGACGAAGCTGCCGGTGTCGATGCCACCCAGCGTCACCCCTTCCCCATCATGGCGACGCAGCCAATGTTGCAACGGCGCGCAAAACGCCTGTAATGGATCGAAGCCTGCCACCACCATAAGCGTTGCGCCCTTGCTCAACGCGATCAAGCCGTCATCGGCGTTCACCGACATGCCGTTGCTGGCAGTCACCGGCCCGCCATCCAGGCTCAACACCTGCCAGCGATACAGCTCGCCCTTGAAGCGATTGGCCACGCGCAACGGCTCGATGGCCGAGATGAACCCCATCGCCGAAAAGCCGGGTAACAACAGGAAATGAAAACACTGGGGCATGGGGGTCTTCTTTACGGACTGGGACCACGGGCATGACTTGCCTGCGAAAGCGATTTAAGCAACACCACTACCTGCACGTTAATACCGTGGCAGGTCGCCAGCGTGCAAGTCCCCGTCGCAGCAGTGCGATTTTTCCCTCGGGCAGCTGCGTACCTTAGACAGGGCCACGGTGCCCAGACATCGACGCCCTATAACAACGAGAAACTGCCGCCAGCCCGAGGAGCCATCATGAACAAATCGATGAGTTGCTGTTTGCTGAGCCTGACCGCCAGCGCGATATTCAGCGTGAACGCCAGCGCCGCCGAAGCCCCCAGCTGCAAGAACGTACGCCTGGGCGTGGTCAACTGGACCGACGTCATCGCCACCAGCGCCATGACTCAGGTACTGCTCGATGGCCTGGGCTACGAGACCAAGCAGACCAGCGCTTCACAGCAGATCATTTTCGCCGGCATCCGTGACCAGCGTCTGGACCTGTTCCTCGGCTACTGGAACCCGCTGATGACCCAGACCATCACGCCGTTCGTCGACGCCAAGCAAGTGCGCGTGCTCGACAAACCCAGCCTGGAGGACGCCCGCGCCACCCTGGCAGTACCCAGCTACCTGGCCGACAAGGGCCTGAAAAACTTCGCCGACATCGCCAAGTTCAAGACCGAACTGGGCGGCAAGATCTACGGCATCGAGCCCGGTTCGGGCGCCAACACCCAGATCAAGGCGATGATCGCCAAAAACCAGTTCGGCCTGGGCGGCTTCCAGCTGGTGGAGTCCAGCGAGGCCGGCATGCTCTCGGCGGTGGGCCGCGCGGTGAATCGCAATGAAGCCATCGTATTCTTCGGCTGGGCCCCGCACCCCATGAACGTCAACATCAAGATGACCTACCTCACCGGCAGCGACGGCGCCCTGGGCCCGGACGAAGGCAAGGCTACGGTATGGACCGTTACCGCACCGGACTACGCCAGCCGCTGCCCGAACGTGGAGCGGCTGGTCAGCAACCTGACCTTCAGCGCCGAGGATGAGAGCCGGATGATGCAACCGCTGCTCGATCACAAGGACGCGCTGGAGTCGGCCAAGGCCTGGCTCAAGGCCCATCCGGCGGATCAGCAACGCTGGCTTGAAGGGGTGACCACGTTCGATGGCAAGCCGGCGGGTGGGAATCTCAAATTGACGACCAATCCTTGATATCAATACCTCTGGCGTTCTGGATAATACTTTCATCCTGCTTGGTACCAAGCACTTTAACGGTAATGAACGCCTAGGATTGAGGGTAACTGAACGATTCGGCGAGGTGCTACCTACCAGATCTGATAGCTATCGACTGTAGACCCCACGGCGCAATCTCTCTGACATCAAAACCAGGAGATTAAAAAATGAGTGTTCAACTGATAGCAACTGACCAGCATAACTCCGTCCTGAGGACTCAATCGCGGCACTCTTTTGTGAGTTACCTTCCGTTTGGCCTGCATCGAGAAAGTCAAACTGTCCGCTCGCGATTGGCATTCAACGGCCAGTACAAAGAGGCGCCATCGTGCCATTACTTGCTCGGTAGCGGCTACCGCACCTACAACCCTTTACTGATGCGGTTCAATAGCCCGGATAGTATCAGTCCTTTTGGCAAAGGAGGGTTGAACTGCTATGCCTATGGGAAAAGTGACCCGATCAACTATCTCGATCCTACCGGGCATATGCCTGCATGGGGTGCTGCAAGGACGGCAATTCCTATAGATGATCTCCAGCTCAAAAAACTTTGGACAATTCACCACCTCCTAGAGACAGACCCTGACGTAGGAAAGCTATTAGGAACACACATTAATACTCCGCGATTAAAAACGAGACCTGTAGCCATCAATAGACCTTCAAGTTCGGCCATACCAATCCCCGCATCAAAAAAAGCAGCAGAGACCACTCACTCGCGCCTACTCTCAATGGCGACGGATGGTGCAGGCCAGAATCCAGATAAAGCGCGAGCTAAACTTCAAGACGCCTACCTGAAAGCCTCGGCCACGAAGGGTGATGTATCTGAAACTTTCAACTATCTTAAAGCAGCAGAATACGACCAGCAGTTTAAACACTTACTTCAAAATCCCGAATTAGTTGCGGGCTATAAAAATAACTCTCTATTTGAAAACCTGGTCCAACGGATCAGGGCGTAAATATCTTCCCGCCCACTACGTGTATTCCTCGCCCAAGTCGTCTGTGTACAAGTCCACGTCGCCGTGGTTCGCCTTTCCTTTGCGACTAAACCGTAATCTGGGCGCCACACCGATGCAGGTATCGGTCAACACCGTTAGCGCCAACCGGCCAAAGGAATCAGCTCCATGAACCACGACGTCATCATCACCTGTGCCCTCACCGGCGCGGGCGACACCACCGGCAAGAGCCACCTCGTGCCCATCACCCCCAAGCAGATCGCCGCCGCTGCCGTCGAAGCCGCCAAGGCCGGCGCCACCGTGGTCCACTGCCATGTGCGCGACCCGCAGACCGGGCAATTCAGCCGTGACGTAGCGCTGTACCGTGAAGTCATGGAGCGCATCCGCGAGGCGGACATCGACATCATCGTCAATCTCACCGCTGGCATGGGCGGCGACCTGGAGATCGGCGCGGGCGAATCGCCCACCGACTTCGGCCCCGGCACCGATCTGGTCGGCCCGCTGACGCGCCTGGCCCATGTCGAAGAGTTGCTGCCGGACATCTGCACGCTGGATTGCGGCACCCTCAACTTCGGCGACGGCAACACCATTTACGTCTCTACCCCGCAGCAACTGCGTGCAGGCGCCCAGCGCATCACCGAGTTGGGCGTGAAGGCCGAGCTGGAGATTTTCGATACCGGCCACCTGTGGTTCGCCAAGCAGATGATCAAGGAAGGGCTGCTGGTCGACCCGCTGTTCCAGCTGTGCCTAGGCATCCCTTGGGGCGCGCCGGCGGATACCACCACCATGAAGGCCATGGTCGACAACCTGCCCAGCGATGCGGTGTGGTCCGGTTTCGGCATCGGCCGCATGCAGATGCCCATGGCCGCGCAATCGGTGTTGCTGGGCGGCAATGTGCGGGTCGGTCTGGAAGACAACCTGTGGCTCGAAAAAGGCGTGCTCGCGACCAACGGCCAATTGGTCGAGCGCGTGAGTGAAATCCTCACCCGCCTGGGCGCGCGCATCCTTACGCCGGCCGAAGGCCGGGCAAAAATGAACCTCACCCGGCGTTGATGCCTTGACTCAGGCCTCTGCCCTCTTCGCGGCAAGCCTTGCTCCCACAGGCGTACGACTCTGGCAACTCTGCGGGAGCAAAGCTTGCTCGCGAAGCGGCCATCCAGGCCTGCAAAACATCTAAAGGATTTCCCCAGCCGGAATCCGACACACGAGGACCGCACATGACGTACATCACCAACATCAAGACGTTCGCCGCCCTCGGCAGCGGCGTGATCGGCAGCGGCTGGGTCGCCCGCGCCCTCGCCCACGGCCTTGACGTGGTCGCTTGGGACCCTGCCCCCGGCGCCGAAGCCGCCTTGCGCCAACGAATCGCCAATGCCTGGCCAGCACTGGTCAAGCAAGGCCTCAGCGCCAGCGCCTCCCAGGAGCGCCTGCGCTTTGTGGCAACTGTCGAGGAATGCGTGCGCGACGCCGATTTCATCCAGGAAAGCGCCCCCGAGCGCCTCGATCTCAAGCTGCAATTGCACAGCCGGATCAGCGCCGCCGCCAAACCGAACGCCTTGATCGGCTCCAGCACCTCGGGCCTGCTGCCCAGCGAGTTCTACGAGGGCGCGACGCACCCCGAGCGCTGCGTGGTAGGCCATCCGTTCAACCCGGTGTACCTGCTGCCGCTGGTGGAAGTCGTCGGCGGCAAACAGACCGATCCCGAGGCCGTGCAAGCGGCGATCAAGGTCTACCAATCGCTGGGCATGCGACCGCTGCACGTACGCAAGGAAGTCCCCGGATTCATTGCCGATCGTCTGCTCGAAGCCTTGTGGCGCGAGGCCCTGCACCTGGTCAACGACGGTGTTGCCACCACCGGCGAAATCGACGACGCGATCCGCTTCGGCGCCGGCTTGCGCTGGTCGTTCATGGGCACCTTTCTGACCTACACCCTGGCCGGCGGCGATGCCGGCATGCGCCACTTCATGAACCAGTTCGGCCCGGCGCTGCAACTGCCCTGGACCTACCTGCCCGCGCCGGAACTGACCAACAAGCTGATCGATGACGTGGTCGACGGCACCACGGAGCAACTCGGCGAACGCAGCATCAGCGCACTGGAACGCTACCGCGACGACTGCCTGCTGGCAGTACTTGACGCGGTGCGGGTGACCAAGGCCAAGCACGGCATGGCGTTCGCAGAATGATCGGCTGGCGCGGCGCGATCCCGCCAGACTGGGTGGACTACAACGGGCATCTGCGCGATGCCTTTTACCTGCTGATTTTCAGCTATGCAGTGGATGGCTTGATGGACGAGATCGGCCTGGATGCACGGAGCCGTGAGCGTACCGGGTTGACGCTGTTTACCCTGGAGGCGCACATCAATTATCTGCATGAAGTGAAGCTGGGCGCAGCAGTTGAGGCGCGGATCCAGATCATGGCGATGGATCGCAAGCGCTTGCAGCTCTACCTGACACTCCACCCCGAAGGAGAAGCGCAAGTGATGGCGGCGAGTGAGCAGATGTTGTTGCAAGTGAATCTGGAGGGGCCGAAGTCGGCGGCTTTTACGCCGCAAACGAAGGAGGCACTGGAGCGAATAACGGCTGTCCAGCAAGACTGGCCTGCACCGGAATATGCAGGCCGCAAGATCGCGCTTTGACTTGGGTGGCCATGGATGGCCGCTTCGCCGCCAAACACGCAACCTTGCTCGCGCAGGCGTACGGCTCCAGTTCCGTCGATTCTGCGGGAGATTCCATGGTTTTTGGCGAGCTGTACCGGCCCCTTCGCCAGCGAGCTGTGATCCCACAGGTGCAGGACTCAGGGCCGGCTTACACTATCGGAGCAAGGGTGCACGTCGGGCCGCGAAGGGGCCGCTCGTATCAGCACAAATCCGTTAGCCCGGCAGGCACGTCACATCAGACGCATGCCCGATCTGCTTGCCCTTGCTGTCTTCAAGCTTGACCGTGTAATCCTCACCCAGGCTGCTCTCCACCAGGCTGTAATGCCCGCCCGCCTTGAACTGGCCAAAATCCACCTGCGCCGAGCAGTTCTGCTCGTCGTTGTCGCCCACGCCATCGACGATCAAGGTCATGTCCAACCGGTGCTTGCCCGGTGGTACTTCAAAGTAACGCCCGTCGTTCAAGCGCTTGCCGTCCAGGTCGGCGGCCATCAGCACCGCGTCCGGCTCTTCGTGCAGGCCGACCCAGGCATCATTCGGATCGGGCTTGGGCATCGGCCCGGCACAGCCGGCAAGCAGCCCGACCATACCCAGCAGAGGGATCAACACACGCCATTTTGCGTTCATGAGCAGTACCTGTATTCGTAGTCGAGAAAGAGGAAGTCAGTGTTGTTTGCCGACAAGCTTGGGCAGCGCGACCGCTCTAAACAAATGAATCCCCATGAACAAGGCCCTAACGCAATCTTCATACGAGTTAAGGAAGTGTCTGGCGTGTTCCATGGAAGACTGCGCCGATTCAACATTGGGGGGCTTAGCATGCTCGGGCTGGTCAAGACCGCACTTTCCAAGCCATATACGTTTCTCGTGATGGCGATTTTCATCTGCATCGTGGGGCCGCTCGCTGCCGTACGAACACCCACCGATGTGTTCCCTGACATCGGCATTCCAGTGGTCGCGGTGGTCTGGCAATACGCCGGCCTGGCCCCAGACGCCATGGCCGGACGCGTGATCTACACCTACGAACGCTCGCTGAGCACCACGGTCAACGACATCGAGCACATCGAGTCGCAGTCCTTGCCGGGCATGGGAATCGTCAAGATCTTCTTCCAGCCGGGTGTCGATATCCGCACGGCCAACGCTCAAGTGACCGCGGTGTCGCAAACCGTGCTCAAGCAGATGCCGGCCGGTATCACCCCACCATTGATCCTCAACTACAGCGCGTCAACGGTGCCGATCCTGCAGATGGCGTTCTCCAGCCCGACGCTGTCGGAAGCGCGGATTCGTGACCTGGTGCAGAACAGCGTCCGCTTGCCACTGACCTCGGTACCGGGCCTGGCCATGCCGACGCCAATGGGCGGCAAGCAACGCCAGATCACCCTCGACCTCGACCCGCAAGCGCTGGCCGCCAAGGGCCTGTCGGCGCAGGATGTGGCCAACGCCCTGGCGGCGCAGAACCAGATCATCCCGGTGGGCACCGCCAAACTCGGCGGTGACGAATACACCATTCTGCTGAACAACAGCCCTACCGCCATCGACGCCCTCAACGACCTGCCGATCAAGACGGTCGACGGCGCCGAAATCACCCTCGGCCAGGTCGCCCACGTGCGCGACGGCTCGCCGCCGCAAACCAATATCGTGCGCGTCGACGGCCGTCGCGCGGTGCTGATGCCGGCGCTGAAGAACGGCAACATCTCGACCCTGTCAATCGTCGACAGCATTCGCGGCATGCTCCCGCGCATCAACGAAACCCTGCCGCCGGAGCTCAAGACCACGTTGCTGGGCGATGCCTCGGTGTTCGTCAAGGAGTCGGTCGGCAGCGTTGCTCGTGAAGGCATCATCGCCGCTTTGCTGACCAGCGTGATGATCCTGCTGTTCCTCGGCAGCTGGCGTTCGACGCTGATCATCGCCGCTTCGATTCCGCTGGCGGTGATGTCGGCCATCGCCTTGCTGGCGGTGTCCGGGCAGACCCTCAACGTCATGACGCTCGGGGGGCTGGCGCTGGCCGTTGGCATCCTGGTGGATGACGCCACGGTGACCATCGAAAACATCAACTGGCACCTGGAACAAGGCAAGGCGGTCAAGGACGCGATCCTCGATGGCGCCAGGCAGATCGTCGGGCCGGCGTTCGTGTCCTTGCTGTGTATCTGCATCGTGTTCGTGCCGATGTTCATGCTGCAAGGCATCGCCGGTTATCTGTTCCGGCCGATGGCGCTGGCGGTCATCTTCGCCATGGCCAGTTCGTTTTTGCTGTCGCGGACCCTGGTGCCGACCTTGGCGATGTACCTGCTCAAGCCGCACAAGGTCGAGGGCGGTGAGGGGCATCATCCGGAAGATGCCTATATCAATCATCATGAAGGGGATCAGCATGGGGAAACGGGTCAGCAGGACGGGCCTCTTCGCGCTGGAGCAGCTGACACTTCAAGATCCCAAGCGCACGACGCTGGAGCGGTGGACACTTCAAGATCCCAAGCGCACGACGCTGGGGCGGTGGACACTTCAAGATCCCAAGCGCACGACGCTGGAGCGGTGGACACTTCAAGATCCCAAGCGCACGACGCTGGAGCGGTGGACACTGTGGGAGCAAAGCTTGCTCGCGAAAGCGATCTCACTGCCACCTCACACCCTCGCCGCAACGCTGTGGTCAGCGGCCTGATCCGCTTCCAGGCCGGTTTCGAGCGCGGCTTCTCGGCGCTGCGCGATGCCTATCATGGCCTGCTGTTGCTGGCCCTGGGCAACCGCAAGCGCTTCCTGATCGGCTTCCTGGCCTGCATATTGGCCAGCTTCCTGCTGTTGCCGAGCCTGGGTGAAGACTTCTTCCCCAACACCGATGCCGGCGCCATGGCCATGCACGTGCGCCTGCCGTTGGGTACGCGTATCGAAGAAAGCGCGGCGGCCTTCGATCGCATCGAATCGAAGATCCGCGAGGTCGTGCCGCCGGATCAGCTCGACACCGTCATCGACAATATCGGCATCCCACTCAGCGGTATCGACATGGCCTACAGCGCCAGCGGCACGGTCGGCCCGCAGGACGGTGACATCCAGGTGTCGCTCAAGCCAGGCCATGCGCCGACTGCCGACTACGTCAAGCGCCTGCGTGAAGTGCTGCCGCAAAGCTTCCCTGGCACCGGCTTCGCCTTCATGCCCGCAGATATCAGCAGCCAGATCCTCAACTTCGGTGCACCGGCGCCGCTGGACGTGAAAATCTCTGGGCCCAACGACGCCGCCAACCGTGCGTATGCCGCCGAGCTGCAACGCCGCCTGGAGCATGTGTCCGGTATAGCCGACCTGCGCCTGCAGCAATCGCTGGGCTACCCATCGTTGCAGGTCAACGTCGACCGTCAGCGCGCCAACCAGCTAGGCATTACCGAGCGTGACGTGACCACCAGCCTCGGCGCCTCACTGGCCGGCACCTCGCAGACCGCGCCGACTTACTGGCTGAATCCGGCCAACGGCGTGTCGTACTCGGTGGTCGGCGCGACCCCGCAGTACCGCATGGACACCCTGCCGGAGCTCGAGTCCCTGCCGATCACCGGCAGCAATGGCCAGAGCACCGTGCTCGGCGGTATCGCCACCTTGAAGCGGGTCAACAGCGCCGATGTGATCACCCACTACAACGTCACCCCGACGCTGGACATCTACGCCAACGTGCAAGGCCGCGATCTGGGCGGCGTGGCCAAAGACATTCAACAGGCCATCGACGACACCGCCAGCTTGCGGCCCAAAGGCGCGATCATCAGCCTGCACGGGCAGATCGACGCGCTGCATGAAGCCTTCAACGGTTTGAGCGTCGGCCTGCTGGGGGCGGTGGTACTGATCTACTTGCTGATCGTCATCAACTTCCAGTCATGGGTCGACCCGTTCGTGATCATCACCGCCCTGCCGGCGGCGCTGGCCGGGATCGTGTGGATGCTGTTCCTCAGCGGTACCTCGCTGTCGGTGCCGGCACTCACCGGGGCCATCCTGTGCATGGGCGTGGCCACGGCGAACTCGATCCTGGTGGTGAGTTTCTGCCGCGAGCGCCTGGCCGAACACGGCGACGCCCTCAAGGCCGCCATGGAGGCCGGCTACACGCGCTTTCGCCCGGTGTGCATGACTGCGCTGGCGATGATCATCGGCATGTTGCCGCTGGCCATTTCGCAAGAGCAGAACGCACCGCTGGGGCGCGCCGTGATCGGCGGCCTGATCCTCGCCACTACCGCTACTTTGTTGTTCGTGCCCGTGGTGTTCAGCCTGGCGCACCGTCGCTCAACCCCTCGCGCTGTCGTTGGAGAAACCGCTCATGTCATCTAACCCTACCCCTTCGCGCAAACGCTTGATGGTGGCCGGCATCAGCGGCCTGACCCTGGCAGCCGTGCTGGTCGGCGTCGGCCTCTCGGCCCGCAGCCGCGATGCCCACGCCGTGCAGGCCTGGACCGAAAGCCAGGCGATACCGGTGGTCAGCACCTTCGCCCCGAGCGTCAATGCCCAAGGCGACACCCTGAGCCTGCCCGCGCATCTGCAGGCCTGGAACATGGCGCCGATCAACGCCCGGGTGAGCGGCTACCTCAAGGACTGGAAAGCCGACATCGGCACCCAGGTCCAGGCCGGCCAGGTGCTGGCCGATATCGACAGCCCCGAACTCGACCAGCAGATGGCCCAGGCCTATGCGCACCTGCTGCAACAAAAGGCCAGTGCGCAACTGGCCGGCAGCACCGCGCAACGCTGGCAGCATCTGCTCGACACCCATTCGGTGTCGCAACAAGAGGTGGACGAAAAAGTCTCCAGCGCCGCCGTGGCCAAGGCCGATGTGCAAGCCGCCGAGGCCGATTACGCTCGGCTCAAGGACCTTGAAGCGTACAAGACCATTCGTGCGCCATTCACCGGCACCATCACCGCGCGCAACACCGACATCGGCCAGTTGATCAAGGCCGACGACGGCGGGACCACATCCCTGTTCACCATCGCCGACACCCGCCGCCTGCGCCTGTACATTCCGGTGCCGCAGAACTACGCCAGCGCCGTGCACCCCGGCCTGCAAGTGCAGCTGACGGTGCCCGAACACCCCGGCAAGACCTATACCGCCACCCTGCTGGGCGACTCCACTTCGGTGGACCCGCGCTCCGGCACATTGCTGGCGCAATTCGTCGCCGACAACCCGGACGGCGCGCTGATGCCCGGTGACTACGCCGACACCACGGTCAAGGTCGCCGCCGATCTGCACGCAGTCAGTATCCCGTCCAGCGCGCTGATCTTCCGCGCCCAAGGCACCCAGGTGGCGGTGCTGGATGCCAGCAACCATGTGCATATGCGCGACATTCATATCGGTCTGGACCTCGGCGCGCGCTTGGTGATCGACCAAGGCCTGGCGACCAAGGACCGGGTGGTCGACAACCCGCCCGATGCCCTGCGCGAGAACGACCCCGTGAAGCTGGCCGAGACAGGAGTTGCCCATGCGCCCAAGGCTTGATTGCGCACGCTTTGCCGCCCTGCTGTTGGCCCTCGCGCTGCAGGGCTGCTCGCTGGCGCCCACCTACAAGGCGCCGAGCGTGGCGCTGCCCGAGCACTACGGCGAACAGGTCGGCCCCTGGCATGCTGTCGCCGCCGACGATCAACTGCCGACACAGTGGTGGCAGCTGTACCACGATGAGCGCTTGAACAGCCTGCAACAGCAGTTGCTCAAGGCCAACCCGGACCTGGCCGCCGCCGTGGCGCACTTCGATGCCGCCACCGCCTATGCCAGCGGTTTGCATGGCGGGCTGTGGCCGCAGATCGGCGCTTCGGCATCCCCCGTGCGCCAGCGTCAATCGGATAACCGACCGTTGCGCGGTGATACTCAGCCGTCGGTGTACAACAGCAATACGGCTACCGTCAGCCTGAATTTCGACCTCGACCTGTGGGGGCGCATCCGCAACCAGGTCGCCGCCGGTGATGCCCAGGCGCAGGCCAGCGGTGACGACCTGGCCGCCGCGCAATTGAGCCTGCAACAGCAACTGGCCACGCTCTACGTGCAGGCTCGCGGCCTGGATGCCCAAGCCGGGACGCTGAGCCACTCGCTCGACGATTACAGCCAGGCGCTGCAGCTGACCAAGGATCGCTACGAAGGCAAGATCTCCTCCGAGCTGGACCTCACACGTGCCCAGAGCCAACTGGCCGAAGCCCAATCACAGCTGGATGATGTCCGTGCGCAGCGCAATCTCGCCGAGCATGCGATTGCCGAGCTGGTGGGTCAATTGCCGAGCGAGTTCTCCCTGGCGGCCGACCAGCCGCTGATGGCCATACCTGAGTTACCGGCGCAGTTGCCGAGCCGCCTGCTGCAACGTCGCCCGGATGTGGCCGCAGCCGAGCGCCGAGTGTTCGCTGCCAACGCCAATATCGGTGTGGCGCGGGCGGCGTGGTATCCGGATTTCAGCCTCAGCGGGTTGATCGGCGGGCAAACCCAGGGCGTCGGCAATCTGCTCAGCGCCGCCAATCGCTATTGGGCGATCGGTCCGGTGCTGAATCTGCCGCTGTTCGATGGCGGCCGGCGCAGCGCGGCGGATCGCCAGGCAAAAGCCGAGTTTGACGAAGCCGCCGCGCAGTATCACAGCAAGGTGCTGCACGCCGTGCGCGAGGTCGAGGACAACCTCGGCCAGTTGCGTGATTTGCAGCGCGAAGCGGTGGACGAGAAGGCTGCGGTGGATGCCGCTAATGCCTCGGAACAGATTGCGATGAGCAGCTATCAGGCGGGAGCGGCGAGCTATCTGGAAGTGGTGACCGCGCAGACGGCGGCGTTGTTGGCGCAGCGGCAGTTGCAGAGTCTGGAGACGCGGCAGGTCGAGGCCAGCGTGGGGTTGGTGGTGGCATTGGGAGGGGGGTGGCAGGTGCCCAAGGGCTAGCAGGCCCGGTCCTTTCGTCCCTGGTATTGCTGTTGCGAGCGCCGGTGATGCCCGGTATCGTGCCGAGGTCGCTGCACATCAGCGAACGGGTTTGGCGACCCGAAAAAACAATAGTTCCTCAACAACAGGAGCTACATAAATGATCCGTACCAAGCCGCTTGAAATCCGTATTCCCCGCATTTGCTGTTTGGCGCCTAGTGTTTCCCGCCAGGGCGATCTTGCCAACCCTGTGGTGCAGGAGGCTCGCCAATGAATACGCCAGTAACTGTACAAAAAATAGCCAGCGAATCCCTCGATACAATGCGGGCCAGCCACGAGTGTCTGCGGTGGCTGTCAGCTTTGGGTCGGGCTATTCAGGATGATCTATCTACCGGGAAGGGACATGTCGCGAAGGACTTGGCAGCAGTCGTGCAATATCTGGCCGAGGAGCAATGCAGCATCTTGAATGCTGAGATCGGACAGGGGGCCACTAAGCTGAAAGCTATGGCGCTGAGGGCGTAGCGAGCGTTTGCATCGAGTCAGCTTGCAACAGAAAAATCCCCGGTAAAGCCGTGCGCAACACCGGGGTTTTTCGTTAGCGACCAACCATTGCCTGGAAGGTGACCAAACCCCAGGCGCCATCCTGGCCGGGTGCAGTGTGCCGATTCAGCAAGCGTCCCTCGCGTCCAAAAACGACACGCTGTTAGCTATCCCTGCCAAGCCGTCACTCGGGACTTGCCCAGCTGCGCGCCTGCAACCAGAATCCGATCAATCCTCCCTTCTGCCATAAAGGACAAGCGCCATGATGCACGCGGATTTGATTGACCAGGAAGACCTGCTCAGCCACCTCAGGGCGCTGGGTTTCGAAACACCGCCCGGCGCCACTGCCGAACAGGCGTGTCAGTGTGCGGTGAGGGGACTGGATGAAGCGCGGTTCAAGGCGTTGCGCAAGATGGTGGAGGAGATCCTGACCGGCAGCGCAACGATCTTGCCAGCGGTGCGCGAGGCGATCGACAAGCAGTTGCTGCCGGCATTGGCGCAGTTCAAGAAGGCTACGGCCTGAGGCACTGATTTGTCAGGGCCGGCCTCTTCGCGGGCAAGCCTTGCTCCCACAGGTGTTCATCACACCGCCCGTGTGGGAGCAAGGCTTGCCCGCGAAGAGGCCCGAAAGTCGGGCGACGCGTTACAGCCGTACGCTGGCAAACGTCGATTCATTACGCGCCTGACTCAAGGCCGACAACGGCCCGGACAACGGCGCCAACACCATGGACTGCGGAATCGGGATCATCGCCACTTGCTGGGAGTTATTCGACCCTACGCGCTCATCGCGCGGCGGAATGCCGAAGTACTCGCGGTAGCACTTGGAGAAGTGCGGCGTGGAGACAAACCCGCACACCGACGCCACTTCGATGATCGACATCGGCGTCTGCTTGAGCAGTTGCCGCGCACGAATCAACCGCAGCTTGAGGTAGTAGCGTGACGGCGAACAATGCAGGTACTTCTGGAACAACCGCTCCAACTGCCGACGCGACACGGCGACATAAACCGCCAGCTCATCGAGGTCGATAGGCTCCTCGAGGTTGGCTTCCATCAACGCGACGATTTCCTGCAATTTGGGCTGGTTGGTGCCGAGCATGTGCTTGAGGGGCACGCGCTGGTGATCCTGTTCGTTGCGGATGCGCTCATAGACGAACATCTCCGAGATGGCCGCCGATAATTCACGGCCATGATCGCGGCTGATCAGGTGCAGCATCATGTCCAGCGGCGCGGTGCCGCCCGAGCTGGTGAAGCGGTTGCGGTCGAGGGTGAACAGACGCGTGCTCATGGCCACACGCGGGAAGGCTTCCTGCATCGAGGCCAGGCATTCCCAGTGCACGCTGCAATCAAAACCATCGAGCAGGCCGGCGCAGGCCAGCGCCCAGCTGCCGGTGCACACCGCGCCAAGGCGGCGTGACTGGCGGGCCTGGCTCTGCAGCCACGACACATGTTCACGGGTAACGGTGCGCTGGATGCCAACGCCACCGCAGACGATGACGGTGTCGAGTGCCGGCGCCTTGTGCATGGCGGCATCGGGGGTGATCTGCAGGCCATCGCTGGCCCATACCTGGTTACCGTCGACGCTCAGGGTGACCCAACGATACAGCTCGCGACCCGACAGCTGGTTGGCCATGCGCAGGGGCTCGACTGCGGAGGCCAGGGAAATCAGCGTGAAATTATCCAGCAGCAGAAAGCCGATGGATTGAGGCGTGCGGGTCTGGGGTTGGGCCCCTGAAGTAAAAGACGTCATCGCGGTATCTCCTCACGTAGCTATAGGGTGGCCCCAGGCGTGGGCTCTTGTTCTTGCCATCGGTGACGCTGATGGGCATGACGAACACAACGCAAATGCCATGCCGTAAATTGAATGGCTATTCAATAAAACCTGAAAACGACGTCGCAATGCGTCTAGGTCGGTCTTGGGAAGTGGCGCGTGAGGACGGGCAACGCCACGGCGGGTCGCGGTCTCTGAGCACTTCGGTAGCAACGCTGTGCAAGACGCAGGCCCGAAGATGAAAGAAGTGTTCCCGCAAGCACGCTACGCCGGTAGCGAGCATGTGAGGGTCGTTGGCATCACCAGGCCATCAGGGAAGGCGCGCCAAAACGTGGCGCGGCGGGTGCGAAGTGAGCATTAATGTGGCGGCGGGTCAGTCGACAGGCAGGGCCGGCCTCTTTGCCGCCGAACGCGCGACCTTGCTCCCACAGCGTTGGACGGTCTTGGGCCGAACTGTGGGAGCGAGGCTTTCCCGCGAAAGGGCATCCCATGCGATACAGATGTGAATCAACACTCGATCGTATTCACTGCCAATCCACCGCGCGATGTTTCCTTGTATTTGGAGTGCATATCCGCCCCGGTATCGCGCATGGTGCGGATCACCCGATCGAGCGAAATAAAATGCTGGCCATCGCCACGCAAGGCCATCTGCGCGGCGTTGATGGCCTTGACCGCAGCGATCGCGTTGCGCTCGATGCACGGCACCTGCACCAACCCGCCGACCGGGTCGCAGGTCAGTCCGAGGTTGTGTTCCAGGCCGATTTCCGCGGCATTCTCGACCTGCGCCGGGGTGGCGCCCAGAATCTCCGCCAGCCCGGCCGCCGCCATGGCGCAGGCCGAGCCGACCTCGCCCTGGCAGCCGACTTCGGCGCCCGAGATCGAGGCGTTCTTCTTGCACAGAATGCCCACTGCCGCCGCGCCGAGGAAGAAGTCCACCACGTTGGCCTCGCTGACCTCGTCGCTGAACTTCATGTAGTAATGCAGCACCGCTGGAATGATCCCCGCCGCGCCGTTGGTGGGCGCGGTGACCATGCGCCCGCCGGCGGCGTTTTCTTCGTTGACCGCCAGGGCGAACAGGTTGACCCACTCCATGGCGCTCAGGGTCGAGCCGATCACGTTGGGCTTGTTCAGTTCCAGCAGGCTGCGGTGCAGCTTGGCCGCACGCCGACGCACATTCAGGCCGCCCGGCAGGATGCCCTCGTGCAACAGGCCCTGTTCGACGCAAGCCTGCATGGCATGCCAAAGCTTCATCAGCCCGGCGCGGATTTCTGCTTCGTGACGCCAGACCTTCTCGTTGGCCATCATCAATTCGGAAATCCGCAACTGATGCCGCTCGCATAATTCCAACAGCTCAACCGCGCTGTTGAAGTCATAAGGCAGCACGGTGTTGTCGGCATCCAGCACGCCGCTGGCCGCCTGCGCCGCATCCACCACAAAGCCGCCGCCCACTGAATAGTAAGTGTCGCGGTGCAGCTCGCCCTGCTCGCCTTCGGCGATCAGGGTCATGGCGTTGGGGTGGTAGGGCAGGTTTTCGTCCAGCAACAGCATGTCGCGCTGCCACACGAACGGGATCGGCAGCTGGCCGTTGAGCATCAGCGTGTCGGTCTCGCGCAGGCTGGCGATGCGCAGGCTGATGCAGGCAGGGTCGATTGCATCGGGCCACTCGCCCATCAGGCCCATGACCACGGCGTTGTCGCTGCCATGGCCGATACCGGTGGCCGACAGCGAGCCATACAGACGTACTTCGACGCGCCGCACATGGTTGAGCTCGTCGCGCTCACGCAGCCCCTGGACGAACAAGGCAGCGGCCCGCATGGGGCCGACGGTGTGCGAGCTGGAAGGCCCGATACCGATCTTGAACAAGTCGAACACACTGATAGCCATTGCCGCGAACTCCTGAGGCTGAGCCCCGTCAAACTCCGGGTGCCGGGGGGCGGAGCTGCTAGGATGGAGAAGCAATCCGCCGATTGCCTGGCATCATCGGGCTTTTGCGGCGGGGCGCAGCGTCTGCAACCGACAAACGCTTGCCCATCAACGTCAGTGCGCGGCAGAGGCCGTTTTCAGGGGCCCATCCGACACTTTTGCTTGATTTGCGGGGCTCGAAAATCTGTAAGCGACGTCATCGATACTGGATACGACTCGCTCTGTACTGGATACGACGCCCCCTGTAGGCGATTGATTATCGACGGGGGCATGATCAATACAGATTCGATTGTCAGGCACTCGGCCAGAGCGTTTGCAGACCCCAGCGCCGCCCGTCAGCCGCAACACCTACAAGCGACCCTCGCCAGGGGGTCGACGAGAAAACACCTCAGGAGCTCACCCATGAAAGGTTCACCCTCGCTGTTGTTGGCCGCCATGCTGTGTCTACCCGTGATGGCCCACGCCGCAGAGCCTGCGCAATGCGGCACGGTCAATTTCTCGGATGTCGGCTGGACCGACATTACCGTCACCACCGCGGTCACCAGCGCCGTGCTGCAGTCCTTGGGCTACAAGACCAAGACCACCATGATCTCCGTACCCGTGACCTACAAGTCGCTGGCCGATGGCAAGAACATGGACGTGTTCCTGGGTAACTGGATGCCGACCATGGAAAACGACATCAAGCCTTATCGCGATGCCGGCACCGTGGAAACCGTGCGCGCCAACCTGGAGAACGCCAAGTACACCCTGGCCGTGCCTCAGGCGCTGTACGACAAGGGCCTGCATGACTTCGCCGACATCGTCAAATTCAAGAAAGAGCTCGACGGCAAGATCTACGGCATCGAGCCCGGCAACGACGGCAACCGCCTGATCCAGAGCATGATCGATAAAAACGCTTTCGGCCTGAAAGATGCAGGGTTCAAGGTGGTCGAGTCGAGCGAAGCCGGCATGCTCTCGCAGGTCGACCGCGCCGAGCGTCGCAACACCGACGTGGTGTTCCTGGGCTGGGAACCGCACCCGATGAACACCCGCTTCAAGATGAAGTACCTGACCGGTGGCGACGACTACTTCGGCCCGAACTTCGGCCAGGCCACCATCTACACCAACGTGCGCAAGGGTTACACCCAGGAGTGCAGCAACGTTGGGCAACTGCTGAAAAACCTCAGCTTCACGCTGACGATGGAAAGCTCGCTGATGGGCAATGTGCTCGACGACAAGATGAAGCCGGACGTGGCCGCCAAGGCCTGGCTGAAGAACAACCCGCAAGTGCTCGACACCTGGCTTGCCGGCGTGACCACCGTTGATGGCAAACCAGGCCTGGAGGCCGC
This sequence comes from Pseudomonas baltica, assembly GCF_031880315.1. Classification (NCBI taxonomy): domain Bacteria; kingdom Pseudomonadati; phylum Pseudomonadota; class Gammaproteobacteria; order Pseudomonadales; family Pseudomonadaceae; genus Pseudomonas; species Pseudomonas baltica. The sequence goes on along the minus strand of NZ_CP134771.1, from coordinate 4,098,471 downwards.
CAAGGCTCAGCTCACGAAGTAATCGCAACGACCGGGCGGCGCTGGCCGCCCGGCCCTGCTCCGATTCCCCTGCATGCGGACATTCACTATGTTGCTGACAGATCATAAACTCCCACTCGGCGAATACATCGCGGCATTCGTCGACTGGTTGACCCGCCACGGCGCTAGCACCTTCGACGCCATTTCCTCCACCCTCGAAGGCATGATCCACGGCCTCACTTTTGGCCTCACGTGGTTCAACCCGCTGGTCCTCACGGCATTGATCGCGGCACTGGCGCATTTCATCCAGCGCAAATGGGGCCTGACCGTTTTCGTCGTCGCCTCATTCCTGCTCATTCTCAACCTGGGCTACTGGCAAGAGACCATGGAGACCCTGTCTCAGGTGGTATTCGCCACGCTCGTGTGCGTCATCATCGGCGTGCCGCTGGGCATCATCGCCGCGCACAAACCGATGTTCTATACCGTGATGCGGCCGGTGCTCGATCTGATGCAGACCGTACCGACCTTCGTGTACCTGATCCCTACCCTGACGCTGTTCGGCCTGGGCGTCGTGCCGGGGCTGATTTCAACGGTGGTGTTCGCCATCGCCGCACCGATCCGCCTGACCTATCTGGGCATCCTCGACGTGCCCCATGAACTGCTCGACGCCGGCAAGGCCTTCGGCTGCTCGCGCCGCCAGTTGCTGTCGCGTATCGAACTGCCCCACGCCATGCCCAGCATCGCGGCAGGCATCACTCAATGCATCATGCTGTCGCTGTCGATGGTGGTGGTCGCCGCCCTCGTCGGTGCCGACGGCCTGGGCAAACCCGTGGTCAACGCTCTGAACACCGCTGATATCGCCCTGGGCTTCGAAGCCGGGCTGGCGATCGTATTACTGGCGATCATGCTCGACCGTATCTGCAAGCAACCTGACGCCAAGGTGAGGGCCGACCAATGAGCATCATCAAATTCGACAACGTAGACGTCATCTTCTCCAAGGACCCGCGTGAAGCCCTGAAGCTGCTCGATCAAGGCATGACCCGCGACCAGATCCTGAAGAAGATCGGCCAGATCGTCGGCGTCGAAAAGGCCAGCCTCGAAGTCGAAAAAGGCGAAATCTGCGTGCTGATGGGGCTGTCCGGCTCGGGCAAGTCGAGCCTGCTGCGTTGCATCAACGGCCTCAATACCGTGAGCCGCGGCTCGCTGTTCGTCGAGCACGAAGGCTCGCAGATCAACATCGCCAACTGCACCCCGGCCGAACTCAAGCTGATGCGCACCAAGCGTATCGCCATGGTGTTCCAGAAATTCGCCCTGATGCCGTGGCTGACGGTGCGCGAGAACATCAGCTTCGGCCTCGAGATGCAGGGTCGCCCGGAGAAGGAACGCAACAAGCTGGTCGACGAAAAACTCGAACTCGTAGGCCTTGGGCAGTGGCGCAACAAGAAGCCCGACGAGCTGTCCGGCGGCATGCAGCAGCGTGTCGGCCTGGCCCGGGCGCTGGCCATGGATGCCGATATCTTGCTGATGGATGAACCCTTCTCGGCCCTCGATCCGCTGATCCGCCAAGGCCTGCAGGACGAACTGCTGGCGCTGCAGAGCAAACTGCAGAAGACCATTGTGTTCGTCAGCCACGACCTCGACGAAGCCCTCAAACTGGGTTCGCGTATCGCCATCATGAAAGACGGGCGCATCGTGCAGTACAGCGTGCCGGAAGAGATCGTGCTCAACCCGGCCGACGAATACGTGCGCACCTTCGTCGCTCACACCAACCCGCTCAATGTGCTGTGCGGGCGCAGCCTGATGCGCACGCTGGACCAGTGCAACCGCATCAACGGCGCCAAGGTGTGCCTCGATCCGGGCAGCGATTCGTGGATCAACCTGGGCAGCGACAACAGCTTCGCAGGCATCAGCCAGGGCGGCGCGACAATGGATTCGCAGAACTGGGCCAGCGGCCAGGGCTTCGATGGCCTGGACCGCCGCCCTACCGTGGTCAGCGCCGACATCAGCATGCGCGATGCCCTGCAGATCCGCTACCAGACTGGCCACAAGCTGGTGCTGCAGGACAACAACCAAGTGGTGGGGATTCTGGGCGACAGCGAGTTGTATCACGCGTTGCTGGGCAAGAATCACGGCTGAGTCTTGCATTGGTCACACCGGCCCTTTCGCAGGCAAGCCTCGCTCCCACAGGTGTATGACTCGCTTCTGTGGGACTAAGGCTTGCCCGCGAAGGGAGCGACGCGAATCTCATCTTCATACTCTGGCAATTTCAGATTCACGCCACACAGACCAGCCCGGCGGCGGGGTGATATAAAGCACCTCGATTTTGCGCCCGATTTTTTATTGATTGAACGTTCAATCTAAATAAAATACACTGGTCTTGGTTTCGACGGACGTATCACGTCCGCGGCAGGGCCCAAGGCTTAAGGAGAGTTACAGATGCCAAAGGTCGGTATGCAGCCCATACGCCGCCAGCAATTGATCGAAGCCACGCTTCAGGCCGTCGATCAGGTCGGCATGGCCGATGCCAGCATTGCGTTGATCGCCCGCTTGGCGGGGGTCTCGAACGGGATCATCAGTCACTACTTTCAGGACAAGAACGGCCTGATCGCAGCGACCATGCGGTACCTGATGAACGCGCTCATCGAAAACGTCGCCGCCCGCCGCCAAGCGCTGGTCGACGACTCGCCCAGGGCGCACCTGCAACTGATCATCGAAGGCAACTTCGACGCCAGTCAGGTCAACGGCCCGGCAATGAAAACCTGGCTGGCCTTCTGGGCCGCCAGCATGCATCAACCGTCATTGCACAGGTTGCAGCGGATCAACGACCACCGCCTGTATTCCAACCTGTGCTGCCAGTTCCGCCGCGTGCTCGTGCTTGAAGACGCACGCAGCGCCGCCCGCGGACTGGCCGCTTTGATCGACGGTCTGTGGTTGCGCGGCGCGCTGTCGGGGGATGCCTTCGACACCGAGCAGGCGCAGCAGATCGCCTTCGAATACATGGATACGCAATTGGCGAAACAGGTGGGCACGGGCGCATGACGACCCTGCCTCCTGGACCTCCCGGCAGCCAGGCTGCCGGAATGGGCCGCGGCCCAGGGGGATAGCGCCACTCACTCAGCTTTAGCGAGGATTTTATGGCCCGTTTCGAACTGCAAAAACTCTACATCGATGGTGGTTACGTCGACGCCAGCGGCAGCGCCACTTTCGACGCCATCAACCCGGCCACCGGGGAAGTCCTCGCCAAGGTCCAGCGCGCGACCGAAGCGGACGTCGAACGCGCCGTGGTCAGCGCCGAGAAAGGCCAGAAGGTCTGGGCCGCCATGACCGCCATGGAGCGTTCGCGCATCCTGCGTCGCGCCGTCGATATCCTTCGTGAACGCAACGACGAACTCGCCCAGCTCGAAACCCTCGATACCGGCAAGGCCTACTCCGAAACCCGTTATGTCGACATCGTCACCGGTGCCGACGTGCTGGAGTATTACGCCGGCCTGGTGCCTGCCATCGAAGGCGAGCAGATCCCGCTGCGCGACAGCTCGTTCGTCTATACCCGCCGCGAGCCGCTGGGCGTGACCGTCGGCATCGGCGCCTGGAACTACCCGATCCAGATCGCCCTGTGGAAATCCGCACCCGCTCTGGCCGCCGGCAACGCGATGATCTTCAAGCCCAGCGAAGTCACCTCGCTGACCACCCTCAAGCTGGCGGAAATCTACACCGCCGCCGGCCTGCCCGATGGCGTGTTCAACGTGCTGACCGGCAGCGGCCGCGAAGTCGGCAGCTGGCTGACCGAGCACCCGCGCATCGAGAAGATCTCCTTCACCGGCGGCACCGACACCGGCAAGAAAGTCATGGCCAGCGCCTCGAGCAGTTCGCTCAAGGAAGTGACCATGGAGCTGGGCGGCAAGAGCCCGCTGATCATTTTCGACGACGCCGACCTCGACCGCGCCGCCGACATCGCCATGATGGCCAACTTCTACAGCTCGGGTCAGGTGTGCACCAACGGTACTCGCGTGTTCGTGCCCAAGGCGTTGCAAGGCGCCTTCGAAGCCAAGATTGCCGAGCGCGTGAAGCGTATTCGCATTGGTGACCCACAGGATGAGAACACCAACTTCGGCCCGCTGGTCAGCTTCGCCCACATGGAAAGCGTGCTCGGCTACATCGCCAAGGGCAAGGAACAAGGCGCACGGCTGCTGTGCGGCGGCGATCGCCTGACTGACGACGCCTTCGCTGAGGGGGCCTATGTGGCGCCCACGGTGTTCACCGATTGCACCGACGAGATGACCATCGTGCGCGAAGAAATCTTCGGCCCGGTGATGAGCATCCTCACCTATGAAAGTGAGGAAGAAGTGATCCGCCGCGCCAACGACACCGAGTTCGGTCTGGCCGCCGGCCTGGTGACCAAGGACCTGAACCGCGCGCACCGCGTGATTCATCAGCTCGAAGCCGGTATCTGCTGGATCAACGCCTGGGGCGAATCCGACGCGAAGATGCCGGTGGGCGGCTACAAGCAGTCCGGCGTGGGCCGCGAGAACGGCATCAGCTCGTTGGCGCAGTACACCCGCATCAAGTCCGTGCAGGTCGAGCTGGGCGATTACGCGTCGGTGTTCTGAACACCGTAGCTTGCCGATAGAGGTGCGGTGACCGGGCTGGCCTCTTCGCAGGCAAGCCTCGCTCCTGTGGGAGCGAAGCTTGCTCGCGAAGAGGCCCCTGAGAGCACCGCGCTTAAACCTGACTCACCAAGAGGGAACATCCCATGTCCCAAGAATTCGATTACATCATCATTGGCGCCGGCTCGGCCGGTAACACCCTGGCCGCGCGCCTGACCGAAGACGCCGGCGTCACCGTGCTGCTGCTTGAAGCCGGCGGCCCTGACTACCGCCTCGACTTCCGCACCCAGATGCCCGCCGCCCTCGCCTTCCCACTGCAGGGCCGTCGCTACAACTGGGCCTACGAGACCGACCCCGAGCCGCACATGGACAACCGTCGCATGGAATGCGGGCGCGGCAAGGGCCTGGGCGGTTCCTCCTTGATCAACGGCATGTGCTATATCCGCGGCAACGCCATGGACTACGACGGCTGGGCGAAACTGCCAGGCCTCGAAGACTGGTCGTACCTGGACTGCCTGCCCTACTTCAAGAAAGCCGAAACCCGCGACATCGGCCCCAATGATTACCACGGCGGCGACGGCCCGGTCAGCGTGACCACCCCCAAGGCCGGCAACAATCCGTTGTTCCACGCCATGGTCGAGGCCGGCGTGCAAGCCGGTTATCCGCGCACCGAAGACCTCAACGGCTACCAGCAGGAAGGCTTCGGCCCGATGGACCGCACGGTGACGCCCAACGGCCGTCGCGCCAGCACCGCGCGCGGTTACCTGGACATTGCCAAGCAGCGTTCGACCCTGACCATCGTCACCCACGCCCTGACCGATCGGATTCTGTTCGACGGCAAGCGCGCCGTGGGCGTGACCTATCTGGAAGGCGACAGCGACAAGCGCATCGAAGCCCGCGCCCGCAAGGAAGTGCTGCTGTGCAGCGGCGCCATCGCCTCGCCACAGGTGCTCCAGCGCTCCGGCGTCGGCCCGGCCGCACTGCTCGAAGCGTTGGATATTCCCGTGGTGCACGACCTGCCTGGCGTCGGCCAGAACCTGCAGGATCACCTGGAGATGTATCTGCAATACGCCTGCACCCAACCGGTGTCGCTGTATCCCTCGTTGCTGCTGCATAACCAGCCGGCCATCGGCGCCGAGTGGATGTTCAACGGCACCGGCATCGGCGCCAGCAACCAGTTCGAGGCCGGCGGTTTCATCCGTTCGCGGCCGGAGTTCGAATGGCCGAACATCCAGTATCACTTCCTTCCGGTGGCGATCAATTACAACGGCAGCAATGGCGTCAAGGAGCATGGTTTCCAGGCTCACGTCGGTTCGATGCGCTCGCCGAGCCGCGGCCGGGTGCAGCTGAAGTCGAAGAATCCGCGGGACTATCCGAGCATTCTTTTCAACTACATGGCCACCGAGCAGGACTGGCAGGAATTCCGTGACGGCATCCGCCTGACCCGCGAAATCATGCAGCAGCCCGCGCTGGACGCTTACCGCGGCCGCGAGATCAGCCCTGGCGTGGAAGTGCAGTCGGATGAGCAACTGAATCAGTTCATTCGCGAGCATGCCGAGACCGCGTTCCACCCGTCGTGCTCGTGCAAGATGGGCACCGACGAGATGGCGGTGGTCGACCATCAAGGCCGCGTGCACGGGATGCAGGGTCTGCGCGTGGTCGATGCGTCGATCATGCCGATCATCACCACCGGCAACCTGAATGCCCCGACCATCATGATCGCCGAGAAGATCGCCGACATGATTCGCGGACGCGCGCCACTGCCCCGCAGTACGGCTGACTACTATGTGGCCGGGGATGCCCCGGTGCGCGGCAAGCCACTGCGCGATGTGGCGGTGATTACTCAGGCTTCTGCCTGACAATCATGGGGGGCCGTGGCTGGCCCCGTTCGCGAGCAAGCTTTGCTCCCACTAGTGCTCGACTCCGGTGAGTACAACACGGTGGGAGCATAGCTTGCTCGCGAAGAGGCCCTGACTGACACACTGCCGCTATCACTGGCAGGCCCAGCGCTACAGGGTGTTATGTGCGATCCGGCTGGCCCAACAGATAGAGCACGCCATCCAGGCCCAAGGTCGAGATCGCCTGCTGGGCCGACTGGCGTACCAGCGGTTTGGCCCGGAACGCCACGCCCAGGCCCGCCAGCGCCAGCATCGGCAGGTCGTTGGCGCCGTCGCCCACGGCCACTGTCTGCTCCAGCGTCAGACCTTCCTTCGCCGCCAATTCCTGCAGCAAATCGGCCTTGCGCTGTGCATCGACGATCGGCTCCACCGCGACACCGGTGCATTGCCCGTCGACCACTTCGAGCTCGTTGGCGAACACGTAATCAATCCCCAGCTTCGCCTGCAACTGCTTGGCGAAGTAGGTAAACCCGCCCGACAGAATCGCGGTCTTGTAGCCCAGGCGCTTGAGTTCGGCGAACAGCAGCTCGGTGCCTTCGGTCAGGCGTAGCTGCGCGCCGATGGCATCCAGCACACCGATATCGAGACCTTTGAGCAGCGCCAGGCGCTCGCGAAAGCTGGCCTTGAAATCCAGCTCGCCGCGCATCGCTCGCTCGGTGATCTCAGAGACGCGATCGCCAATGCCGTGAGCCTTGGCCAGTTCATCGATGACCTCGGCCTCGATCAGCGTCGAGTCCATGTCGAACACGGCCAGGCGCCGGTGGCAGCGATAGGGTGAGTCTTGCTGCAGGGCGATATCGACGCTCAGCTCATCGGCCAGCGCCAGGAACGCCGCGCGCAGGGCCGGCGCATCGGCCAGCTCGCCATGCAGGGTCAACTCGACACAGGCTTTGCTGGTCGCCGAAGCCTGCAACAGGGGCGCCGAAAGCGTTTTGGTGCTCTCCAGCCGCAAGCCCGCCTGCTGAGCCAACTCGACCACACGAGCGATGACCGCCGATGGCAATTGGCGGCCCATCAGGGTAATGATCTGTTGCTTTTCGCTCAAGGCGCACCCCCAGAGAGTAAAAAAATCGCATTCTACCTACTTTCAGTGACCATCGGGTGCAGGCAGCGCTTTGCCACCCATGGGTCGCTCGTTATACTGCGCAACAACTTCTCAGCCAAAAGAGCCGCGCTCAGTGAACCGGCCCACGCCAGTCAAAAACGATAATTTCTTCCTGCTGATCTTTCGGGCCCTGCGTCACCGCCGCGCACCGATCGCCCTGCGCATCGCCAGCCATAACGTTTTCCTGGTCGCCGTGGCCTTGATTATCTATGCCTGCGTGATGGGGTTGCAGTTCAAGCAGGCCATGCACGAGCAAGCCGACGCGCTGGGCAACAGTCTGGTACAGCAGACGGCTGTCTCGGCCACCGAGTTGCTGGTGTCCAACGACATCCTCAGCCTCAACGTGCTGCTCAGCACCTTGGCGAAAAACCCGCTGGTAGCCCACGCGGCCATCTTCAGCGCCGATAACCGCCTGGTGGCGGAATCCGGGCAACGGCCGAAAAGCGGGTTGCTGGACGCCTCGGGCGGCCAGTACGAGACCAAGATCACCTTCCAGAACGTCAACGAAGGCACCTTGCGTGTCAGCCTCGACATGTCGCAGTTCATGCAGCCAATGCTGATCAGCCTGCAGAGCATGGGCATCCTGGCCGGTATCCTGCTGGCCCTGGCCCTGGCGTTCAGTCTGCGCCTGGGGCGCAATCTGTCGACGCCGCTGCTGCAACTGCGCGTGTGGCTGCGCCATATCGACGAACACACCCCGGCCATTACCCGCCAGGACGAGATCGGCGACCTCGCCCGGCAATTGCACGCGCAGTACGCCCCGGAGCCGGCCGAGCCTGAATACGTAGAAGAAATCTACGAAGAAGATGAAGACGAAGAGCCGCAGGACGCCTATCAATTGCGCAACCTGCGCGATCCGCGCTTCGACGAAATGGCCGCCGTGCCCGCTGCCGGCAAGGCCGCACCGCGGCGCATCAGCGCGGTGGAAGACGACGAGGACGATGACGCCTTCGCCGATCTGCACGAGCCGAATTTCAACGAGACGAGCCATGCCCCGCTGCCGGCGATAAAGACCGTGCAGGCACCCGCGGCGCCCTCGCAGCCCTCCCACAGTGCGGTACTGGCGGTGCAACTGGGCTCGCAAGAGCAGCTGCGCCGCCTGCCGCGCACGCGCTTGCTGGAGTTGCTGGACCGTTATCGCGACTGCCTGGATCAGGCTGCATCGCTGTATCAGGCCGAGCTACACACGTTGAGCGATGGCAGCTCGTTGCTGCTGTTCCATAGCGATGACAGCGGCGAAGATTACCTGACCAATGCCATCTGTTGCGGCGAGCTGCTGCGTGCCCTGGGGCATCAGTTGCAGATCGAAGTGGCGGACAGCGGCATCACCCTGCAACTGCAGCTGGGCCTGGTGCTGGGTGAAGGCTTGTTCGGGATCAGCCAGATCGACCTGCTGCTGACCGACACCGCTCAGGATGCCCTGGCGTTGTCCCAGCACAGTCGCAATCTGCTGCTGGTGGAGCGCAGCATCAACGACAACGCGTTGATCAAGCAGCGCGCGCGGATCCGCCCGATCGCCAGCCCCGAAGGTGCGTCGTGCGTGGAGCGGTTGCTGGAGCCTTATCCATCGATGCTGGAACGTCAGTTGGCGCGCATGAGTGATCGCAGGGTCAAAGGCTAAGATCAAAAGCTTCGCGGGCAAGCCATGCTCCCACAGGTGTACGACGCAGGTGAGTACGACACTGTAGGAGTAAAGCTTGCTCTCCCAGTTGTACGGCTCAGTTGGATACGACACTGTGGGAGCAAAGCTTGCTCGCGAACAGGCCAGCCCTGACACGCCGACCAGTACAAAAAAACCCGCATTCTGCAATGCGGGTTTTTTGTGAGCGGTGCTTTTATCAGAACCGATAGATTTCCATATCGGTACGAATCGGCGTCGCCAGCGGCATCTTCGGTTTGTCTTCCCGGGCAGCGGGTTCAGGGGCTGCCTTGCGCGGCTCCTGCGCCAGCGCCGGCTGATTGGCCAACGGCTTGACCGCTGCAGTCAATTGCTCGGCCAGACGCTGCAACAATACGCCCTGGGCCTGCACCTGCGCGGCGGTGCCATCGGTGTGCTTTTCTTCCAGATGGACAATGCGGTTGTCACGCACCAGGCCACGGCGATCGAGCACCCGCCATTGCGCGTCCAGCACCGCTGGCTGGCCATCGCCCGAATCCAGACGGGTGATGGAGAGCAAAACCTGGGCATCCGGGCTGAAATTGGCCGGCTTCGGCGCCAGCATCACCTTAGGGCTGTCGAGCCGCCAGGCCAGTTGGCGCACCAGCAACTGATCGATATCCGAGGCCAGGCTGCCGGCCCAGCGACCATCGGTGGAAGCCGTGAGGCTGCCGTCCTTATGGCGCTGCAACAGGGTTTCACGTTGCAGGTAATCGGCCACCGACACCGGCCCGAGCAGCACCGACATACCGCTGGTCGCCTTTGGCTGCCCCGGATTGCCGCTATCGAGTTGATACAACGCCACCGGCTGATGCACGCTGCAACCCGCCAGGCCAAGCACACCAGTCAGCAATAGAACGAGCGGAAGGCGCAGAAAAGTCATCATCCCATCCAGGCGGCCGCCTCAAGGCTTGCCGCAGTGATACTGTCGAAATTCGTCTGGGTGCTCGGCCACGCCGACACCTCAAGGGGCCATATCATCCGCGAATATTCGCCGTGACTCCAGTGCTTCTCTGCCGATCTGACCGAATGGACATGATCGGCCCGAGTACCGAACGTTAACCAGCGTTTTCGACCAACAACGCGTCGACCCGCTGGAAGCCCCGCGGCAGCTTGTTGCCACGCCGCCCACGCTCGCCCTTGTAGTGCTCCAGATCGTCGGCCTTGAGCGATAGAGTACGCTTGCCGGCCTGCAATACAAGGGTCGAACCCTCGCCGAGCACCGCCAGATCGGTGACGTATTCTTCACGACTGGCCACCCGATCACCGGGCACGCCAATGATCTTGTTGCCCTTTCCTTTACCGAGTTGTGGCAGGTCGCTGACCTTGAACACCAGCAGGCGACCTTCCGTCGTGACGGCGGCCAGATAATCCTGCTCGCGGTCGAGCACCGGTCGTGGCGCCATCACCTTGGCCCCATTGGGCAGGCTGAGCAGCGCCTTGCCGGCCTTGTTCTTGGCCTGCAGGTCTTCGCCCTTGACCACAAAGCCATAGCCGGCGTCGGAGGCCACCACGTACAACGCATCGTCCTCCGGCATCAGCACGCATTCGAAGCTCGCCCCCGGCGGTGGCGTCAGGCGCCCTGTCAGCGGCTCGCCCTGGCCCCGGGCCGACGGCAAGGTGTGCGCCGGTACCGAGTAGCTGCGCCCGGTGGTGTCGATGAACACCGCAAACTGGTTGGAACGCCCCGCTGCCGCGACCTTGAAGCCATCGCCGGCTTTGTAGGACAGCCCCGTCGCGTCGATGTCGTGTCCTTTGGCCGAGCGCACCCAGCCTTTTTCCGAAAGCACCACGGTGACTTTCTCGTTGGGCAACAGCTCGTTTTCCGACAGGGCCTTGGCTTCGGCACGCTCGACGATCGGCGAACGACGTTCGTCGCCGTAGGTTTCGGCGTCCTTGATGATCTCGCTGCGCACCAGCTTCTTGAGCTTGGCTTCGCTGCCCAGCAAGGCCTGCAACTTGGCCTGCTCCTTGCGCAGTTCATCCTGCTCGGCACGCAGCTTCATTTCTTCGAGGCGCGCCAGTTGTCGCAGGCGGGTATCGAGGATGTAGTCGGCCTGCACCTCGCTGAGGGCAAAGCGTTCGATCAGCTTGGCCCGCGGATGCTCCTCGGTACGAATGATGTGGATCACTTCGTCGAGGTTGAGGTAGGCGATCAGCAAACCGTCCAACAGGTGCAGGCGCTTTTCAACCTTGTCGAGGCGAAAACGCAGGCGTCGGCGCACGGTTTCGACGCGGAACTCCAGCCATTCCAGCAACAAGGCTCGCAGGTTCTTGAGTTGCGGCTTGCCGTCGAGGCCGATGATATTGACGTTGACCCGGTAGCTGGATTCGAGCTCGGTGCTGGCGAACAGATGCTGCATCAGCACTTCATGGTCGACGCGGCTATTGACCGGAATGATGACGATACGGCACGGGTTCTCGTGGTCCGACTCGTCACGCAGGTCGGCCACTTGCGGCAGCTTGGAGGGCTTGGCCTGCATCAGCGCGGCGATCTGCTCGAGCACTTTGGCGCCGGAGACCTGATGCGGCAAGGCGGTGACGATGATGTCGCCGTCCTCGACGTGATACACGGCGCGCATGCGCACCGAGCCACGGCCGGTCTCGTAGATCTTCAGCAGGTCGGCACGCGGGGTGATGATTTCCGCTTCGGTCGGATAATCCGGGCCCTGGATGTGCTCGCACAGTTGCGCGACGGTGGCCTTGGGCTCATCGAGCAGGCGCACGCAGGCCGCAGCCACTTCGCGCAGGTTGTGCGGCGGTACGTCGGTGGCCATGCCCACGGCAATACCGGTGGTGCCGTTGAGCAAGATGTTGGGCAGGCGCGCCGGCAGCACCAGCGGCTCCTGCAAGGTGCCGTCAAAGTTCGGCCCCCAGGTCGCGGTGCCCTGGCCCAGCTCGCTGAGCAGAACTTCGGAATAACGCGACAGCCGCGCCTCGGTATAGCGCATGGCGGCGAACGACTTGGGATCGTCCGGCGCACCCCAGTTGCCCTGGCCGTCGACCAGGGTGTAGCGATAGCTGAACGGCTGCGCCATCAACACCATGGCTTCGTAACAGGCAGAGTCGCCGTGGGGGTGGAATTTACCCAGCACATCACCCACGGTACGGGCGGATTTCTTGTGCTTGGCATCGGCGTCCAGCCCCAACTCGCTCATGGCGTAGACGATGCGCCTTTGCACCGGCTTGAGGCCATCGCCGATATGAGGCAGGGCGCGGTCCATGATCACGTACATGGAGTAGTTGAGGTAGGCCTGTTCGGTGAAGTCAGCCAGCGACCGGCGTTCTACACCGTCCAGGCTGAGATCAAGGGAGTCGCTCATGCGGGCCTCATCATTGTGTGGTCTGGCGCAGCAGCATGTTGCCACCGCGCTGGGTAAATTCAAGTTGTCTCAGGGCGCTCATGCCCAGCAATACCTGGTCGCCGTCCAGCCCCGGGGTGACCACCGCGCGCACGTCACGCAGGACGATATCGCCCAGTTTCACCTGATCGAGCTGGGTGCGATAGCCCTCGCTGCGGCCGTTGGCGGTGTTGATCTGCACCGGCATGCCGCGCTGCAAGGTCAGCTGGCTGGCGACACTGGCCGGAATCGCCACGTCGGTAGCGCCGGTGTCGAGCATGAACTGCACGGGCAACTGGTTGATCATGCCGCTGGCGACGAAATGCCCTTGGCGATTGCCGGCCAGTTGCACCTCGATATAACCCTGGCCGTGCGCGGAGCTGACCTGAGTGTTGGGGTTGGCTTCGTGCTCTTCACGGCCGGCAAAATAGCGCGTGGCCAGGAACAGCCCGGCAATCCACGCCACCATCAGCAAGATCCGACCGGCGCGCCGCCCCGGTGGCGCCGCGCTCAAGGGCGTGCCTCCCAGCCGTCGACCGGGGCGGCAAAGCGCCAGACGATGGGGCGGACATCGCCATCGCCACGAGCCCAGTCGTTGTTGTCGTTGCCGATCCAGGCACCTTGGGCGTCGACCACCAGCGCCTCGGCCACACCATAGGGTTTGGCGTAGCGCCGGGCCGGGGTCAGGGCCGCGTCGGCGAACGACCAGCAGCGCTCGACGGCCACGGTGCGGGTGTCACGCCGGCAGATCTGATAGGCGTTGCGCTCAAGGGTGTAGAGCTTGCCGTTGAACCAGGCCAGGTCGGAGAAATCGATCACCAGCGGCAGGTCGCTAGGGATGGCGGCGGCCGGTCGTGCTTGCACGCCGTCTTCACTGAGCAGCACGCAGGCGCCGTCGCAGGTCCACTCGCTCCCGTGCAAGTTGGCCTTGAGCAAGCCGCGGCGCGAACGCTCGGCGGCCAACCACAGCTGATCACCCGCCGGATTGATCGCCAGCCCTTCGAAAATCGCATTGAAATGCGCCAGTAATCCTGCCGCACGGGCTTCACGGACCAGCGCCGGGCTGATGTTCAGCCACTGCGCCTCGCCCTCGGGGCTGATCTTGAGCACTTGCGCGCGCGCCTCGCTGACCAGATAGCGATTACCGGCGGCGTCGCAGCTGATGCCCTCGAAGTCGAGGGTGCCACCGCGCACGAAGCCCGCGGCCCAGGTGCGCACGTTCATGCCCCAGCTCAGGCCGCTGGGCGCAGGCGTCGGCACGTCGAAACGTTGCGTCTCGGCCTGCCACACCGGCTGGCGGGTATCCAGGCGATAGATACGATCATCGTCGCGGTCCGACTCGGTATAGAGCTCGCCGCCACAGATCGCCAGGCCCGACAGATTGCCGTCCCGCATGCCTTCGACCGGGTGTTCGGCGAGCAGCCGCAGCTCCTCCACCGGAGCGGCGGTTGCCAGCGTCGTGGCCAAACACAGCGTCATCAGCAGCCAGGCTGCCAACGCCGCACGCATCAGGTCAGCACCTCGGCCAGGTTGCCCTTGGTCTCCAGCCAGGTCTTGCGGTCGCCGGCGCGTTTTTTCGCCAGCAGCATGTCCATCATCTCCGAGGCCTTGGGGTAGTCCTCCAGGGTCAATTGCACCAGGCGCCGGGTGTTCGGGTCCATGGTGGTTTCGCGCAACTGTGGCGGGTTCATTTCACCCAGGCCTTTGAAGCGGGTGACCTGCGGTTTGCCCCGCTTCTTCTCGGCCACCAGGCGATCGAGGATGCCGTCGCGCTCGGCTTCGTCGAGGGCGTAGTAGATCTCTTTGCCGAGGTCGATGCGGTACAGCGGCGGCATGGCGACGTACACGTGGCCGGCATCCACCAGCGGGCGGAAATGCTGGACGAACAATGCGCACAACAGGGTCGCGATGTGCAGGCCGTCGGAGTCGGCGTCGGCGAGGATGCAGATCTTGCCGTAGCGCAGCTGGCTGATGTCCGCGGCGCCCGGATCGACACCGATGGCCACGGCGATGTTATGCACTTCCTGGCTGGCCAGCACTTCGCTGCCGTCGACTTCCCAGGTGTTGAGGATCTTCCCGCGCAGCGGCAGGATGGCCTGGAATTCCTTGTCTCGAGCCTGCTTGGCCGAACCGCCGGCGGAGTCACCCTCGACCAGGAACAGCTCGGTGCGGGCCAGGTCCTGGCCGGCGCAATCGGCCAGCTTGCCGGGCAATGCCGGGCCTTGGGTGATGCGCTTGCGCTCGACCTTCTTGCTGGCCTTGAGGCGGCGGCCAGCGTTGCTGATGGCCAGCTCGGCCAATTGCAGGCCCAGTTCGGGGTGTGCGTTGAGCCACAGGCTGAAGGCGTCCTTGACCACCCCGGACACGAACGCGGCGGCTTCACGGGACGACAGACGCTCCTTGGTCTGGCCCGAGAACTGCGCGTCCTGCATCTTGGTCGAGAGCACGAAGGCGATGCGCTCCCAGACGTCTTCCGGGGCCAGCTTGAGGCCGCGCGGCAGCAGGTTGCGGAACTCGCAGAACTCGCGCATCGCATCCAGCAGGCCTTGGCGCAGGCCGTTGACGTGGGTGCCGCCCTGAGCCGTGGGGATCAGGTTGACGTAGCTTTCCTGCACCACGTCGCCGCCTTCGGGCAGCCACAGCAGCGCCCAGTCGACGGCCTCCTTGTTACCGGCCAGGCTGCCGCAGAACGGCTCCTCGGGCAGGCGGATGAAGTCGCTGACGGCGTCGATCAGGTACGAGCGCAGGCCGTCTTCGTAGTGCCATTCGACCTTCTCGCCGCTGCTTTTGTCTTCGAAGCTGACCAGCAGCCCCGGGCACAACACGGCCTTGGCCTTGAGCACGTGCTTGAGGCGGCTGATGGAGAACTTGGGCGAATCGAAGTACTTCGGGTCCGGGGCGAAATACACGCTGGTGCCGGTGTTGCGCTTGCCGACGGTGCCGACTATCTCCAGCTCGCTGGCCTTGAAGCCGTCGGCGAAGGTCATCTGATATTCGTTGCCGTCACGCTTGACCTTGACGCGCACCTGATTGGACAGGGCGTTGACCACCGAGATACCCACACCGTGCAAGCCGCCCGAAAACTGGTAGTTCTTGTTGGAGAACTTACCGCCCGCATGCAGCTTGGTGAGGATCAGTTCGACCCCCGAGACGCCCTCTTCCGGGTGGATGTCCACCGGCATGCCGCGGCCGTCGTCGCTGACTTCGAGCGAGTGGTCGGCGTGAAGGATGACCTGGATGCTCTTGGCGTGACCAGCCATGGCTTCGTCGACGCTGTTGTCGATGACTTCCTGGGCGAGGTGGTTCGGCCGGCTGGTGTCGGTGTACATGCCCGGGCGTTTGCGCACCGGGTCGAGGCCCGAGAGGACTTCGATGGCGTCTGCGTTATAAGAGCTAGCGCTGGGATTGGCCATGGGGTCTCGTCGTCAAAGTGGGGTAATCAAAAGTGCAGCCGGGCACCGGGCGCTGGGCCGGGTGCCCTTGCAAAAGCTCAGAGCGCAGCGAAATCTATCCCTTCCCAAGCCTTTGCAGCAATGCCCGCGTATGCGAACAGTTGTGGCAGGTGCTCGGAGAAGCCCTGGAAGCCGTGGTCGCCTCCGACTTCGATGCGCAGATCGCAGCCGTCATAGAAGCGTTCGGCGTGGCGATAGTCGAGGGTCTCGTCGCCCGTCTGCAGCCACACCTGGTAGCGCTCGGCGCTGTGCGGCGGCGGGACCTCCAGCGCTTTGAGCGCCTCGATGTGGTCCAGGGTCAGATCCCAGGTCTGGCCGTTGTAGAAGTTGGTC
Source organism: Pseudomonas baltica (assembly GCF_031880315.1). Taxonomy (NCBI): domain Bacteria; kingdom Pseudomonadati; phylum Pseudomonadota; class Gammaproteobacteria; order Pseudomonadales; family Pseudomonadaceae; genus Pseudomonas; species Pseudomonas baltica. Next base: position 4,082,102 of record NZ_CP134771.1, on the reverse strand, counting down.
TGGGGGCCCAGAACACCTTTGAACAGCTTGTGGGGGTTGACCGCCGGATTGATCAGCAGGGCCTTGAGGCCCAGGCGCTCGGCCAGGTGGGTTGCATAGTAGCCGCCGAGGGAGCTGCCGACCAGTAGTGGCGTGCCGCCGAGCGCTTTGATATCGGCGTGCAATTGGGCGATGGCCTGGCGCGGGTGGTGATGCAGCTCTGGCACCCGCAATTGATCGGCCAGGCCCATGCGCTGCAGGGCGGCGGAGAGTTGCCGCGCCTTGAGCGATGCCGGCGAACTGTTGAGGCCATGGATATAAAGAATGGAAGCGGACACCCGAGGCCCCCTGGGTCATGTGGCAAAGGTGGGCAGTCTACAGGAAATGCCCGGAGTTCTGCCCTATTCAGCCCTGTGGGAGCGGGCGGTGTCTGACGAAGGATCAGTAACCATCGCTCGAAAAATCGGGCTTGAAGACATAGCCCTCGACTCGGGACACCCCGGTTTCAATCTCGCCGCTCGGTTGCAAACGCAACCAGCGATAGCCAGGCGGCAGATCATCCAGGGCGAAATCATCGCTGCGTGGCTTGAACTGGATGCAGGTAGAGGGCGTCGCCATCAGCCGCAGGTTGCCCCGAGGCTGATCGATTTCCTGATGAATATGCCCCCACAGCAGCGCTCTGGTCTGCGGGTAGCGGTCGATGATCGCGAACAGCGCATCGGCGTTGCGCAGGCCGATCGGTTCCATCCACTTGCAGTCGATCGATACTGGATGATGGTGCAGGCAGACCAGATGATGACGGTCGGGCGCCTCTTTCAGCGATCGCTCCAGCAACTCCAGCTCGCTGGGGGCCAGGCGCCCGGGCACGGAACCCGGCACCGCCGAATTGAGCAGAGTGATGCGCCAGGCGCCGATGTCGACCACTGGGTCCAGCAGGTCCGTGCCCTGAGCGACCTCTTCCATGACCAATGGCTCGTCATGGTTGCCGGCGAACCAGCGCGTCCTGGTTGCCGGGATACGCGCGCTCATGTCCTTGAACGCGTTGTAAGAGGCCACTGTGCCGTCCTGGGTCAAGTCGCCAGAAATCAACAACAGGTCGATCTGTGGCTGCTCCAGGAGCACTTTGTCGATGACCTTTTCCAGGCTGTCGCGGGTATTCATGCCCAGCAGGCGACCGTCTGCATCGGCAAACAGGTGTGGATCGGTAATCTGCACGATCAACGGCGCAACGGATGCTGCAGAGGGGTTCGGCAAGGCCGTCTCCTTGAACGGATTCAGCTGGGATTATGGTAGGGATGAGGCAAGGGGGCAAATCGAGCGGCAAACAAGTGTTTAGCGCACTGCATCTAATGCACGAACGCCTTTAGCGAACATGTTCATGCTCGTGACCGCAGGCCAGGCAGTGGCTCAGCCATTCGCCCAGGAACAGGTTGAGCTGGGCCTTCTCGTCAGGCTGGTGCATGTGTGCATTCGGGTACGGATAAATACTACGGAAACGCCGCGCGTGTTCGGCGCTGATCACCTCGGCCATGCGCGCATCGTGGTACACCTGCACCTCCAGGCTGGGCACCGGCAGCCAAGGCAGGCTGAGCTCCTGGCGCACCTGCAAGGTGGTGGTGTACGGGCAGGCCTGCAGCACGTTCAGGGCGAGGATGCCCAGCATCTGGTCACCCTGGCTCACGGCAATACGGCGCGAATGCTGCTGGTTGCGCATGTCCGGCAACAGGCGCATCAAGCGTGCATAGTTGGCCTCGCAGGCCGCCTGCAACCCGATCAGATCGACCCGGTAGCGTTCGCGCAACCTATTCACTTCCACAACCCCCTGACTTCCTCGCGGTTCAACGCCAGCCATTGAATGGCGATGATCGTTGCCGCATTGTTGATCTTGCCGTCTTTGACCGCCTGCAAGGCGTCGCTGAAGGACCAGACGCGGACACGAATATCCTCGGCCTCTTCTTCCAGCCCGTGAATGCCGCTCACGCCTTGGGTGCTGCAGCGCCCCAAATACAGATGCACGAATTCGTCGCTGCCCCCCGGCGAAGGGAAATACCGCGAGATGGGCCACAGCGCCGCCAGCGACAGCCCAGCTTCCTCCTGTGCCTCGCGGTGTGCAATTTCTTCTGGCTGTTCATCGGTATCAATCAGACCAGCGACCATCTCGATCAGCCAAGGGTTAGCGGCCTTGTCCAGGGCGCCGACGCGAAACTGCTCGATCAGCACCACTTCGTCACGCTGCGGATCGTAGGGCAGCACGCACACCGCATCGTGGCGCACGAACAGCTCGCGCGAGATGGTGCGGCTCATGCCACCAGCGAACAGCTCGTGTTTGAGCAGCACCTTGTCGAGCTTGTAGAAGCCCTTGTAGCAATTCTCGCGCTGCTCGATCTCGACAGCCTTGGGTACGGAGTGATTCGCGTCAGTCATGGGTTTCCTCGTCGTCAGACCTTGCAGCAACGCACCATCCTAACGCGCCCACCGCTGCGGTGCAGCCCCCTTCGTCCATTTGCAGTTTCGGTGAAAATATGCTCAGCCACGGCCCGTCGACTGGCCTCCCGAGCAGCGCTCCCCTACTATGGCGCCACACTCTCATCGAGCTTAGTGGCGAACTGACTGCGTTGCACAGAGTCGAATCAGCAAATTTGTGCAAAGCCGACTATCAGTGCCGCTGCAATGGGCCCAAACCATAGAATCTCCCACAGACATACGCTGCGCCATTGTGGGAACGGGCTCTGCCCGCAAAGGGCCCTTGAGCCACAACCAACACGCGCGAATCAACACCAAGGATCAGCATGTCACCGCTTCTCAAACTTTCTGCCATCACCGCTGTGGCGCTCAGCCTGGGCGCGTGCCAAAGCCTGTTCACGCCCAATCTGCACAAGCCGCTGGAGGTCAAGCGTGACGCCTTTGAACACCTCAAGCCGGGCTGCGCGGGTGCCGACTGCCCGCTGGTGAATATCGACACCGTGCATTTCCCCGACGAGCCGCAGCTGGACATGATGGTCCAGCGCCGCCTGCTGGACCTGACCCGCACCTCGCCAGTCGCCGCCAACACCAACTCACTGCAGGAATACGAGCAGCAGTATCTGGCCCAGGCGCCCGCGCACACCAGCAGCTATCTGCAGGCCAAGGTACGGGAGCAGCATGACGGTCTGGTGATCGTCGAGCTGTCGAGCTATGTCGACACCGGCGACACTCGCAACATGCCGACCCCAGGGCGTGGATTCATCAACTATTCGCGGGCCCAGAGCAAGGCCTTGCGTCTGGATGACATGCTGGTGCCAGGCCAGGAGGATGCCTTCTGGAAGAACGCCGAGCTGGCACAACAGGGCTGGATGGCCGCGACCAAAGTCACCGACCAGGACCCGAACTTCGCCAAGACGTGGCCATTTCGCAAGACCCCGAACATCGCCCTGACCTACGGCGCGTTGATCCTCAAGTACGATGTGAACACCATCGCGCCCTATGCCATGGGCCACATCGAACTGAAGATCCCTTACCCGCGCCTCAACGGCATCCTCAAGCCCGAACTGTTCCCCGGCCGCGGCTGAAAGCCCGGCCCAGCAGCCCGTGCAACAGGCCAGCGAGTACCAGTGACGGCAGGGTCGCACCCACGTCCGGATACAGGTTGGCCAGCAGATGGTAGGTGCTGACCCCGCCCAGCCAGGCTAGCAGTGCCGGCCAGCGCCATCCTGATGAGGCATCCGGTGCGCGGCGCTGGCGCAGCACGAAGTGGTCGACCAGCACCACGCCGAACAGCGGCGCGAACACCGAGCCGATCAACAGCAGGAAGTTCTGGTACTGCGCCAGCGGCGCGAAGCAGGCGATCAGCGTACAGAGCACGCCGATGGCCAGCGCCAGATGCTCGACCTTGAGTCGGGTCAGCATGCCCGTGGACACCGCCGCCGAATGGATGTCGGCAAAAGCGTTCTCGGACTCGTCCAGCAGAATCAACAGCAGCGGGATACCCAAACCAGCGCCGGCCAAAGCCAGCAACAAGGCGTTGGTGTCGCCGCTCGGGGCGAACGCCAGGGTGTAGGCGACGCCCAGGCTCATCAGCCAAAAGTTGCCGATGAAAAACCCCAGCGCGGTGCCGCCGAAGACGCTTTTGGCGCGGCGACCGAATCGCGAATAGTCGGCAATCAGCGGCAGCCATGACAGCGGCATGGCGATTGCGATGTCGAAGCCCACTGCCAGCGGCATGCTGCCATCCCCGGCCTGCGCCCACAGCATGCCCAAGTCAGCCTTGGCGAAGAGGTTCCAGGTCAGCCACAGGCACGCCGCCAGCAGCAGCCAGATGCCCCACTTGCGCAGCACGCGACGCACGAAGGTCAAGGGCCCACTCACCGCGAGCAGGGTCGCCAGTGCGCCGAATATCAAGGTCCACAACAGCGGATTGGCCAATGCGCTGCCTTCGCCGAAATGCCCGGCGCTCAACAGGCTGGCGGCATCGCGCATGACGATGATCTCGAACGAACCCCAGCCGATCAGTTGCAGCAGATTGAGCAGCGCCGGCAGTGTGGCGCCGTGGCGGCCCAGGCTCAACTTGAGGGTAGCCATGGCCGACAGGCCGGTGTCGGTGCCGATCACGCCCACGGCGGCCAGCAGTAGCACGCCCACCGCCGTGCCGAGGAAGATGGCCAGCAGCGAACCGCTCAAGCCCAGGCCCGGAGCCAACAACGCCCCGGTCTGCAAGACCATCAGGCCGATGCCAAGGGAGAACCACAGGGAAAACAGATCACGCGCGCCGAACACCCGCTGGCTGGCGGGGACGGCGATGTCAGGGGAGTAGGTGCTGGGTGTGTTCACGGGGTCATCTCAGTATGGGATAGCGGCGAGCTTTGAGCTGCAAGCTGCAAGAAGAAGCAGGTGTGCGGTCGCTTCTGACTTGCAGCTTGCAGCTTGTGGCTCAGACCTTCTGATACAGCTGGCTGCCTTCCTGCTTGAAGCGTGCAGCCTGCTCGCGCATGCCCTCTTCGACCTCCAGGTCCACCGCCGCGATCTTCTGATTGGCAGCGTATTCGCGCACTTCCTGGGTGATCTTCATCGAGCAGAACTTCGGCCCGCACATCGAGCAGAAATGCGCCACCTTGGCCGAGTCCTTCGGCAGGGTTTCGTCGTGGTAGGCCCGCGCGGTATCCGGGTCGAGGCCGAGATTGAACTGGTCCTCCCAACGAAATTCGAAGCGTGCCTTGCTCAAGGCGTTGTCGCGGATCTGCGCGCCCGGGTGCCCCTTGGCCAAGTCCGCTGCGTGGGCGGCGATCTTGTAGGTGATGATGCCGGTCTTGACGTCATCCTTGTTCGGCAACCCCAGGTGCTCCTTGGGCGTCACGTAGCAGAGCATGGCGCAGCCGAACCAGCCGATCATCGCCGCGCCGATGCCCGAAGTGATGTGGTCGTAGCCCGGTGCAATGTCAGTGGTCAGCGGCCCCAAGGTGTAGAACGGCGCCTCGTCGCAGCACTCGAGCTGCTTGTCCATGTTCTCTTTGATCAACTGCATCGGCACGTGGCCGGGGCCTTCGATCATGCATTGCACGTCGTGCTTCCAGGCGATCTTGGTCAGCTCGCCGAGGGTCTCCAGCTCGCCGAACTGCGCTTCGTCGTTGGCATCGGCGATCGAGCCTGGGCGCAGGCCGTCACCCAGCGAGAAGCTGACGTCGTAGGCCTTCATGATTTCGCAGATCTCGTCGAAATGCGTATAGAGGAAGTTTTCCTTGTGATGCGCCAGGCACCACTTGGCCATGATTGAACCGCCACGACTGACGATCCCGGTGACGCGCTTGGCAGTCAGCGGCACGTAGCGCAACAGCACGCCGGCGTGGATGGTGAAGTAGTCGACGCCTTGTTCGGCCTGCTCGATCAGGGTGTCGCGGAACAGCTCCCAGGTCAGATCTTCAGCGGCGCCGCCGACTTTTTCCAGGGCCTGATAAATAGGCACTGTGCCGATCGGCACCGGCGAATTGCGGATGATCCACTCGCGGGTCTCGTGGATGTGCTTGCCGGTGGACAGGTCCATGACCGTGTCCGAACCCCAGCGAATGCCCCAGGTGAGCTTGGCGACTTCTTCTTCGATCGACGAGCCCAGCGCACTGTTGCCGATGTTGCCGTTGATTTTCACCAGGAAGTTGCGGCCGATGATCATCGGCTCCAGCTCGGTGTGGTTGATGTTGGCCGGGATGATCGCGCGGCCGCGAGCGATTTCTTCGCGCACGAACTCGGCCGTGATCTCTTTCGGGATGCTCGCGCCGAAGCTGTGGCCCGCGTGCTGGGCCTTGAGCAGGCCGGCGGCGTGCGCTTCGGCCAGCTTCATGTTCTCGCGGATGGCCACGTACTCCATCTCGGCGGTGATGATGCCCTGGCGCGCGTAGTGCATCTGGCTGACGTTGGCACCGGCCTTGGCCCGGCGCGGGTTGCGCACGTGGGCAAAACGCAGCTTGGTCAGCTCTGCGTCGTCGAGGCGCTGCTGACCGAAGTGCGAGCTCAGGCCCGAGAGACGCTCGGTATCGCCACGGTCATCAATCCATGCCGAGCGCACATCGCCCAGGCCCTTGCGCACGTCGATGGTGACGGTCGGATCGGTATAGGGGCCGGAGGTGTCGTAGACGGTGACGGGGGCGTTGATCTCGCCACCGAAGTCAGTTGGAGTAACGTCAAGGCTGATTTCGCGCATGGGCACGCGGATATCCGGGCGTGAGCCCTGAACGTAGATTTTTTGCGAACGGGTGAAGGGTTGCACTGATCCGGAATCGACTTTGGCCGACTCGCTCAGGTGCACGGTGGATTTTTCTTGTTTACTCATCACGGCTCTCCAGACAGCATCCAGCGGCGGAATGTCGGAGCGAACCTGAATGGCACGGATGCACCTGGAGCGGTGCTGTGCCGAGTCTCGTGCAGCCGCTCGAATGCTCGAACGACAACCCGGACGCGACACAAGAGGACTCGCCGGGTGACGAGAAATCTTGTTCCCTACGCAGGCATCAACCTGATCAGGTTCAACGGGATCCGGAATTATCCGATCTCAGCCTCTTAACGCAAGGCACCCCGACAAGAACCCGGCCAGTCTAGTCAAGCGCGCTGCACATTGCCAATCCATTGTGCATGAACGGTATTTGGCGCAAATAGCCGATTGTTGCCGGACGGCCACGCAACTACACTCGCAGCGCCCCCTCTAACAAGACTTCGCCCTCAAGGACTGAATCAATGTTGCGCAAATTCTCACTGGCGCTTGCCGTGTCCTGTGCCTCCCATGCCACCGCATGGGCGGCCGAACCGTCCCTGGCGAGCAATACCGATCTGGTGAGCGTTTATCAGGAAGCGGTCAGCAACAACGCCGACCTGGCGGCCTCCCGCGCCGACTATGCCGCAACGCGCGAGAACGTCCCCCAGGCCCGTGCCGGCCTGCTGCCGAACCTGTCGCTGGGCAGCGATATCAACAACACTCGCACTGCGCTGGACCAACCTGAACAGGTGCTCAATCGCAGCGGCAACTCTTATCGAGCGACCCTGAATCAGCCGATCTTTCGCGCCGACCGCTGGTTTCAGCTAAAGGCCGCGAAATCCCAGGATGAACAGGCGGCGTTGCAGCTGTCGGCCACCGAACAGAACCTGATCCTGCAAAGCGCCGAGAGTTATTTCGCGGTGCTGCGTGCCGAGGACACCCTGGCCGCGACCAAGGCCGAAGAAGCGGCCTTCAAGCGCCAGCTCGACCAATCCAACGGCCGCTTCGATGTCGGCCTGTCGGACAAGACCGATGTGCTGCAGTCCCAGGCCAGCTACGACACCGCCCGCGCTTCGCGGCTGACCGCACAACGCCAGGTCGACGACGCCTTGCAGGCTTTGGTGACCCTGACCAACCGCGAGTACATCGCCTTGCAGGGCATCGTGCATACCTTGCCGATCCTGACGCCGAGCCCCAACGACGCCAAGGCCTGGGTCGACACCGCATCGCAGCAGAACCTCAACCTGCTGGCGAGCAACTACGCCGTCACCGCCGCCGAAGAAACCCTGCGCCAGCGCAAGGCCGGACACGCGCCCACGGTGGATCTGGTGGCGCAATACGAGAAAGGCGACAACGACAACTTCCAGCTCAGCAACCCGACCGAGACCCCGGGCCTGGTGTATGGCAGCGACGTGTCCCGGCGCTCGATCGGTGTGCAGGTCAACATCCCGCTCTACAGCGGCGGCATGGTCAGCTCCCAGGTCCGCCAGGCCTATCAGCGCTTGGTGCAAAGCGAGCAACAGCGTGAAAGCCTGCGCCGCCAGGTGGTCGAGAACACTCGCAATCTGCACCGCGCAGTGAACACCGACGTGGAAGAGGTGGCGGCCCGCAAGCAGTCGATCATCTCCAACCAGAGCGCCGTCGAAGCCACCGAGATCGGCTATCAGGTCGGCACCCGCAACATCGTCGACGTGCTCGATGCCCAGCGTCAGCTGTATGCCTCGGTGCGCGATTACAACAATTCGCGCTACGACTACATCCTCGACAATCTGCGTCTCAAGCAAGCCGCCGGGACCTTGAGCCCGCAGGACCTGCAAGACCTGGCGCGTTATCTCAAGCCGGATTACAACCCGGACAAGGACTTCCTGCCGCCGGATCTGGCCGCTGCGGCGCAGGCGTTATTGACGCCGGCGAAGAAAAAGAAATAACCGCCTTCACATAGAATCAGAGGGGGCTATTTCCCAAGACCCTGTAAGAGATTTCTGAGAAGGGGTTCAGACACGCCAATCAGCGTCACACCAACCGCGCCAACCCCGCGAGCAACCGTTCCAGCGCCCCCTGATTGGCCTTCATCACCGCCACGCCCGCCGTGCCCATTTTTGCGGCGTCGCGGGGCAGTTCGATGAGGCGTTGTACGGCGGTGGCCAGGCCGTCGGCGTCGTCGACCTCTTGCAAGGCACCGGCACTGCGCAGCATGGCGGCGATTTCGAGGAAGTTGAACAGGTGCGGGCCGCTGAGCACCGGCTTGGCCAGCGCCGCCGGTTCGAGCAGATTGTGACCGCCGTTGGCCACCAGGCTGCCGCCGACGAAGGTGATGTCGGCCAAGGCATAGAGGAACAGCAGCTCGCCCATGGTATCGCCCAGCAGCACCGAGACCTGCGCATCGACGGGCTGCTCAAGGGAGCGCCGGGCCGTGGCGAAGCCCTGCTGCGCGCACAGGCTGAAAACACTATTGAAACGCTCAGGGTGGCGCGGAACCAGTATCAGCAGCGCATCGGAGTGGGTCGCGAGCAACTGTCGATGCGCGTTGAGGATGACCTCATCTTCGCCTTCGTGGGTGCTGGCGGCGATCCAGATCGGGCGGCTGCCGGCCTGCCACTGACTGCGCAATGCGTCGGCACGCGCGACCAGGGCGGGATCGATGGTCAGGTCGAACTTGATCGAGCCGGTCACCTGTACGCATTCAGGCCGCGCGCCCAATTGCCGAAAGCGTTCGGCCTCGGCTTCGGTCTGGATCGCCAGCAGGCTCAGCTCGGCCAGCATCGGCCGGGTCAGGCCGGCAAAGCGCGCGTAGCCCCGAGCGGAACGTTGCGACAGGCGACCGTTAGCCAAGGCAACGGGAATGCCGCGACGGGCGCATTGATGAATATGATTGGGCCACAGTTCGGTCTCCATGATCACCGCCAGCCGAGGCTGCAGGTGATCGAGGAAACGCGCCGATGCCCATGGCAGGTCATAGGGCAGGTAGCAGTGCTGGATGCGCGGCTCGTCAGCGAACAGCGCGAGGATGCGCTCGCTGCCAGTAGGCGTCATGCAGGTCACGGTGATGGCCTGCTGCGGATAGCGCTTGAGCAGCTCGCGGATCATCGGCGCGGCGGCGATGCTCTCGCCCACCGAGACCGCGTGGACCCAGATGCCACCCCGCTGCATCGGTGGCAGACCGAAACCGAAACGTTCGCGGATGCGCCGTGCATAGGCCGGCGCTTTGCGCGCGCGCAGCCACAGGCGTATCGCCAGGATCGGCAGGCCGAGGTGAAACAGCAAGGTGTAGAGAGTTCTGTTCATGGCGGCGGAGTTTACCTTGGCGTCAGGTGCTTGGCACCTATGGCGAATCTGAGGGCCCTTTCGGCGCTGAAGAGGCCCGCAATTGCCCTCACCCGATCGCCTGCAACTCCAGCGCAAAGCGCTCCGCCAACCACTGCCCCGCCGGCCCCAGCGGCGCATCACGCCGCCAGGCCAACTCCACCACCAAGGGCGGCGGCGTCCAATCGCTGACCAGCTCGACCATCGACCCCTGGTACGCCGGGTATTGCACCACATGACGCGGCAGCCAGGCCCAGCCCAGGCCGCAACGCAGCAATTCGGCGATCATGTAGAAACTGTCGGCGCGCCAGATGTGCGGGCTGATCGCCTCGCCGCCGGGGAATCCGCTGCTCTGCACTGCGATCAGCAACTGCCGGTGGCGCGCCAACTGCTGGCGGCTGACCCGTGGCTCCCCCGCCAGCGGATGCCCGCTGGGGCACACGGTGACCATCTCGACCCGGCCTAGCGCGCGCCTCTCCAACTCGGCAGGAATCTGCTCGTGGCGAAACAGCAAGCCCAGGTCGGCATGACGATCCACCAGGCGCCTGGCAACGTCGCCCTGGGCGGCATTGGCAATCTGCACCTGCACCGCCGGGAAGGCCCCGGCAAAGGCTTGCAGCCCGTCGATCACCGGCTGATAGGGCATCGCCTCATCCTGCGCCAGGCGCAATTGCGCCTCCTGCCCGCGCATCAACGCCAGCGCCCGGCCATCAAGGCGCTCGCATTGGCGCAGTACCTCGCGGGCCTCGTCGAGCAGCGCCCTGCCCGCCTCGGTGAGTTGCGGCTGCCGACCACTGCTGCGCTCGAACAGCACCACCCCAAGGTCCGCTTCCAGCAAGGCGATGGCGCTGCTGACCGCCGACTGGGCACGGTGCAGATCCCGTGACACCGCTGAAAACGAACGCTGTTCAGCGACTTTGACGAACAAGCGGATCTGTTCGAGATTCCATTGAGTTTGGGCCATGACGACCTATCTCCTGTGCAGATAGGTAATGACTGTACCGCACCTGGCGAAATCGCGAAAATACTGCCATTGCCTGCAGCGAAGGGCTGGCATCCAATCTGGGAGATTTACCATGACTGCCTACTACTATCTTGCGATCGCCATCTGCGCCGAAGTGATCGCTACCGTCTCGATGAAAGCCGTCAAGGGTTTCAGCACACCGCTGCCGCTGATCCTGGTCATCCTCGGCTATGCCACGGCGTTCTGGATGCTCACGCTGGTGGTGCGCAGCATTCCGGTGGGCGTCGCCTACGCGGTGTGGGCGGGCATGGGCATCGTCATGGTCAGCATCGCGGCGTTGTTCATCTATGGGCAGAAGCTCGATGTGCCGGCGATGCTGGGGATGGGGCTGATCGTCTGCGGGGTGGTGGTCATTCAGTTGTTTTCGAATACGGCGGGGCATTGATCGCTGCCTGTGCCCGCGAAGAGATCACCGAATCACTCGTGCCTGTATACTGCCGCCCTGTCTCTGCCATCGAGGTCCCCAGCATGCCATCCGCTCTCAACACTGACGTCCTGATCGTCGGCGCCGGCGTCGCCGGGCTGTGGCTCAATGCGCGCTTGCGCCGCCTGGGCTACTCGACCGTGCTGGTGGAGCGTGCAGGTCTGGGTGGCGGGCAGAGTCTCAAGTCCCAGGGGATCATCCATGGCGGCGCCAAATATGCGCTGCATGGCGCGCTCACCGGGGCCTCGGAAGCCATCGCCGAAATGCCGCAGCGCTGGCGCGACGCCTTTGCCGGCGCTGGGGACGTGGATCTGCGCGGCGCCCGACTGTTGTCCGAGGCGCACTACCTGTGGTCGCCGGGGACCCTGGCCGGCAACCTCACCAGCTTCTTCGCCAGCAAGGCGGTGCGCGGCCGTGTCGACCAGGTCAAAGGCGATCAGTTGCCGCCGGCGCTGCAGGACAAAGCGTTCAAGGGCAAGGTCTATCGCCTGGCCGAGCTGGTGGTGGATGTGCCTAGCGTGATCACCCGTCTGGCCGAACTCGGCGGTGACAGCCTCATGGCCGGCGAGCACATCGTCCCGCTGCATGAAGGAGATCAGCTCTGCGGCCTGGTGGTCGACGGCCGGGAAATTCGCGCGCAGCGTATCGTGCTCAGCGCCGGCGAAGGCACCGCCGATCTGCTCCAGGCGCTGGATATCCAGCAGCCGAAGATGCAGACCCGCCCGCTGCACATGATCCTTGCCAAAGGTGCCAGCCTCAAGCCGCTGTACGCCCACTGCCTGGGGGGTGGGCCGAAACCGCGTATCACCGTGACCAGCCATCCGGCAGCCGATGGCCAGTGGGTCTGGTACCTGGGCGGCGATATCGCCGAAGCCGACGGCGTGGCCCGTGAGCCCGCCGCGCAGATCGCCGCCGCGCGCAAGGAACTCGGTCAGTTGCTGCCATGGATCGACCTCAGCCAGGTGCAGTGGGCCACCCTGCGGGTCAACCGCGCCGAGCCCGCTCAATCCGGATTGGTGCGCCCGGACAACGCCTTCCTCGCCGAGCAAGGGCGCCTGCTGGTGGGCTGGCCGACCAAACTGGCACTGGCGCCGGACTTTGCCGAACGGGTGATCAGCGCGCTGCAACGCGATGCCATCGTCCCCGCTGCCTCTGCTACCTTGCCCGAGCTGCCGCGTCCGGCGCTCGGGCAGACCCCTTGGGAGCAACTGCTGCCATGACTATCGCCACCCTGCACGACCTGCACCGCCCGCTGGGCAGCACCGGCCTGATGGTTTCGCCGTTGGGCCTGGGCACTGTCAAGCTGGGCCGCGACCAAGGGGTCAAATACCCCAACGGCTTCACCATCCCCGACGATTATCAAGCCCGCGCCCTGCTCAACCAGGCACGCGGCCTGGGCATCAACCTGATCGACACCGCGCCCGCCTATGGCATCAGTGAAGAACGCCTGGGCCCGCTGCTGCGCGGGCAACGCAATGACTGGGTGATCGTCAGCAAGGTCGGTGAAGAATTCGCAGGCGGCCAATCGCACTTCGACTTCAGCGCCGAGCACACCCGCCTTTCGGTTGAGCGCAGCCTGAAACGTCTCGAAACAGATCATCTGGAAATGGTTCTGGTGCACTCCGATGGCAACGACCTGTTCATACTCGAACAGACCGGCGTCTATGACACCCTCGAGCAACTCAAGCGCGAAGGCAAGCTGCTGGCGTTCGGCTTTTCCGGCAAAACCGTGGCCGGCGGCCTCAAGGCCCTGGAACGCGGCGATTGCGCCATGGTCACTTATAACCTGAGCGAGCAATCGGAGGCGCCAGTCATCGACCAAGCGCAGCAACATGGCAAGGGCATTCTGGTGAAAAAGGCCCTGGCCAGCGGCCACGTCTGCCTGACCCCAGGCGTCGACCCGGTGCGCGCCAGCTTCGAATTGTTGTTTGACCGCCCCGGCATCGCCAGTGCTATTGTCGGGACGATCAACCCGCTGCACCTTGCCCACAACGTCAATACGGCGGCGTCCGTGCTACGCCGCCCTTAGCGCCGCCGTCGCGGCCGACCCCGACGCCAGAAGGAGCCGACATGCCGCGATTGCTTAAAAAGAAGAACCCCAGCAACTTCAAGACACTGCCCCTGTTCGTCGAAGCCACTGCCGACTCCCTGAGCTACGAAGGGGTCGGCATGCCGCTGAATTTCGCCCAGACGCTCGAGCGCCGCAAGCCGGTCGCCATCGACGATCCGCAACGTTTTTCCATCGAACTGGCCAACCTCGGCGTGTCGGTGCGCCTGACCCTCAACTGGCAGAACCGCGACTACTGGGTGCTGGTGCGCCAGCGCCGCGTGGACCGTGGCGACGTGGTGCTCAAGCTGATCTCCGGCTACGTGCCCGCCCACGAACTCAACCTGCCGCTGCACACCGCCGTGCAGGAAGTGGCCGAAGAGTGCCTGCTGGAAACCCCCGACGGCTGGCTCAACGGCCGCTTCAAGGACACCTGGCTACCGGCACCCTATGAGCCCACTCTGCGCTACCGAGAATCCGCACCCTTCACCCTCAGCCCGCGCATGGGTGCAGCCAAGCCGGTGCGCTGTGGCAGCCTCAACCTGATCGAGCGCCCGCGGGCCTACGTGCACCTCCCCACCGCATCCCTGCAGCTGGTCTACGATCTGCGCCTGGAGATCCCCCGCGAAGCCAAGGTGCTGAGCCTGTTCCATGTCGACGAGAAACTCGACAAGGGCCAGCTCGAGACGCACCTCGACCGCCGTCGCCCCGACCTCTATCTGCTGCCCCTGCTGGACGGCAAGCCGGTGCCCAAGCTCTATACCCTCAAGCGCGACAAGCTGATCCCGGCCAGCACCCGCGGGGTGTTCCTGGCTGAAAGCTTCGCCGCCCAGGAAGGCTGGGTGGTGCGCGATGAGCGCATTCGCTGGAAGGATTGGGTCGAGCAGCAAGGCCTGGTGCTGCCCAAGAACCAGCGGACCGGCCTGGTGCGCCTGCGGGTCAAGGCGCGCAAGCTGGTGCGCATGGTGCGGGGGCATTTGCCGGGGTGAGGCGGATGTCACCCCCGACGCTTGTCGGCCCAGGTGCGCAGGCGCGCAAACAGATGGAAATAGCGGTTTTCGCGCTTGCCCATGCCGTGCTTGCCAGAGAAATCCTCCTCGGCGTAGGCTCCGTTGATCCGCACCCGTGACGCCGTGGTCGGCAACAGGCACACCTTGGCCCCGGCGCCCTGCAGCACGAATTTCAGCAAACGCTCGGAATGCAGCTTGCGGCCCGTGGCAGCACAGAATTCGAAAATCTGCTCGACGCGGCGACCATAGGCCCAATAAACGTCTCGCCCGCAGATGGCAAAACGGTCATTGAGCCCACCCCACCACTGCCAGTCGGGAATATAGGCATTCAAATGCCGCGCCTCGGCATGCTTGAATACGTAGCTGGGCAGCGGGCTGTGGTATTCGATGTCGGGTCGCACGAAGACCACGAAGTCAGGCTCGAATGCCTCCACCATCGCCGTAACGGCATGCAACGAGTTGAGTTGGAGAATGAGGTTGCGCACCGAAGCATGCTCGTCGGCCCAGGTATCTCCCAGCGCCTTGATGCGCTCGAAATCCCAGCGTTCCAGCACACCGTCATTGCTTTCGAGCACGCCGGTCATGGCCGCGAACGGCTCGTAGTTGTCGGCCATCAATGCACCCTGCTCGCCGGACCGCAGGTTTTGCACGCTGTCGACCTGGTACATATGATAGAAGCACTGCACCTGTGCGCCGGAGGGGATCTGTGCCAGCACCTGCTGGTGGATGGAAGGGAAACAGATTGCGGAATTCCTGGGAATTCCGAAAAACGCGACGGCCACTTTCAACACTGCATTGCACCTTGAACCCGAAATAAAGAAAGTCGCCGTCTCAGCGACGCTTCAACATGCGTTGCCACCAACGGCGCTTGTGCAGGGCGATCGTCTCGACGTTCGCCGCCGCCAGCCAGGCGCGCTCATAATCCCAGGCATGACCGCTCCACAACTTGCCGGCCTCATTCGAGTAGCCCAGGGTGAGCAACTTGTAGTTGAGCCCTTGCTCGCGCCGCAGCCAATCGAACAGCACCAGTGCATTGAAACCTGTGGTCGGGCCGACGAAGCGCTTGCCATCGGCGCGGGCCAGTGGGTAATTCCACAAAACCGGCAGCGGCATGCGCTCGCGCAACAGGGTGACGTCAGGCAGCGCTGACATGGCATCGGCGACGCCCACCAGTACAGTGAAGCAGCGCCCTTGGGGGTTCTGCCACAGGGCTTGGACTTCAGGCGAATAGGGCAGGCCGAAAAAGTAGTGGTCGGGCGCATTGAAGCCGTGCACGAAGACGTTGGTCCAACGATTGCTCAGCAACGGCCATTTGATGCAAAGATTGAAGCTCACCACCACATCGCGCGGCCCGAGCTCGAGGGCCTCGAAGTCTACCGCTTCGATAGCCGGGTTATTGGCCACCAGCACCACCCGCTCGGCATCGCGCAAGCAACCCAACAAGCGTTCGGCCACGGCGCCAAGAATGTCCTGGCCGCCGCCGGGCAGCGCGTCGAGGTCCATCTCCTCACCCGTCACTGCCCCGGCACCTGCAGCCCGTAGCGCCACCGGACCCACTGCCGCGTCAACCAACCCGGCGCCTGCCAGGCGCGCATCGGGGCCTGAATGGCCGTGGCCAGGTCGCGGCCGACCCGGGCGAAACTGTAGTGCTCGCGGGCAAAGGCCTCGCCATTGGCGGCGATGCGCTCGGCCAGCAACGGATCGCTTTGCAGCAACGCGAGTTTTTCCAGCGCCTCGGCCTCGGAGCGGTAGAACACCACGTTGTGCATGTCCTCGAAGCCCAGCAAGTGATCTTCCTCACCCTGGCTCCAGGCCAGCAGCACGCAGCCACAGGCCATGGCTTCGAAATTCTTGATCATGAACTCGCCCATGCCGATGTCGGCACTGACGAATACCTTGATCCGGTTGAGCGTCTGCAAATACTCGTCGCCCGACTGGGTACGCGTGACCAGCATCCCGCTCTTGCTCGCCAGCGACTCGAGGAGCGCCTTGCGCTGCGCGTATTCCTTGCTTTTCAGGCTACCGAGGAAGCCCACCGGGATATCCCGCTCGCGCCCCAGGTCGTGCAGCATCTGTTCGTCATAACCCTTGGACACGAACACCGCATCGATGCCTTCGGCCTGCATCCGCTGCACCACGACGGCACCGGACAGCAACGCACGACACGCGGGCAACTGGCTGTAGAGGCGCGAGTACGTGTGCAGATATTTACTGTCGGGCATGTAGTTCTGGTAGGCGTCGTGCTCGAGGAACACCAGCCCAGGTACGCATTGCAGCACCCGCCGTTGCCGAGCCAGGCGTTTGACGCGGGAAAAGATCACCACCCGATCGTAGTCCTGATGATGCACAGAGGCCAGAAACGCCCCCAGGTTCATCTGCTGCGCTTTGCTCAGGCGCTGGATCACACACTCGTCACAATGCTGGCGAACGATGTCATACAGGCGGTCGAGCAGCACGCGCTGCTCGTCCATGACCAACAACATGACCCTCATACCTGCGCGTCCCTCATTCCTGCGCTCACCGACTGCGAATTTTATCGACGATGGCGGTCGTGGAGCTGTTTTCCACCAGCCCGAGTACCTTCACGGTGCCGCCGTAGGCCGAGACGATGGAGGCGCCGACGACCTGCTCGACCGAATAGTCGCCGCCCTTGACCAGTACATCCGGACGCACATGAGTCAGGAGGTTCTCGGGGGTGTCTTCACTGAAGCTGATGACCCAATCCACCGCGCCGAGCCCGGCCAGTACCGCCATGCGCCGGTCGACGCTGTTGATCGGCCGGCCGGGGCCCTTGAGGCGCGAGACCGAGGCATCGTCGTTGACGGCCACGATCAGCCGATCGCCCTGGGCGCGCGCCTGCTCCAGATAGGTCACGTGGCCGGCGTGCAGAATATCGAAACAGCCGTTGGTGAAGACAATGCGTTCGTTGTGCGCACGGGCGTCGTCGATGGCCAGCAACAACTGATCGAGGCTCAGCACGCCCCGCTCCGAACCTTCTTCACGCTGAATGGCACGGCGCAGTTCCGGGGCGCTGATGGCAGCGGTACCAAGCTTGCCGACCACGATGCCCGCGGCCAGGTTGGCCAGTGCCACGGCTTGCGGCAGCTCTTCACCTGCGGCGATGGAGGCGGCCAGGGTGGAAATCACCGTGTCGCCGGCACCGGTCACGTCGAACACTTCACGGGCGCGCGCCGGCAAGTGCAGCGCTGGATGATCGGGGCGCAGCAAGGTCATGCCGTGCTCGCCACGGGTGACCAGCAAGGCCCCGAGATCGAGGTCCTGCATCAACTGGGCGCCTTTGGCCACCAGCTCGGCTTCATCGCGGCAGCCGCCGACGATGGCTTCGAATTCGCTGAGGTTGGGGGTGATCAGGCTGGCACCGCGATAAATGGTGAAGTCCTTGCCCTTGGGGTCGGCCAGTACCGGAATATCAAGTGCACGCGCGGCCTGGATCAGGCTTTGATGATTCTTCAACGCGCCTTTGCCGTAGTCCGACAGCACCAGCACCTTGACGCCTGCAAGCAACGTGTCGACGTCGGCGCCCAGCGCCAAGGCGTCGGTAGCGAAGGGTTCTTCGAAATCGATGCGCAGCAATTGCTGGTGCCGGCTCATGACCCGCAGCTTGACGATGGTCGGCTGCTGGGGGATGCGCTGGAACACGGCATGGACACCGGCCGCCTTGAGGCTATTGGTCAAACTCTCGGCAGCCTCGTCGTCGCCGGTCACGCCGACCAGAGAGGCAGGGGCACCGAGCGCGGCGATATTGAGGGCGACGTTGGCCGCGCCGCCCGGACGATCCTCGATCTGCTCGACCTTGACCACCGGCACCGGTGCCTCAGGGGAGATGCGCGAGGTCCCGCCATGCCAGTAACGATCGAGCATCACATCGCCGACTACCAACACAGGGGCCTGGCCAAATCGCGGCATGGACAATTTCATGGGCAACCCACATACAAAATGAACAGGGCGGCGATATTAACACAGCCTCGCCGGCGCTTTTATGGGCAGTCATGCCCGTTGACACACTGCCCCGGCGCGGCGCGATCAGTCGTTCAAGTCACGCACCCAGAACAGCTCGTGACGGCGTACCGCCTTGCGGAAAAATTCGTCCTCGCCGGTGGCCGGCCAGCGGCGCCCTGCCAGCCAATACTGGATGCAACGGCGCATGCGCTTTTTCAGCGCGGGCCGGCCTTGCAGGTCGTGCTGCATACCCAGCGCCATGGCCTTGTTCAGCTGCGTGGCCGTGGACAGCATCGGGCTCCACAGGCGGTCGGCAGGCAACGCCTCGATGGCCGGCGGCAGGGCCACGCCCGCGCCCGCACGGCCCATGGGCCAGCGGTCGTTATCGTGCAGGTGGTTGGCGTAGAACAGCGCCTGCCGGGGCTTCCAGCTGCTGATGGCGATGGCCGCGAACAGCGCCTGGGTGCTGGCAATATGGTCGGCGTGTGGGTCGAGCTGCGGATGCGGTGTGACCACCACCTCGGGGCGATAGTGCTCAAGCAGCGCCTTGAGGTCCGCCACCAGGTTGTGCCAGGTCGGTTGACCGTCGACGTCAGCGGGCAGCGTCAGTGGATTGTGCTGGCGCACGGTGCGGATATCGGACTGCTGCGACTCCCGCGAGCCGAACGCCTGCGCAGGTTGGGCAGCCATCGGCTTGAGCTGCAGGCAGTAGTAACCCAGCTGCACGCAACGGCTGGCGTCGACCCCACCCCACAGCGGCACCGCGAGGCTGTCCCAGCTGCGCAGTCGGCCCTTGAGCTCGGCGGCCTGGCTGAGGCTCAGCCCCAGGCGCTGATACTCCTCGGCCTCGATCTCGCCCTGGGTCAGGGTGACGATACTGGCCTGCGCGCACCGGCTGTAGAGCCCGAATGCGGCCAGCTCGGCATCGTCGGCATGGGGCGCGACGATCATCACCCGGCGCTGGGCGAAATCCTCGTTCGCTTGCACGAACAACCGCGCCTCGGGCGCTACCCGGCACAGATACCCTCGTACCTTCAGATTGCCGGCGGCCAGCGCATCGGCCTGGCCGGACAGATTCAGGTAGCGCCGCCCGCGCACACCGCGCTCGAACTCCTGGCGGTCGTCGCCCATCAGCACGGCGGGGTCGACCCAGCGCCCAAACCAGGTCGCACGCAGCCGTACTTCCAGCACCAGGGTGTCACCCGCTGCGGCAGGTCGGTCCAGGGTCAACAGCCCCTGAGCGTCGATGCGCGCGTCCTGTATCGAAGTGCCAAAGGCGAACTCGTACTGGTAATCGTCGTTGGGGCGATAAAACAGATGGTCGGCGAACCAGGCTTCATGGGCAACCCAGCCCAGCGCCAGGAGCACCGGCACCCACCACCAGGCCACCAGCACGCCAATCAGGATGAGCACCAGCAGCGCCACCAGCAGGGCGATGCGCTTGTTGCGTCGATGGGCCTTGAGCAGCCGTTGCTTGCGTTCGCTCATGCATTACACCTGGTAGGCCGGCACGGTGTGGCACCAGCGCCCCTTGTATTCGCGGTCGGCGCGTCCGAAGGAGTAGCGCAACGGCTTGCCCAGTGCCCGTGCATGCTCCCAGGCCTGCTGGGTATTGACGAAGCTGAGCACGCTGCCGGGGCTGAAATCACGACTTTGCGGATCGACGCCACCATTGATGTACTCCAGCGACACCCACTTGGGCGCCTCGACGCGGTAAAGAATCTGGATCGCCACCGGTGCGTCGTCGAGCCACACCACGGCGCCGGTCATGAACTCGCGCAACAACTCGAACACCTCGGCGAGCCGGGCCTTGCCCGGTGCCTCGAAGCCCCAGCGACGCTGGAACAGATCGGCATAGATAGCCGCCTGTTCGACGGCCGACAACTGCGTCATCGGGCTCAGCCGACCACCCGCCTCTTCCAGCAGACGCTGTTCGCGGCGCTGGTTGTAACGAAACTTCTTGGAATAATCTTCAGGGGCACGGGCCAAGGCCAGGCCCTGAGGCAACGGCTTGAGCGAGCGCACCTTGCCGACATTGAGTTCGGACACATAGCGCATGCGCTGGCGCACCTCTACCTGAGCATCATCGGCCACCGGCAGGATGACCTCGGCGTTGCCCAGATCGAACAACCCGCGCTTGCCGGCGCGCTTGAGCACGTCCTTGGACAGCGCCAGGTGCTGGCCCCAGCAAGGCACCGCAGCGAGCAACTCGCCGTCGCGCTCCCAACCCAAGTAGCGCACCGGGATAGCAGCCAGCCCGGCAAGCCGCTCGACCACTTGCGGGTGGGTGGCGACGCTGCCGCCGAAGCGCTCCCAGGCCTGCGCATAGGCATTGCTGTCGATCACGGTCCAGCCACGCTCACGCCAGGCGCGCAACGCCCTCAGCATACTTCGACCGAATGAGGCACGGCGTCGTCATCCTTGAACTGGCGGGCATGCAGACGCGCGTAGTAACCGTTCATTTCCAGCAACTGCGCGTGGGTGCCGCGCTCGACGATACGGCCTTGATCCATGACCAGGATCAGGTCGGCTTTCTCGATCGTGCTCAAACGGTGGGCGATCACCAAGGTGGTGCGGTTGTTCATGACGCTGTCGAGGGCATCCTGAATGTGCCGTTCGGACTCGGTATCGAGCGCCGACGTGGCCTCGTCCAGGATCAGCACCGGCGCGTTCTTGAGCAATGCCCGGGCGATCGCCAGACGCTGACGTTGGCCGCCGGACAGCAGCACGCCGTTCTCGCCCACCAGGGTGTGGTAGCCGTTGGGCATTTTGACGATGAACTCGTCCGCATAGGCTTGCTGCGCCGCCGCCTGGATATCTTCCAGTGGCGCGCCGGCCAGGTCGCCGTAAGCAATGTTGTTGGCCACGGTGTCGTTGAACAGAGTCACCTGCTGGTTGACCAAGGCAATGTGCTGGCGCAGGTTGCGCAGGGTGAAGTCCTGGATCGGCGTATCGTCGAGCAGGATCTGGCCATGGGCATGCTGATAGAAGCGCGGCACCAAGGCAGCCAAGGTCGACTTGCCGCTGCCGGAACGCCCGACCAGCGCCACCATCTGCCCGGCTTCGACGACAAAACTGATGTCATCGAGCACGGGTTGCTCGGTCCCCGGATAGGTGAAGCTCAGGTGCTGCACTTCGAGGCGGCCGCTGACTTTGGCGATGTTGACCGTGCCTTGGTCCACTTCGTTATCTTCGTCCAGCTGCTCGAAAATGCTCTCGGCACCCGCCACGCCTTTCTGGATGGTCGAGCTGACTTCCGACAACTGGCGGATCGGCTTGGGCAGCAGGCCCGCCATGGTGATATACGCCACCAGTTCACCGGCCGACGAATCGCCGCGCAGATACAAGACCAGAAACATCACGATGGCCATGCCGGTGTAGGTCACCAGTTGCAGCATCGGCGTATATACGGAGCCGGTACGGTTCATCTTCAGTTGGCGATCGGTATTGCTCTGGCTGGCGACGCGAAAGCGGTTCTCTTCGTACTCTTCACCGCCAAAGCTGCGCACCACGCGAAAGCCTTGCACGGTCTCGGAGGCGACGTGGGTGACATCCCCCATGGCCGACTGAATACGCTTGCTCTGCTTGCGGAATTTCTTGCTGCTACTGCTGACCATGAGCGCGATCAACGGCAGGATCGCCAGCATCACCAGGGTCAGCTTCCAGTTCATCCATACCAACGAAATGAACAGGAACACGACGGTGAGGCCTTCGCGAAACACCACCTTGATGGCATCGGTGGCAGCACCTGTCACCATGGTGACGTTGAAGGTGATACGCGAAATGATATGACCCGAATTGTGGTTATCGTAGTAACGACTGGGCAGGGCGAGGAGCTTGTTGAACAGCGCCACGCGCAGGTCGTGGATCAGCCCCAGGGAAACCTTGGCCAGCAAATAGTTGCCGATGAACGATCCGATGCCCTGCCAAACGGCGATGATCACGATCATCAGCGGCACGGCTTGCAGCAATTGCAGGTGGCCCAGATAGGGGTTGTTTGGAAACAGGCTGGCCTCGGGATTTGAAAGCCCGTCGACGAAGTACTTGAGGATATAGGCCAGGATCGGTTGCGCGGAAGCGAAGATCAGGAACCCCACGATACTCATCACGAACATGCCCGCATAAGGGCGCACGTAGCCGAGGAGGCGCAGGTAGATCTTCAGCGTGGACTGGGCGCGAGGGTCAGGACTGCTCATGAGTATCCGTTGGCGAAAAAAAACGAATCCTATCACAACCCTGCAAACACTGAATGCAGGGCGCCGGCCTAGATCAGGAGGGTATCAGTGCGTGGGCAGGCTACTGGAACTGCGGTGCTGCGACCGGCCTCTTCGCGGGCAAGCCTTGCTCCCACAACTGTATGCCTGTGGGAGCAAGGCTTGCCCGCGAAGGGGCCAGAACAGCTAATACACAATCAATGCCCGACCACCGTGACCGTCTTGCCCTTGCGCTGAGTGAATTGCGCCAGCACCCGCAATTGATGCTCTGCCATCCAGGCCTGCAGCCAAGGCTCGCCTGGGTCAGCCTCGAAGATGAAATATCCATACTGCTGCGCGTTGCCAGGGGCCGTGGCGATTTCACGAGGGATGGTTGGCTGTGGATAACCCCGCCCAGCGTAGTAGGAAATGCGGCCATCTTCGTAGAAAACAGGGGCCTTCGCGTCGATATTAGCAGCAACCCACTGCCCAGCGGCAACGAAATTGGTTTTCTTCGTGCCCAGCGAAACCACATTGGCCAGCATCATCAACAGCCCCAGCACCAGCACGACTCTGGCCAACCGCGGCCAGGCCTGGGCAAATTGACTGAGCGCGATCGCCAGCAGCGGCAGCACCATCACATCAAGGAAGCTCAGGTATCGCCCGATCATGAACTGCGCATTGATGAAAAACAGCATCATCACGACGAAATAGGCTGCCGCCACCCAGGCAAATGGTCGGAACGCCTGCCAGTAGAGCTGCCAGCTGCGCCATGCTCGCGGCCAAAGAAACGGCAATGCGAAGGGGCCCATCAGATTGACGAACTTGATCAGCAACGAGCCTAGCAATCCGATGAAGATGATGCGCCCGGCCTCATCGACCGAATATTTGTTGACCAGCGAACTGCCAAACTGATCCGCCAGCTTGTTGAAGCTGGCAAACACCGACCGCGGCTCGATCAAGGCCAGCATGTAGGCGACGCGGCTGGAGTGCCAATCGATACGCGGTATCACCAGCAGCAGCGCGGGGATCAGCAACACCAGCGGCAGCCAGAAAAACTCCAGAAAGGTGCGTCTGCGCCCTTTGATGAACAGATTCGGCAACTGCCATGCACCCAAGGCGACCAGCACGGTCAGGGCCTCGAGCCGGAACAGCGCCGCCGCCGCCACGGCTGCGTAGATCGCCGCGGCGCGCAGCCAGCCACCACGGGTTTCCCAGCGCAGCGCCAGCCAAAGGGCCAGGGTGCAGAAAAACCAGAAGCCCTCTTCGCGAATGATATCCCAGCGAAACTGGTTGATCGCCGGCATGGCCAGCACCACCAGACAGCCCCACCAGGTTGCTTCAGGAACTCGTTGGCGAATGCAGTCGACCAGCAGGGTGCAGGTGCCCGCCATGAACAGCGCGCAGTAAAGATGAGCGCAGGTCTCGAGCGGCAGATGGGTCAGCGCGTGGGTGCCGGCGATCAGCATGGCGAACCACGGCCAATCGAACATCGTCAGCGCGACCCGCGGCCCCTGGATGTTCACCTGATTGGCGATGTCCATGTAGAACGCGGCGTCGCGAGCAAGGATATCGGTACCTGCGATAGCGATCAGCGACAGCAGCAAGCTGGCAATGAACGTCAACCAGAGGGGCGAAAGGCTTTTCAACACTGTGACGAACGAGTTGTGACTCGCCACCGAAACCACTGACCGCATGCAGACTAATCCTTGAAGAACAAGCGAATGGCTTTACGAACGTACACCCAGCGCAATGCCTGCTTCGCACTCAGGTACAAGGCGCGGCGATAGAAGCGCCGTGCGGTCGAACGATCATCGTCCCGTACAGCGGCGCGGAACAGCGACAGATAGCGCTGCGCCTCATAACGGGTACGCAACGATTGGCATTCAGGCGGCAGCCCGGTAAATACTTCCTGCACCATCGCCAAGGCCAACGCCTCTTCGTCCCGGCGATCGTTGCGCAGGCTGTCGGGGTGCTTGTGGATACGCGCTATCACCTGGTCGGTGACCATGATCCGCTCGGCCGTGACCAGCAGATAGGCAAAAACCGGGATATCTTCGCCCGTACGCAGTTGTTCCGGATAAGGCCGCTGCAACAGCAGATCGCGGCAAATCAGGATGCTGCTGGGGGCGAAGGAGATGCGCTTTTCGAGCAGATAGCGGCAGGTAATGGCCCTGGGCGCCATAGCCGGCACTGGCACCGGCAGGCGCGTACGCTCGCGCCCGTCTGGGTAAACCGATATGTGTGCGCCGACAATCACCTGCGCGTGGGGCGTGGCTTGCACCATGGCGCGCAGCACGGCGATCGCACCATTGATCAGCTCGTCATCGGAATCCACCGGCAGGACGAACCGCCCCTGCGCCAGGCTGACGCCATGGTTGCGCGCCGCAGCCGGCCCGGCGTTGTCTTGATAGACATAACGCACCGAGGCGAAACGCGACACATAACCCTGTGCGATCTGCGCGGTGTTGTCTGTGGAACCATCGTCGACAATGATCAGTTCAAGGTCATCAGCCCATTGGCCGAGGATAGAGTCCAGGGCGCGATGTAGATAACGCGCGTAGTTGTAGGTCGGTACAACCACGCTGATCAATGTAGGCGATGTTGTCATGCAGTTACTGTGTCCTTGATGACCAGAATATCTTCCATGATCAAGTACTGCAGGTCAGACCCGAAGAACATGTTCAGCGCATCGGTAGGCGAGCAGATCATCGGCTCGCCACGACGGTTCAACGAGGTATTCAGCGATACGCCGTTGCCGGTCAGCACCTCCAGGGCCTTCATCATGTCGTAATAGCGCGGGTTGTATTCACGCTTGAGCACCTGAGCACGAGACGTGCCGTCTTCGTGCACGACTTCCGGCACGCGGGCCTTCCACTCTTCGGATACCTCGAAGGTGAAGGTCATGAACGGCGCCGGGTGATCGATCTTGATCATCTGTGGCGCGACGGTGTCGAGCATCGACGGGCAGAAAGGCCTCCAGCGCTCGCGGAACTTGATCTGGTGATTGATGCGGTCAGCCACGCCTGCAATGCTCGGACAGCCGATGATGGAACGACCGCCCAGGGCCCGCGGGCCGAATTCCATGCGCCCCTGGAACCAGGCGACCGGATTGCCCTCGACCATGATCTTGGCAATACGCTCGGGGGTGTCGGTGATTTGCGTCCAGTTCGGCTTGCTCGGATGCCGCGCACAGGCCGCGATCACATCTTCGTTGCTGTAGGACGGGCCGAGGTACACGTGCTCCATCTTCTCCACCGGCACACCCCGTGCGTGGGAGACATAGGCCGCAGCGCCCACCGCAGTACCGGCGTCGCCCGAAGCAGGTTGCACGAACAGCTCCTTGACGTCGTCGCGGGCGATGATTTTCTGGTTGAGCTTGACGTTCAACGCGCAACCACCTGCGAAAGCCAGCTTGCCGGTCTCCTTGAGGATGTCGCCCAGGTAGTGGTCGATCATCTGCAGGGCCAGCTTCTCGAACAGCGCTTGCATGCTCGCGGCGTAATGGATGTAGGGCTCGTCGGCGATATCGCCTTCACGCTTGGGGCCCAGCCATTCGATAAGCTTGGGCGAGAAGTAGAAGCCCTTGCCCTTCTCTTTATAGCGGCGCAGGCCGATGACGTTGGCGTAGTCGGTGTTGATCACCAGTTCGCCATTCTCGAAACTGGCCAGACGCGAGAAATCGTACTTGCTGGCATCACCGTATGGCGCCATGCCCATGACTTTGAATTCGCCGTCGAGCATCTCGAAACCGAGGAACTCGGTGATCGCGCCATAGAGGCCGCCGAGGGAGTCCGGGTCGAAGAATTCCTTGATCTTGTGGATCTTGCCGTTTTCGCCATAGCCGAAGAACGTGGTGGCGTACTCGCCCTTGCCGTCGATGCCGAGGATCGCGGTCTTTTCCTGGAAACCCGAGCAGTGGTAGGCACTGGAGGCGTGAGCCAGGTGATGCTCGACGGGTTCGATCTTGATTTTCTTCGGATCGAAGCCCAGCTGTTCAAGGCACCAGACGATCTTGTTGCGATAGCGCTTGTAGCGACGGTTGCCCATGAGGATAGCGTCAAGGGCACGATCCGGGGCATACCAGTAGCGCTTGGCGTAATGCCAGCGGGCTTCGCCGAACAGGCTGATCGGCGCGAAAGGAATGGCCACGACATCGACGTCGGACGGTTTGATGCCGGCCTGCTCCAGGCAGAACTTGGCGGACTCGTAAGGCATGCGGTTCTTTGCATGCTTGTCACGCACGAAGCGCTCTTCTTCGGCGGCCGCGATCAACTTGCCGTCGATGTACAGCGCAGCGGATGGATCATGGCTTAGGGCGCCGGACAGGCCAAGAATCGTCAATGCCAAGGGTCGAGCCTCTATTAATCTGAAATGATGCACCGCAGCCAATCTGGGCTGCTGGCGGCTAAAGGGGCCGATTATACCCCAAACAACACCACCTGTAGCCGCTCGAAAACCCTTGTACCTGGTCGCGCTCGACACCCTAGCACAGCGTCATATCGGATTCGCCAGCGGGCTGACGGTTCACTGTGCGCAGAGAAATTTTTACCCAGCAACCGGGGCGGCGCATTGACGCAAAAAAGCAGGGGAGAGGCAATCGGATTAGTCCGGGAAAATGCTTCGGGAGGTTTCTGCGGGGCTCACAGCATCGGGTATTGCGCATCGCCGAAACCGCTCAAAGCTTCGCAGTCGGCAGATTCCGAATAGCGCGTAGGAAATGTCCGAAATCGTAGTGAGTGCCCCCCCCCCCCTCAAACCCAAGCATCATTATCCGCGCCGATGCTTGCAACACCCGCTAAAATACCCACCACGCTCGACTCCCACTCCGGTACTGCGCCCCATGAAAACCCTGCTGCCTGCCCTTCAGGCCTCTCGCCTCCTGCGCTGCCTGATCCTCGGCGGCATGGCCTGCCCGACGCTGAGCCACGCCGATACGCCAGAGATCGTCCTTGATTCCACCGTAGTAACCGGGTCGCGCAGCGCCAGCAGCAGTTTCGACCTGCCGTATTCGGTCGACAGTGTCAGCCGCGAGCAGATCAACGACGGGCAGTTGCGCATCAACGCCTCGGAAGTGCTCAGCCGGGTGCCGGGGCTGGTGGTGCAAAATCGTCAGAATTACGCGCAGGATCTGCAGATCTCGTCGCGCGGCTTCGGTGCGCGCTCGGCTTTTGGGGTGCGTGGCCTGAAGCTGATCGCCGATGGCATCCCCGCCAGCACCCCGGATGGCCAAGGTCAGGCGGCGACTTTCAACCTCGATACGGCTGACCGCATCGAAGTGCTGCGGGGCCCGGCAGCGACGCAGTACGGCAGCAATGCCGGCGGGGTGATCCAGATGTTTTCCAGGGATGGCGAAGGCGCGCCGCGAATTGGTGCCGAAACGCTGGTGGGCAGCGATGGCCTGAGCAAGAACCACCTGACCGCCGAGGGCGCAGCGGATGGCGTCGGCTTCGTGCTGGACGCTTCGCGCATGGACACCGATGGCTACCGCGACCACAGTGCCGCACGCCGCGACCAGACCTTCGCCAAGGTCAACTTCAAGCCCGACGACGACAGCAAGATGGCGCTGATCTACAGCAGCTTGGAGCAGAACGGCACCCAGGACCCGCTAGGGCAGACCTGGGCCGCGTACAAGGCCGATCCGCGCTCGGTGACGGCTGGCGCGCTGACCTACAACACGCGCAAGAGCATCGACCACCAGCAGCTGGGCATGAACTACGAGCGTTATTTCGGCGATGCGACGCTGCAGGTCAACGCCTACACCGGCACCCGCAGCGTGCTGCAATATCTGTCGATCCCGCAAAAAACGCCGGCCAACATCCGCGGCGGCGGCGTGGTCGATTTCGACCGCAAGTTCTACGGCGGCAGCGTGCACTGGCTGCAACCCATCAGCCAGGCGCCCGGCGACCTGACCATCATCGCCGGCCTGGATTACGACCGCAGCCAGGACGACCGCACCGGCTACCAGAACTACACCGCCACCGAGCTGGGTGTCAAAGGCGCCCTGGCCCGCGACGAAGTCGACACCGCCACCAGCCTGGATCCCTTCGTGCAAACCAACTGGGCCTTGGGCGACTGGACCTTCCAGGCCGGCGTGCGCCACAGCACCATGAAGATGGACGTCAGCGATCATTATTTGAGCAACGGCGACGCCAGCGGCAGCAAGGACTACCAGCAGAACAGCCCCTCGGTCAGCGCCATGTACGCGTTCACCGAGAACCTGCACGGGTATATCAGCGCCGGCAAAGGCTTCGAGACCCCAACGCAAGCGGAGATGGCCTACGCGCCGGGCGCCTCCGAAGGCTTCAACTTCGGCCTCAAGCCTTCCACCAGCAAGCAATATGAAATCGGCCTGAAGGCCAAGGTATTGAACGATACCCGTATCAATCTGGCGGTCTTCCAGATCACCACCGACGACGAGCTGGTGGTGGCTGGTTCGAACAACGGCCGCACCAGCTACCAGAACGCCGGTCGCACCCTGCGCCGCGGCCTGGAACTGGGCATCGACAGCCAGCTCGGCGAGCAGTGGAGCACGCAGATTGCCTACACGCATTTGGTGGCGCAATACGACAGCGACTTCACCAGTGGCGCCACCCTCATCGACAAGGGCAACAACCTGCCTGGCGTACCGAAAGATACCCTGTTCGGCGAACTCGACTGGAAGCCCCGCGACTGGATCAGCACTGCGCTAGAGGGGATGTACCGCAGCAAGGTCTATGTCGAGGACACCAACGATCAAAAGCCTGCACCAGCCTATGCGGTGTTCAACTGGCGCGCGCGCTTCGAGCAGAAGGTCGAGCACTGGACTTTTCACCAGACGCTGCGGCTGGATAATTTGCTGGATCGGCAATATGTGGGTTCGGTGATCGTGGGTGACAGCAATAACCGTTATTACGAAGCCGCCCCCGGCCGCTCGTGGTATGCGGGGGCTGGGGTGCAGTATCAGTTTGAATAATCGGTCCAGATTTGCGAGGTGCTAAAGAGGTCTGCATTCTTGCTGATCAGCGGGCCCTAAGTGCTGCGGATAAAGTGTTTCAGTGTAAGCGCTCGGGGCAACCCTCGACCTTTCCTGCGTTATCTGCGGGGGCAAGCCCCCCTTGCTACAGGTGGAGGGTGGTGTCACATCCGCGGTAACTGCTCGTCGAGCACGCAATGCAGTGCCGATCCTTGTGGCCAATTACGCAAAAACCGCGCCCGATCCCGCTCGAACGCCGGGGCGAAACTCCCCGCACTGACGTGCTGACAAACCGCATCGAGATCGATCAACGCCCAGCGCCCATCCTGCCAGAACAGGTTGTAGCCCTTCATGTCACCATGGCTGATGCGCTGGCGAATCAAATCGTTGAACAACTGCTGCAACCCCGACAGCTCGGCCTCGGGAATCTCGCCGCTGTCGCGGTATGGCTCCAGATGGCGGATGGCATCGGTCCCGGCACAGTATTCGGTCACCAGATAGGCGCGCCGACGCAACCACAGGAATCGATGCTCCAGCACGGCCAGTGGCGTAGGGGTGGCAATCCCGAGGAACGCCAGGCGATTGCCCTCGACCCACGAATGCCAGGCCCGGCTCGGACGCCAGAAACGCTTGAACCAGTGCCCCACACCCTTGATGTTGTAACGCTTGATCACCAGCAGCCGCCCACCGACGTCCACTTTGCCCACGGTGGCCGCGCCGCCGGTCTTGTACAGCAGGCCCTGATCGAGCAAGGCATCGGCCTGCTCCAGCACCGGCTGCATCGCCGCTACTTCGCGGCGTCGAACAGCCTGCAATGCGAAAGCACCTCGATGCACAGAGAAGAGACTGCATTCACGGCCGACCTTGGCAATGAAGTCACGCAGGCGCCACTGGCGGACCTTGTCGATCTGCTTGAGCAGCGCCTCCAGCGGCAAGCCGTGCTCGCCGTTGGCCAGCAGATAGTGCACCAGCAATTCTTCGATAAAAGGTTCCAGCGTCTTGGGCAGCTGGGCGAACAACACCCCCAGATTTTCCAGCACTTTGGGGCGCGACAACGGCTGCCCGGCCTGCTCGACTTGAATGCCGGCGCCGTCGATCAAATACAGCTGCCCGTTGGCTCGCAGCAGGTTGTCGAGGTGCAGGTCCTCCTGCCACAGGCCCTTGGCATGCATCTGCGCCACCGCGGTCAATGCCTCGGCCAGCACCGCTTGTTGCTCATCGGCCAACATCGGCAGCGCTTCAACCTCGGCCCAGGCCTGCGCCAGGCTCTGCGCCTGCGGTAAAAACTCGAACAGCAACCAGCCGCCCTCGCCTTCCTGCAAGCCCTCGGCAAGCAGCGTCGGGGTTGGCAGGCCTTGGGCGGCCAGCGCCTTGACGCCAGCGACCTCGCGCTGGAAATGCCGCGCCGCGCGGCTACCCACCAGCAATTTGGCCAGCACCGGGCGCCCGCGCCACACGGCGGCGCCTACGTAACGTTGCCCCGGCAGCACACGCAGCAGGCTGAGCAATTGCAAGGTCCCGGCGCCTGCGGCATCGGCCAGCCGGATATCGATCGGCAGCGCTGGCGTACGGCCCAGCGATTTGAGTTCAGACAAACGCATCAGCATGCCTCCCGGCAAGGACTGTGGGCATCAGGCGCCCATGAAGCGGGGACATCGACACGGTCAAAGGGCATCACCATAACGCTGCTTTCGATCGAGCAGCTTGTTCGCCTTGCCGTCCAGCCAGCCCAGCAACGACGCCTCGTCGCGCAGGATCTGGCGCAGTGGCTGCTGGAAATAGCCTTGCAGAAAACGCAGCTTGTCGCGCTGCGTCAGGCCAATGCCCAATGCCGAAAAATACAGCGCGGCCAAGTCCTTGTCGCGCCAGCGGCGGCTGATGCGCGAGCGGGTCTGGGCACGGTGCAGGTCGATCACCGAAAGCTTGAAATGCTCAGGGGTGACCTCGGTGTCGGTGTGCAGCAAAAAATGGCAGATATAGCAGTCGCGATGATTGACCCCGGCGCGGTGCATCATGCCGGTCATGCGTGCCACCTCGGCAATCAGTGCATGTTTGAGGGCCGGGGCTGGCGGGTTTTTCTCCCAGTCGAGGCTGTAGTCCTCAAGACTGACGGTCGGCGCCAGCTCTTCGGTGACGATGAACGAATGCTGATCGGCCGGATTGCTGCCGCGCTCGCCGTAGGCCACGGCGGTCATGGTCGGCACCCCGACCTCTTGCAGCCGCTGGATGGCCTGCCATTCCTGGCCGGCACCCAACACGGGCAGTTTGGCGGTCAGCAGATTCTTGAAGATCTCGCCCCAGCCGATGCCGCGATGGATCTTGACGAAATAGCCGCGCCCTGCCACCTCGGTGCGCAAGGTGCGTCGCGCCTCGAGTTCGCGGTAGACCACCCCCTGTAAGCCCTCGACTTCAACAAAGGGATCGCGCCCGGCCCACAGGCGCTGGAACGGCTCGGCCAGTTTCAGCTTCATGGGCGCTCCGCCAGAATCACATCGGCCGCGTGCTGCGGCATGCTGTAGAGGTCGGCCGTGTCGGCGAACGCCAGGCCATTGCGCGACCAGGTCGCACGCGCCTCGTCGTCACTGAGCATGGTCTCGAGATAACGATTGAGCTGCGCCTGTTCGAACGGCTCGTCGAGCACCAGGCCACTGTCGGCCTCGGCAATGTAGTGGGCATAGCCGCACACGGCGGACACCAGCACCGGCAAACCAGCCACTTGGGCTTCGAGTAGCACCGTGCCGGTGTTCTCGTTATAGGCCGGATGAATCAACAGGTCGGCCCCCAGCAGGAAACGCGGAATATCACTGCGGCCCTTGAGGAACTGCACACGATCACCAAGGCCCAGCGCTACGCTTTGCAGTTGGAACACCTTGGGATCATCCTGGCCGATAACCAACATGCGTACGCGCTTGCGCAGCGCCGACGGCAACCCCGCCAACGCCTTGAGGCTGCGATCGACACCCTTGGTCTTGAACCCCGAACCGATCTGCACGATCAGCAGTTCATCGTCTTCGAGCATGAACTCGCCACGAAACTCGGCGCGAATTTCGGCCGCATTGGCCGGCGCGCGGCGATCCAGCGCAATGCCTGGCGGCAGCAGATGGAAGCGCTGCAACGGCGTGTGGTAATGCTTGATGAACAGCGGCTGCTGCACCTCGGAAATCATCAACACGTCGGTTTTCGCTTCGGGGGCAAACACCGCCCGCTCGTATTCGGCAAAGTGGCGATACCGACCCCAACGGCGGTAGAGGCCATTGCGCAGGGTCTGCGCCTTGTCCTCGAAGCAGCCGTCGGCGGCGTAGTAAACGTCGAGACCGGGCATCTTGTTGAAGCCGATTACTCGATCGACCGGGCGCTTGGCCAGGTCGGCCTGCATCCACGCCAATAGTTTCTCGTTGCGCCGATGATTGAAGAGGGCCTTGACCGGCGCAACCAGCACTTCGAAACCGGGGGGCACGTCGCCCTCCCAGATCAAGGTGTACACGCGAATCTGATGCCCACGCTGCTGGCATTCCAGGGCGATGCGCATGAAATCACGCTGCAAGCCGCCAAATGGAAAGTATTTGTAGAGCACGAATGCCAGTTGCATCAACGAAGATCCTCAGCCAGTAACAACGCGCTCAGTCGGCCTGCCACACGCTCGGGATTGACGCGCGTGAAGCACAAAGGCCACTCGCGCTTGATATTGAATTTCACCAGGTCATCTGGCGTCGGTTGATACGTGCATTTTTTCTGCAGGCAGGGCGCGCAGGCGAAGTCGCTCGCCAAGTGCACCTGGCCCTTGCCGTAGGCACCGGTCAACCCCGGATTGGTAGGGCCGAACAACGACAGCGTGGGCACATCCAGCGCCGCCGCCAAGTGCCCGAGACCGGTATCGACCGCCACGCAGGCCTTGGCCGAGGCCAGCACCTTGGCCACCCCCGCCAGGTTCAATTTGGGCAGTACATGGACGTTATTCAAGCCCGTGGCGATGCGATAGGCGCGCGCCTGCTCGGCCTGGTTGCCCCATGGCAGGCGCACATCGATACCCGCCAGGCCCAGGCGTTCAGCCAGTTCGCGCCAGTAGGCCTCGGGCCAGAACTTGGTGTCCCAGGTGGTGCCATGCAAGAACATCACGAACGGCCGCAGTGCAGGCCCGGTGAACAATTGCGAATGATCGAGACCGTAGTCGCCAAGGCTGGCGGGCAGGTCGTAGCCCAGCGCCAGAGCGAACAACTGGCGCAAACGCTCGACCGCGTGCTGATTGCGGCTTACCGCCAGGCGCCGATCATAGAAGCGGCTGGCCATCGGTTCGCGCACCGATTTTGGGTCAAGGCCGGCCACTGGGGCCTTCACGTAGCGCGTCAGCCAGGCGCTTTTGAGCAGGCCCTGGGCGTCGATCACCAGATCGTAATGGCGCTCGCGAACGCGCTGCTTGAACAGCTTCCACTCGCCGGACTTGTGGGTCTGCCACAGGTTCTTGCGCCAGCGGCGGATGGCCACCGGGATGACTTTATCCACCGCAGGGTGCCAGCTCGGCAACTCGACGAAGCCTTCTTCCACCACCCAGTCGAAGCGAATGCCAGGGATGGCCCGTGCGGCATCGGTCAGGGCCGGCAGGGTATGAATGACATCGCCCAGCGATGACGTCTTGATCAGCAGTACCCGCACTTCAGTCGACCTCGACCAGCGCATCGACCCGTTCCGGGCCTTGCAGGGTTTCCAGGGCTGAGACCACGCGCTGCGGCTCCAGCAGCCGCAGGCAATTGTAGTGGCCAAATCGGCAGGTGCGATCGAAGCACGGGCTGCAATCGAGCCCCAGGCGCACCACTTCGACCTGATCGGCCAGCGGCGGCGTGAAACCCGGCGAGGTCGAGCCATACACGGCGACCAGCGGGCGGTTGAGCGCTGCGGCGACGTGCATCAGGCCGGAGTCGTTGGACACCACCGCCTCGGCGCACGACATCAGGTCGATCGCCTCGGCCAGCGAGGTCTCGCCACTGAGGTTCACCGACTCTTCTCGCAGCCCCGGAATCAGCCGCTCGCGGATCGCCTCACCGACCGGGTGATCCTTCTTCGAACCGAACAGCCACACCTGCCAGCCTTCACGGATACGGTTCTCGGCAACTTGGGCATAGTGCTCGGAGGGCCAGCGCTTGGCCTCGCCGAACTCGGCACCGGGGCACAGCACCAGCACCGGGCGGTCGAGCACCAGGCCGAACTTGGCCAGCGCTGCGGCGCGGCTATCGGCATCGATCTGCAAGCGCGGCTGTGGATAAGGTTGCGCCAACTGCGCGCCCGGCGCGTAAGCCAGGGCCATGAAGCGCTCGATCATCAACGGATAGCGGGCCTTGTCCAGGGTACGCACATCATTGAGCAGGCCGTAGCGAAACTCGCCACGCCAGCCGGTGCGCTTGGGAATACCGGCGAAAAACGGCACCAGCGCAGACTTCAGCGAATTGGGCAGCAGGATCGCCTGATCGTACTGGCCCTTGAGCGACTTGCCGATGCGCCTGCGGGTGGCCAGCTCCAGCGCGCCATGGCCGAGCGGGAAGCTCAGGGCACGCCGGACCTCGGGCATGCGCTCGAGGATCGGCCGGCTCCACTCGGGGGCCAGCACGTCGATGGCGCACTCCGGATGGCGTTGCTTGAGGCACTGGAACAGTGTCTGCGCCATCACCATGTCGCCAACCCAGCTGGGTCCAATGATCAGAATGTTCATGTTCTTTCCAGAAACGATCGGGCAGGCATCAACCGAGCCCCAGCTGCGCCCAGATACGCATCACCTCGCGTCGCTCGGTGCCGAACTGGTCTGCGGCAATGACCCCGGTCTGATTCTGCAAGGCCTGGCGGTGCGCGACCGAGCGGTAGGCCTTGTAGGCTTCACGCAGCAGCACGGCATCGGCCTGGGGCATTAGCCCGGCCTCTTCCAGCCCTTCCAGAATGCGGATGTTGTCGGTGTAGCGCAGCAGCTCAGGATGCGCCCTGGACCACGCCAAAGCGGCGTATTGCACCATAAATTCGATATCGACGATACCTCCGGCGTCTTGCTTGAGGTCGAACGAGGCGCTGGCGTCGAAGGCGTTGGCGCCCATTCCGGCCTGGGTGGCACGGGTTCCCAGATTGTCGCGCATCTTCGCGCGCATCTCGCTGACCTCCTGGCGCAGGCTCGCTTCGTCGCGTCGGCGCCCCAGCACATGGGCGCGCACCTGCTCGAACGCGGCGCCGACATCCGCCGCGCCCACCAACACCCGCGCCCGGACCAGGGCCTGATGCTCCCAGGTCCAGGCCTCACCCTCCTGATAGCGGGAGAAGGCGCCCAGCGAGCTCACCAGCAACCCGGCGGCGCCCGAGGGCCGCAGGCGCATATCGACTTCATAGAGCTGGCCGGAGTTGGTCTGCGCGGTCAGCAGGTGAATGATGCGCTGGCCCAGGCGGGTGAAGAACTGCGCACCATCGATAGGCTTGGCACCGTCGGTTTCGGCCTGCGGATCGCCGTCGTGGATGAACACCAGGTCGAGGTCCGAACCATGACCCAGCTCGATGCCGCCCACCTTGCCGTAACCAATGATCACGAAGCCCGGCTCGCACAGGCTGCCATCGTTGCGCATCGGCACACCGTGCCGGGCCACGGTCTGGCGCCAGGCCAGGGCCAGCACCTGTTCAAGGATGGCCTCGGCCAGCCAGGTCAGGTAATCGCTGACCTTCATCAAGGGCAGGCTGCCGGTGATCTCCGAGGCGGCAACACGCAGGCGGTGCGCCAGCTTGAAGTGGCGCAGCGCTTCCATCTGCTGCTCGAGATCATCCTCGGGGATGCGGGTCAGACGCTCGCGCAGTTCGGCCGCCAGCTCCAGCGCCTGGGGCGGGTTGAACAGGCGGCTTGCATTGAGCAGTTCATCGAGCAACAGCGGGAAGCGGGTGATCTGCTCGGCGATCCACGGGCTGGCCGCGCACAGGGTCAGCAAGCGGCGCAAGGCGTCGGGGTTCTCGGTCAGCAACACCAGGTAGGCCGAGCGCCGCGCCACCGCTTCGACCAGCGGCAATACGCGTTCAAGTACCAGATCCGGGTGCGCATGTTCGGTGGCCTGGGCCAGCAACCTTGGAATAAAGGCATCGAGCCGCTCGCGACCAAGGCGCTGCATGGCGCGCAGTTGCGGGCTGCCACGCAGGTCGGTGAGGCGTTTCAAGGACTGTGGCGCATCGCGAAAGCCGGCGTCTTCGAGCTGCCGACAGGCGGCTTCTTCGTCCTGACTGTCTTCCCATAACGGCAGCCACTCGCCGCCGACCATCGTGGTGTGGTCCTCTTCTTCGTCCGGGTCGGCGATCACTTGGCGGAAATGCCAATCCACACGACCGCGCCAGAACATCAGCCGCTCATGAAAGGCGGTCCAATCGGCAAAGCCGAGCATGAAGGCGATACGCGCGCGATCCTGATCGCCCTCGGGCAGCATCTGCGTCTGGCGGTCGGCGATCGCCTGGATGGCGTGCTCGGTGTAGCGCAAAAACAGATACCCATCGCGCAATTCATCAACCACCGCGGCCGGCAGGTAGCCCTGCCCTTCAAGTGTCGCCAGCACACGCAGCAATGGTCGCTGCTGCAGGCTCAGGTCACGGCCGCCGTGGATCAACTGGAACGCCTGGGCGATGAACTCCACCTCGCGGATGCCACCTGAGCCGAGCTTGATGTTCTCGGCCATGCCCTTGCGCCGGACCTCCTGCTGGATCAACTGCTTCATGGTGCGCAGCGCTTCGATGGCGGAAAAGTCCAGGTAGCGGCGATACACGAACGGGCGCAGCATCTCCAGCAACTGTGCGCCCGCTGTTTGATCGCCGGCCACCACGCGCGCCTTGATCATGGCGTAGCGTTCCCAGTCACGGCCCTGATCCTGGTAGTACTGCTCCAACGCGTTGAAGCTAAGCACCAGCGCACCCGAGGAACCATAGGGGCGCAGGCGCATGTCGACGCGGAACACGAAGCCGTCGACGGTGACCGGGTCGAGCGCCTTGATCAGCCGCTGACCGAGGCGAATGAAAAATTCCTGATTGTCGAGGGCACGCTTGACCCCTTCGGTCTCGCCACCTTCGGGATAGGCGAAGATCAGGTCGATATCCGACGACAGGTTGAGCTCCACTGCCCCCAGCTTGCCCATGCCAAGGATCACCATGTGCTGCACGTCGCCGCTGCGCCGGCCCATCGGCGTGCCGAACTGCAGGCAATGGCGCGGGTACAGCCACTGGTAGGCTTGATCGATGCAGGCATCGGCCAGGTCCGACAGGTCGCGGCAGGTCTGCACCAGATCGGCCTGGCGGGTCAGGTCGCGCCAGACAATCCGCACTTGATGACGGCTGCGTTGGCGGCGCAAGGTCTTGCCGAGGGCATCTTCACTGTCGGCCTGACGAACGGCGGCGCTGAGCTGGGCACACAGCTCACCTGGCGCGAACCCGCGGTCCAGATCGCCGCTGTCGACCAGCTCCAGCAGCAGGCTCGGTTCGCGCACCGCCTGCTCGAGGACGAAGTCGCTGGCCGCGCACACGCGATCGAACTCTGCCCAGCGTTCAACGCTCCATTTATCAAGGCCTGCAGGCGATTGCGCGGCGGCGATAGCGTCTTTGAACGACTGCCGATTACGGCTGATCAAAGGGACAAGAATGGCGGGGATTTCAACCAGCGAAGGCAGGCTCATGGTCTATCCTAGATCGTCGTAGCGGTGGCAGAAAG
Organism: Pseudomonas baltica; assembly: GCF_031880315.1. Lineage (NCBI taxonomy): Bacteria > Pseudomonadati > Pseudomonadota > Gammaproteobacteria > Pseudomonadales > Pseudomonadaceae > Pseudomonas > Pseudomonas baltica. Next base: position 4,043,794 of record NZ_CP134771.1, on the reverse strand, counting down.
AGAGGCAAGTTGAGCGGAGGGCGATGGCCAGACTGTCGAACAAAAGTTGCAAATAGCTGAAACCTGGCTATTTTTGGCAGATTTCATCAAACGCAGCCCCTTGATTGCTTATGTTTTGGTCGCCGTATCGATTATTCTCACAACCCGGCAGGGGGCGACAAGTCGCCGCACCGTAGTTCCGCTACCGCACCTTCATCTCGAAAGCATGAAATGAAGATCAATTTGTAGTAAAACTACACGCCGCCGGCCAACCCTACCGGCCATCCAAGAATTCAATATCGTCTGCCCACAAGGCCGTCGCAAACTCAGGCTTCGATTCTGGAAGCCTTTCCGCCCTGGAGCAAGCCATGCAAGACCTCGATCCCGTCGAAACCCAGGAATGGCTGGACGCCCTGGAGTCGGTTCTCGACAAAGAAGGCGAAGACCGCGCTCACTACCTGATGACCCGCATGGGCGAACTGGCAACCCGCAGTGGTTCCCAACTCCCCTATGCCATCACCACGCCGTATCGCAACACGATCCCCGTTACCCACGAAGCACGCATGCCTGGCGACCTGTTCATGGAACGCCGCATTCGCTCGTTGGTGCGCTGGAACGCGATGGCCATGGTTATGCGCACGAACCTGAAAGATTCTGACCTGGGCGGTCACATCTCGAGCTTCGCTTCCAGCGCAACCTTGTACGACATTGGCTTCAACTACTTCTTCCAGGCGCCGACCGAAGAGCACGGCGGCGACTTGATCTACTACCAGGGCCACACCTCGCCAGGCGTCTACGCCCGCGCGTTCATGGAAGGCCGGATCACCGAAGAGCAAATGAACAACTTCCGCCAGGAAGTCGACGGTCAGGGCCTGTCGTCCTATCCGCATCCTTGGCTGATGCCTGATTTCTGGCAGTTCCCGACCGTGTCCATGGGTCTGGGGCCGATCCAGGCGATCTACCAGGCACGCTTCATGAAATACCTTGAGGCCCGCGGCTTCATCCCTGAGGGCAAGCAGAAGGTCTGGTGCTTCCTGGGTGACGGCGAGTGTGACGAGCCGGAATCCCTGGGCGCCATCTCCCTGGCCGGCCGCGAGAAGCTCGACAACCTGATTTTCGTCATCAACTGCAACCTGCAGCGCCTCGACGGCCCGGTTCGCGGCAACGGCAAGATCATCCAGGAACTCGAAGGCGTGTTCCGCGGCGCTCACTGGAACGTGACCAAAGTCATCTGGGGCCGCTTCTGGGACCCGCTGCTGGCCAAGGACGTCGACGGCATCCTGCAACGTCGCATGGACGAAGTCATCGACGGCGAGTACCAGAACTACAAAGCCAAAGACGGCGCGTTCGTGCGTGAACACTTCTTCAACTCGCCAGAACTCAAGGCGATGGTTGCTGATCTGTCCGACGACGAGATCTGGAAACTCAACCGTGGCGGCCACGACCCGTACAAGGTCTATGCGGCTTACCACGAAGCGGTCAACCACAAAGAACAACCCACCGTCATCCTGGCCAAGACCATCAAAGGTTATGGCACCGGTGCCGGCGAAGCGAAAAACACCGCGCACAACACCAAGAAGGTCGATGTCGACAGCTTGAAGTTGTTCCGCGACCGTTTCGACATCCCGGTCAAGGACGAACAACTGGCCGACCTGCCATTCTTCAAACCTGAAGAAGGCAGTGCCGAGGCCCGCTACCTGAGCGAGCGCCGCGCCGCACTGGGCGGTTTCGTGCCACAGCGCCGCGCGCAGAGCTTCAATATTCCGACCCCGCCGCTCGATACCCTCAAGTCGATCCTGGATGGCTCGGGCGACCGTGAGATTTCCACCACCATGGCCTTCGTGCGGATCCTCGCCCAGCTGGTCAAGGACAAGGAAATCGGCCCGCGCATCGTCCCGATCATCCCGGACGAAGCCCGTACCTTCGGCATGGAAGGCATGTTCCGCCAGTTGGGCATCTACTCCTCGGTCGGCCAGCTCTACGAGCCCGTCGATAAAGATCAGGTGATGTTCTACAAGGAAGACAAAAAGGGCCAGATCCTCGAAGAAGGCATCAACGAAGCGGGCGCCATGAGCTCGTTCATCGCTGCCGGTACTTCGTACTCGAGCCACAACCAGCCGATGCTGCCGTTCTACATCTTCTATTCGATGTTCGGCTTCCAGCGTATCGGCGACCTGGCCTGGGCTGCCGGCGACAGCCGCACCCGCGGCTTCCTGATCGGCGGCACCGCCGGGCGCACCACGCTCAACGGTGAAGGCCTGCAACACGAAGACGGCCACAGCCACATCCTGGCGGGCACCATCCCGAACTGCCGCACCTTCGATCCAACCTACGGCTACGAGCTGGCGGTGATCATCCAGGACGGCATGAAGAAGATGACCGAAGAGCAACAGGACGTTTTCTACTACATCACCGTGATGAACGAGTCCTACCAGCAGCCCGCCATGCCGGCCGGTGTCGAGGAAGGCATCATCAAGGGCATGTACCTGCTCGAAGAAGACACCAAGGAAGCGGCCCACCACGTGCAGCTGCTGGGCTCCGGCACCATCCTGCGCGAAGTGCGTGAAGCGGCGAAGATCCTGCGCGAGCAGTTCAACGTCGGCGCCGATGTGTGGAGCGTCACCAGCTTCAACGAACTGCGTCGTGACGGCCTTGCCGTGGAGCGCAGCAACCGCCTGCACCCTGGCCAGAAGCCAGCGCAGACTTACGTCGAACAGTGCCTCACCGGTCGCAAGGGTCCCGTCGTGGCCTCTACCGACTACATGAAGCTGTTCGCCGAGCAGATCCGTCAGTGGGTTCCTTCCAAGGAATTCAAGGTTCTGGGCACCGACGGCTTCGGCCGTAGCGACAGCCGCAAGAAGCTGCGTCACTTCTTCGAAGTCGACCGCCACTTCGTCGTGCTGGCCGCGCTGGAAGCCTTGGCTGATCGGGGTGAAATCGAACCGAAGGTGGTGGCCGAGGCCATCGTCAAATTCGGTATCGACCCTGAAAAACGCAACCCACTGGACTGCTGAGGAGAAACACCGTGAGTGAAGTCATTCGCGTACCCGACATCGGCAGCGGTGAAGGTGAAGTCATCGAACTGCTGGTCAAGGTCGGTGATCGCATCGAAGCCGACCAGAGCCTGCTGACCCTCGAGTCGGACAAGGCCAGCATGGAGATTCCGGCCCCCAAGGCCGGCGTCGTCAAGAGCCTCAAGGTCAAGCTGGGCGATCGCCTGAAAGAAGGCGACGAAGTCCTGGAGCTGGAAGTCGAAGGCGCTGCGCAAGCCCCTGCGGCCGCCGCCCCTGCACCCGCTGCCAAGGCCGAAGCGCCTGCCGCTGCGCCCGCCCCTGCCGCTAGCGCTCCGGCGCCGGCTGCCGCGGCATCGAGCCAGGACATCCACGTGCCGGACATCGGTTCGTCGGGCAAGGCACAGATCATCGAGATTTCGGTCAAGGTCGGCGATACCGTCGAAGCTGATCAATCCTTGATCACCCTCGAGTCAGACAAGGCCAGCATGGAGATTCCATCCCCTGCTGCCGGTGTGGTCGAGAGCATCAGCGTCAAGCTCAGCGACGAAGTCGGCACTGGCGACCTGATCCTGGTATTGAAAGTGGCCGGTGCTGCACCGGCTGCTGCGCCTGCCAAGGCTGAAGCACCTGCCGCAGCTGCTCCAGCGCCTGCCGCCGCGCCTGCTCAGGCCGCTGCCCCTGCTGCTGCCAGCGTCCAGGACATCCATGTCCCGGATATCGGTTCGTCAGGCAAAGCCAAGATCATCGAGCTATCGATCAAGGTCGGCGACAGCGTCGAGGTTGATCAATCGCTGATCACTCTGGAATCGGACAAGGCCAGCATGGAGATTCCATCCCCTGCTGCCGGCGTGGTCGAAAGCATCAGCGTCAAGCTGGACGACGAAGTCGGTACCGGCGACCTGATTCTCAAGCTGAAAGTGGCCGGTGCTGCGCCGGCTGCCGCTCCGGCGCAAGCCGCTGCACCGGCTGCCGCCGCGCCTGCCGCTGAAACCGCCAAGCCTGCTGCTGCACCTGCTGCACCTGCGGCGGCCCCGGCTGCTGCGTCGGGAGCCAAGGTTCACGCCGGCCCAGCCGTACGCCAGCTGGCGCGCGAGTTCGGCGTCGAGCTGAGCGCCGTCGGTGCCTCCGGCCCACACGGTCGCATCCTCAAGGAAGACGTGCAGGCGTACGTCAAGACAATGATGCAGAAGGCCAAGGAAGCGCCGGCCGCTGCAGCTGCTGGCGCTACCGGTGGCGCCGGCATCCCGCCGATTCCGACCGTCGACTTCAGCCGTTTTGGCGAAATCGAAGAAGTGCCAATGACCCGCCTGATGCAGGTCGGCGCCGCCAACCTGCACCGCAGCTGGCTCAACGTGCCGCACGTGACGCAGTTCGACCAGGCTGACATCACCGAGCTCGAAGCCTTCCGCGTCGCGCAAAAAGCGGTAGCCGAAAAGGCTGGCGTCAAGCTGACCGTGCTGCCGCTGCTGCTCAAGGCTTGCGCCCACCTGCTCAAGGAGCTGCCGGACTTCAACAGTTCGCTGGCACCGAGCGGCAAAGCGATCATCCGCAAGAAATACGTCAACGTCGGTTTCGCCGTAGACACCCCGGATGGCCTGCTGGTACCCGTGATCAAGAACGTCGATCAGAAGAGCCTTCTGCAACTGGCTGGCGAAGCGGCGGCCCTGGCTGAAAAAGCGCGGACCAAAAAGCTCTCTTCGGACGACATGCAAGGCGCCTGCTTCACCATCTCCAGCCTCGGGCACATTGGCGGCACCGGCTTCACGCCGATCGTCAACGCACCTGAAGTGGCGATCCTCGGCGTGTCCAAGGCCACCATCCAGCCGGTCTGGGACGGTAAAGCCTTCCAGCCGAAGCTGATGCTGCCTTTGTCGCTGTCCTACGATCACCGTGTGATCAACGGCGCCGCCGCAGCGCGATTCACCAAGCGCCTGAGCGATCTGCTGGGTGATATTCGTACGATCCTGCTGTAACTCGCTGCACATCGCCCCTGCCAATCGGGGGCGATCGATTTTCGAGCTGCCACGCTCGGAGCCTCAACCCCGTCCTTTGTGGCGGGGCTTTTTTTTGCTTTTTTGGGTTGGGTTGGAGATTGGGGTGCGGTCCTTTGCTGCGGGCCTGTGCGGCTCGCCCTGCCCATTGGCCCTTCGCCTAGGCTCAGGGTACCCGCGCTCCGGCACCTGAAGAGAGGGCACGGCGCAATGGGCCATCCCTGGCCCAACGCGCCTGACCCGGCATCCTGCCGGGATCGCCTCTCTTCAGGCGCCTCCACGCGGCCTGCTGGAGGGGCGGCCGCACAGGCCCGCAGCAAAGGACCAGCCGAAATTTGAGCGATGTCATGAAAGAGCAGACACCACAAATATCACTGTTCTGCTTTCGAGCCGGCCTTGGGGTCGCGGCCCCCTTCCAGCAGGCCGCGCTTCGACGCACTGGCGAGGGGATAGCCGGCATGGATGCCGGCTAAGCCCCGTTGGGCCACGGAAGGCCCATCGGGGCGTGCCCCTCGCCAGTGCGTCGAAGCGCGGGCACCCTGAGCCAAAGCGAAGGGCCAATGGCGGGGGCCGCGACCCCAAGGCCGGCTCGAAAGCAGAACCACCCCGATCCCATCCCCCCGACCAGCCTAACCGCCGCAGCCCTGGCGCATCGCACGCCCCCGCCACCGCCCCAGAGCACCGAGCGTGCAAGCCAGGAAACTGATCTTCGACGCAGATGAAACCGTTCACATACGAAAATATCCAACCTCTTATCGTTTTTTAAACAGTCCCCGCTGAAGAAAAATGCTTTACTGCCGATAGGATGAAGGCACAGAGCCATTGCGTCCCCTGTCAGCCTGAGCCGCATCATGCAATCTTGTTGGACGCACCAGAACACGGGCCTGCCGGTCGCGTGCGATTGAACTCTTGAAGTGAGCTCTCCATGAAAAGCCAACCCGATGCCGCCAGCCGAATGGTGGCCGAGGTCGTGACGCAACTGCCGGTGCCCTCGCGCCTTGGCATGCTGCGCTTCGAACGGCTGAACGAGGCGAGCTGGGCCCTGCTGTATCTCGACCCCAATTGCGAACGTCCCTTCGGTATCCCGGCGGCAGAGCTGTGCGCGTTGATCGGCTCGCCGTATGCGAGCCTGATGGAGCCCGAGGCGCGTTACGAGCTGCACGATGTCATTCAGCAGCAACTGGCCACTCAGTCCAACTACCTCATCCGCTATACCCTGCACACCGCTCAAGGCCCCCTGCAATTGCTGGAACTGGGCGAACCCTACAAACAGCATAATCGCCAACTGTTGCGCGGCTATCTGCTGGCGGTGGACGACATCAGCGAGCCCTTGCTGGAAGGTTCGGCTGCGGAACTGGAAAACCAGAACAGCCGGCTGCAGGTCGCTTTGGAGCTCAACCAGCAGGCCCAGCTTGAGCAATTGCAGCATCTGGATCGCGTGCGCGCGCAGCAAGAGCTGATCCTCAGCCTCGCCCGCCAGCGCTACACCGCGCACAACCCGCTGCTTGAAGCCGCCGAGCTGATCACCCGCAGTGCCTGCGAGATCTACGAAGTCGAGTTTGCCAGCCTGTGGATGCTTGAGGGCAACAGCCTGGAGCCCCTGATCTCCTACGATGCCTACACGCAGGTGCATCACACCGAAGCGGCCATCGACACCTCCGCCTATCCAAACTATCTCGACGCCCTGCATACCAGCCGCGCTATCGATGCTCACGACGCCGTGGCCGATCCGCGCCTGTCGGAGATGGCAGAGTGGCTGCGCGCCCGTGATATCCATGCGGTGCTGGACGCCGGTATCCGCGTCGATGGCCAGGTGGTCGGCGTGCTCTGCTTGCAGCAACGAGGCAAGCCCCGGGCCTGGCAGGCGGACGAAATCACCTTCGCCGGCGAGCTGGCCGACCAGGTCGCCCAAGTCATCAACAACCAGAATCGCCGCGCGGCCACCAGCGCCCTGCACCTGTTTCAGCGCGCCGTCGAGCAGAGCGCCAATGCGTTTTTGCTGGTCAATTGCGAAGGCGTGGTGGAATACGTCAACCCCAGCTTCACCGCCATCACCCAGTACAGCCCCGATGAAGTCCACGGCCACCGGCTGGCGGAACTGCCCGCGCTGGAAAACCTCAGCGAACTGCTGTTCGACGCGCCCTCGGCGCTGGTCAGCAGCAACAGCTGGCAGGGCGAATTCAAGAGCCGCCGCAAAAACCTCGAACCCTACTGGGGGCAGCTGTCGATCTCCAAGGTCTACAACGACCAGCGCGAGCTAACGCACTACATCGGCATCTATGAAGACATCACCCAAAGCAAGCTCGCCCAGCAGCGCATCGAACGCCTGGCGTATACGGACAACCTGACCAACCTGGGCAACCGCCCGGCATTCATTCGCAGCCTCGACGAACGCTTCGCCCGCAATAGCGAAGCCCCGGTCAGCCTGATGCTGGTGGACATCGACAACTTCAAGCGGATCAACGACAGCCTCGGCCACCAGACCGGCGACAAATTGTTGATCAGCCTGGCGCGGCGCCTGCGCAACAGCCTGAGCAGCAGCGGCAGCCTGGCGCGCTTTGCCAGTAACGAATTCGCGGTGCTGCTTGACGATGTCGATCCCGAGGCCGGGCAATTGATCGCCCAGCAGGTGTTGCGCACCCTCGACAAGCCGATGTTCGTCGACAATCAATTGATCAACGTCACTGCCTCGGTAGGCTTCGCCTGCGCGCCGCTGCATGGCCGCGACCCGCAAACGCTGATGAAGAACGCCGGCCTGGCGCTGCACAAGGCCAAGGCCAACGGCAAGCACCAGGTGCAAGTGTTCACCGAGGCGCTGAACGCCGAGGCCAGCTACAAACTGTTCGTCGAGAACAACCTGCGCCGCGCCCTTACCCAGAACGAGCTCGAGGTGTTCTACCAGCCCAAGCTGTGCCTGCGCAGCGGCCGCCTGCTCGGCCTCGAAGCGTTGCTGCGCTGGAACCATCCGGAACGCGGCATGATCCGCCCGGATCAATTCATCAGCGTGGCGGAAGAAACCGGCCTGATCATCCCGATCGGCAAATGGGTCGCACGCCAGGCGTGCCGCATGAGCAAGGAACTGACCGCCAATGGTATCGGCTCCCTGCAGGTGGCGATCAACCTGTCACCCAAGCAGTTCTCCGATCCCGACCTGGTGTCGTCGATCCGCCATATCCTTGAAGAAGAGGCCCTGCCCCCGCACCTGCTGGAGCTCGAACTGACCGAGGGCCTGCTGCTCGAAGCCACCGAAGAGACCCGCCTGCAGCTCGCCGAGCTGAAAAGCCTGGGCCTGACCCTGGCCATGGATGACTTCGGGACCGGTTACTCGTCGCTCAGCTACCTGAAAAAATTCCCGATCGACATCATCAAGATCGATCGCAGCTTCATCCATGAAATCCCGGCCAACCAGGACGACATGGAAATCACCTCGGCGGTGATCGCAATGGCCCACAACCTCAAGCTCAAGGTCGTGGCCGAAGGTATCGAGACCGCCGAACAGCTGGCGTTCCTGCGCCGCCACCGCTGCGATGTCGGCCAGGGCTATCTGTTCGACCGGCCGATCCCCGGCAGCCAGCTCGTCCAGGCCCTCAAACGCTACCCTCGCGGACCAGCGGCCTGACCCGCCACGCAACGCTTGAGCAAACTGTCGGTCTATCCTTGTTGCCACTTCCCATTCCCTGCAGAGGAGAAGACCCATGGTCTTGCGCTCGGAAATCCTGGTCAACAAAAACGAATTGCCCTCACCGCAGCAAGCGCTGCCAGGCCGTGAGTCACCGATGACGGTGCCCGCCGAGCACTTCGTCAACGGACATTCGCTGACTGACTTCCCTACCGGGCTCGAAACCGCAATCTTCGGCCTGGGCTGCTTCTGGGGAGCGGAGCGTCGCTTGTGGAACGAACCAGGCGTGTGGACCACAGCCGCCGGCTACGCAGGGGGCTACACGCCCAACCCGACCTACGAAGAAACCTGCTCGGGGCTGACCGGCCACAGCGAAGTGGTGCTGGTGGTGTTCGACCCTGCCAAGGTGAGCTACGAGACGCTACTGAAAGTGTTCTGGGAAGCGCACAACCCCACGCAGGGCATGCGTCAGGGTAATGATCTGGGCACTCAGTACCGCTCGGCCATCTACTGCACCAGCGAGGTGCAATTGCAGGCGGCCAGGGCCAGTCAGGAGGTGTTTCAGAGCCAGCTGAGCGAGGCCGGCATGGGCGCGATCACGACCGAGATCGCCTTGGCACCGACTTTCTATTATGCCGAGGCGTATCACCAGCAGTATCTGGCCAAGAACCCGAGCGGGTATTGCGGGCTGGGTGGCACCGGGGTGTGCATGCCGCCTGCGGCTTGAAAGCTTCGCGGGCAAGCCTTGCTCCCACAGGTGTACGCCGCTCTAACTGCGCACACTGTGGGAGCAAGGCTTGCCCGCGAAGGGGCCATCAGCTATCACTCGGCAATCAGCCAATCCATCTTCCAACCACCTTGGGTCTGCCCCAGCAACTGCGCCAGCCACGGCAGCAGCTGGTTCAGCTCCTCTTCCAACCCCCATGGCGGATTGGCGATCGCCAGCCCTGAGCCATTCAGGCTCTGCTCGGTTTCGATCGGGTGCACCAGCAATTCCACCCGCAGCAACTTGGGTGCGCCGCTGCCGGCCAGATCCTGGTAGAAACGCTTGAGCGCTCGCTGATCCTTGACCGGATACCAGATGGCGGCCACCGTCTGGCGCATGCGGCCAATGGCTTCTTTAAGGGCTTTGGCGCAACGCTGCATCTCGTCCAGTTGCTCGAACGGCGGATCGATCAGCATCAAAGCGCGCTTTTCCGGCACCGGCAGCAGCGCCCGAGGCACATGCCAGCCCTCACCCAGATGCACCGCCACGCGGCGATCGCCCTTCATGTTGTCCCGGAGCAACTGGCCGTCCTGGGGATGTTTTTCGTTCAGCAACACGCGATCCTGCGGGCGGGTCAGGCGCCGCGCCAACTCCGGCGAACCGGGGTAGTAGCGCAACTCGCCATCGGGGTTCATGTCATGCAGCACGCGCAGATAGTCCGCGACCAAAGGCGGCACATCCTGCGCCTCCCAGAGGCGCGCGACGCCTTGCAGCCATTCGCCAGTGCGCGTCGCCTGATCGCCACGCAAATCGTAGAGCCCCAGGCCCGCGTGGGTATCAATGGAGGCAAACGGCTGCTCCTTGCGCGACAGCAAGGCGATCAGACGAGTAAGGACAAGATGTTTGAAGACGTCGGCGTGGTTGCCGGCGTGGAAAGCGTGACGATAATTCATGGCAACTCCTGCAATGCGCAGGAGTTTACCCTGTGCCGGCCCCACCGCCAAAATCGGCGAGGCCGGACGGTCGCCTCAGCGCTCGCGCCGATACGCGCGCTCGGCGCCATCGAAGCGTTCGAGCATGGCCGCCGTCGGCGCGCCCACCGAGCTGACCAGCCAGATGGCCAGGCTGGCAAACACGAAGCCCGGAATGATTTCGTACATTCCCAGCAGCGCGAACTGCTTCCAGACGATCACCGTCACCGCCCCCACCACGATACCCGCCAGCGCGCCGTCACGGGTCATGCCTTTCCACAATACCGAGATCAGTACGACTGACCCGAACGCCGCGCCGAAACCCGCCCAGGCATAGCTGACCAGCCCCAACACGCGATTTTCCGGGTTGCTGGCCAACCAGATGGCCACCAGCGCCACCAACAGCACCATCGCACGCCCCACCCATACCAATTCACGCTGAGTGGCATGCTGGCGCAGGAAGGCCTTGTAGAAATCCTCGGTCAGCGCGCTGGAGCAGACCAGCAACTGGCAGCTGAGGGTGCTCATGACCGCCGCCAGAATCGCCGAGAGCAACACACCGGCAATCCACGGATTGAACAACAGGCGCGCCTGCTCGATGAACACCCGCTCGGGGTTCTCGGCGACCGCCCCGGCCACCTGCGGATGGGTAGAGAAATACGCCACACCGAAGAAGCCCACGCCCAGGGCGCCGCCCAGGCACAGAATCATCCAGACCATGGAAATACGCCGGGCCTTGTCGATCGACTTGACCGAGTCGGCCGCCATGAACCGCGCCAGGATATGCGGCTGGCCGAAATAGCCCAACCCCCAGCCAAGCAGCGAGACAATGCCGATGAAGGTGGTACCGCGCAACACATCGAAATGCGCCGGCGCCTGCGCCTCGATGGCCAACATCGCGCTGTCGGCGCCGCCGCTCGCCAGCATGACCATCACCGGGGTGAGGATCAACGCGAAGATCATCAGCGTCGCTTGCACGGTATCGGTCCAGCTGACCGCCAGAAAGCCGCCGATCAGGGTATAGGCGATCGTTGCCGCCGCCCCGGCGCAGAGCGCCTGCTCGTAGGTCAAGGCAAAGGTACTCTCGAACAGGCGCGCCCCGGCGACGATGCCGGATGCACAATAGATAGTGAAGAACAGCAGAATCACCAGCGCCGCGATGACCCGCAGCAGGCCGCTGCGATCATCGAAACGGCTGGCGAAGTAGTCAGGCAAGGTCAGCGCATCGCCATTGTGCTCGGTCTGCACCCGCAAGCGTCCGGCGACGAACAGCCAGTTGAGATAGGCGCCGGTGATCAGCCCGACTGCGATCCAGCCTTCGGACAACCCCGATAGATAGATGGCGCCAGGCAAACCCATGAGCAGCCAGCCGCTCATGTCCGAGGCGCCGGCCGACAGCGCCGTGACGAAACTGCCCAGGCGCCGCCCGCCCAGAATGTAATCGGCAAGGTTGTGGGTCCGGTGCCAGGCGATCAGTCCGATCAGCACCATGGCGGCGATATAGATCACAAAGGTGATCAGAGTAGGGTTACCAAGGGTCATGAGTTAATGCCTTCTTGTTATGGCTGCGGCCTATAAGTGCAACCGGAGTTGCACCCAGATAGCCGAATGAAATAAATGCCCCGAAAAGGAGCATACCTCTGATTTCATGGGGGTTAGCGCACCATCGGGAAGCATACCCAGTCAACCGTGGCCGCATATCCACAACAGTGTTACCAATCCTTTCAAAAAGTGGGTTGCACCCGGTTGCACCCAGCCTTGCGCCGAGCTAATCTGCACGCCACCTGATGCCGCGGGTCCAGCGGCCTTGATGAGGATTTGTAATGGCGACGACCACCCTTGGGGTCAAACTCGACGACCCGACCCGTGAGCGATTGAAGGCGGCAGCCCAGTCGATCGACCGCACTCCGCATTGGCTGATCAAACAGGCGATCTTCAATTACCTCGAGAAACTCGAAGCGGGCGCAACCCTCAACGAGCTCAGCGGTCTGGGTGGCGCCCTCGGTGACGACGCCGGTGAAGTACAGGTCGAGCACAGCCATCAGTGCTTCCTCGAGTTCGCCGAAAGCATCCTCCCGCAGTCGGTGCTGCGCGCCGCTATCACCGGCGCCTATCGTCGCCCCGAGCAGGAAGTCGTGCCAATGCTGCTGGAGCAGGCGCGCCTGCCCGCCGCCATGGCCGAGGCCACGCACAAGGTCGCCGCCGGCATCGCCGAAAAACTGCGCAATCAAAAAAGCGCCAGTGGCCGCGCCGGTATCGTCCAGGGTCTGCTGCAGGAGTTCTCGCTGTCGTCCCAGGAGGGCGTGGCCCTGATGTGCCTGGCCGAGGCCCTGCTGCGGATCCCCGACAAGGGCACCCGCGACGCGCTGATCCGCGACAAGATCAGCAACGGCAACTGGCAGCCGCACCTGGGTAACAGCCCGTCGTTGTTCGTCAATGCCGCCACCTGGGGCCTGCTGCTGACCGGCAAGCTGGTCTCGACCCACAACGAATCCGGGCTGACGTCGTCCTTGAGCCGCATCATCGGCAAAAGCGGCGAGCCAATGATTCGCAAGGGCGTCGACATGGCCATGCGCCTGATGGGCGAGCAGTTCGTCACCGGCGAAACCATCGCTGAAGCCTTGGCCAACGCCACGCGTTTCGAAGCCAAGGGCTTCCGCTATTCCTACGACATGCTGGGCGAAGCGGCCCTCACCGAACACGACGCGCAAAAATACCTGGCGTCCTACGAGCAGGCCATCCACTCGATCGGCAAAGCCTCCCACGGCCGCGGCATCTACGAAGGCCCGGGCATTTCCATCAAGCTCTCGGCACTGCACCCGCGCTACAGCCGCGCCCAGTACGAGCGCGTCATGGATGAGCTGTACCCGCGCCTGCTGTCGCTGACCCTGCTGGCCAAGCATTACGACATCGGCCTCAATATCGACGCCGAGGAAGCCGACCGCCTGGAGCTGTCCCTCGACCTGCTCGAGCGGCTGTGCTTCGAGCCGCAACTGACCGGCTGGAACGGCATCGGCTTCGTCATCCAGGCCTATCAGAAGCGCTGCCCGTATGTGATCGACTACGTCATCGACCTGGCGCGCCGCAGCCGCCATCGCTTGATGATTCGCCTGGTCAAGGGCGCCTACTGGGATAGCGAGATCAAGCGCGCCCAGGTCGAAGGCCTGGAAGGCTATCCGGTGTACACCCGCAAGGTGTACACCGACGTTTCCTACATCGCCTGTGCGAAAAAACTGCTGTCGGTGCCAGAAGTCATCTACCCGCAGTTCGCCACCCACAACGCCCACACCCTGGCGGCCATCTACCACATCGCCGGGCAGAACTACTACCCCGGCCAGTACGAGTTCCAGTGCCTGCACGGCATGGGCGAGCCGTTGTACGAGCAAGTGGTGGGCAAGGTCGCCGATGGCAAGCTGAACCGTCCGTGCCGCGTGTATGCGCCGGTCGGCACCCACGAAACACTGCTGGCCTACCTGGTCCGCCGCCTGCTGGAAAACGGCGCAAACACCTCGTTCGTCAACCGCATCGCCGACCACTCCATCTCGATCCACGAGCTGGTGGCCGATCCGGTGAGCAGCATCGAGCGCATGGCGGCTCAGGAAGGCGGTTTCGGCTTGCCGCACCCGCGCATTCCGCTGCCGGTCGACCTCTATGGCAGCGAGCGCAACAACTCCGCCGGTATCGACCTGGCCAACGAACATCGTCTGGCGTCGTTGTCCAGCGCCTTGCTGGCCACCGCCCATAACGACTGGCAAGCGGCACCGATGCTCGGCTGCCCGATCAGCGCGGGCACGCCCCAGCCGTTGCTGAACCCGGCCGACCACCGCGATGTGGTCGGTCACGTCCAGGAAGCGACCGTCGAAGACGTCGACAACGCCCTGCTCTGCGCGCTGGGCAACGGCCCGATCTGGCAGGCCACACCACCGGACGAGCGCGCCGCCGTACTGGAACGCGCCGCCGACTTGATGGAAGCCGAGATCCAGCCGCTGATGGGCCTGCTGGCCCGCGAAGCCGGCAAGACCTTCGCCAACGCCATCGCCGAAGTGCGCGAGGCCGTGGACTTCTTGCGCTACTACGCGGTGCAGGCTCGTCACGACCTGAGCAACGACGCCCACCGCCCACTGGGCCCGGTGGTGTGCATCAGCCCGTGGAACTTCCCGCTGGCGATCTTCACCGGTCAGGTGGCTGCGGCACTGGCGGCCGGCAACCCGGTGCTGGCCAAACCGGCCGAACAGACCCCACTGGTCGCCGCTCAGGCCGTGCGCCTGCTGCTCGAAGCCGGCATCCCTGAAGGCGTGCTGCAACTGCTGCCCGGCCGCGGTGAAACCGTTGGTGCCCGGCTGGTGGGCGACGAGCGCGTCAAAGGCGTGATGTTCACCGGCTCAACCGAGGTAGCGCGCCTGCTGCAACGCAACATTGCCGGGCGCCTGGACAACCAGGGCCGGCCGATCCCGCTGATCGCCGAAACCGGCGGCCAGAACGCCATGATCGTCGACTCCTCGGCGCTTACCGAACAAGTGGTCATCGACGTCGTCTCTTCGGCCTTCGACAGCGCCGGTCAACGCTGCTCGGCCCTGCGCGTACTGTGCCTGCAGGAAGACTCCGCCGACCGCGTGATCGAAATGCTCAAGGGCGCCATGGCCGAAGCCCGCCTGGGCAACCCGGAGCGCCTGAGCGTGGACATCGGCCCGGTGATCGACGCTGAAGCCAAGGCCAACATCGACAAACACGTGCAGGCGATGCGCGACAAAGGCCGCAACGTGTTCCAGATGGCCATCGCCGACAGCGCCGAAATCAAGCGCGGCACCTACGTGACGCCAACCCTGATCGAACTCGAAAGCTTTGACGAGCTGCAACGCGAGATCTTCGGCCCGGTGTTGCACGTGGTCCGCTACCAGCGCAAGGACATCGACCGCCTGATCGAGCAGATCAACGCGTCGGGCTATGGCTTGACCCTGGGCGTGCACACCCGCATCGACGAAACCATCGCCAAGGTCCTCGACAACGTCAACGCGGGTAACGTCTACGTCAACCGCAACATCGTCGGGGCCGTGGTCGGGGTGCAGCCGTTCGGTGGTGAAGGCCTGTCCGGCACCGGTCCAAAAGCCGGCGGCCCGCTGTACCTGTACCGTTTGCTGTCGACCTGCCCGGCAGATGCCATCAGCGCGTCGCTGCACCGTCAGGACGGCCCGACGGCGCCGGATGTGCGCCTGCGCGATGTCCAGCTCAAGCCGTTGCGCGCCCTGCAAGCCTGGGCTGCGAGCAATCAGCACGCCGAGCTGGCAGAGGTCTGCGAGCAGTTCGCCGCGCAATCGCAAAGCGGCGTCACACGCCTGCTGAGCGGCCCGACCGGGGAGCGCAACAGCTACACCATACTGGCCCGCGAGCACGTGCTGTGCCTGGCCGAAACCGAAGCCGACCTGCTGGTGCAACTGGCCGCCACGCTGTCGGTGGGCAGCCATGCAGTGTGGGTGGAGAACGAACTGGGCAAGGCTGTGCGCAATCGCTTGCCGAAGGACGTGCAGGGGAAAATTCGCCTGGTAGCGGAGTGGAACAAGGATGACGTGCCATTCGATGCCGTGATCCATCACGGTGATTCGGACCAACTGCGCGGCGTGTGCCAGCAGATCGCCAAACGCGCCGGGGCCATTGTCGGCGTGCAGGGGCTGTCTCAGGGTGAAAGCAATATCGCCCTGGAGCGCCTGGTGATCGAGCGGGCGTTGAGCGTCAATACCGCAGCCGCGGGCGGTAACGCCAGCCTGATGACCATCGGCTGACCCACCCCGCCAGCCGACCAGCCGGCCTGCCGACCTCGCGTCGTCAGGCCGGTTTTTTTTGCCTATCCCTCAGTACGCAAAGAACCTGCGGACGAGCACCTCTGCGCCGGGGTGCATCCTGGCGGCATAGGACGCATGACTGAAAGGTTCACCGGTGCGCATCCTCGGGCTGCATCGCCGCGACCTCTGTCAGGTCCACACGCATGAAGTAAAAGGCTTCGCCACTTTCCTCGCCGAAACTCTCCACCCGCCAATGTCTCCAGCTCGGTCAGGCGAAAGACCACGTTGATCAAATTGCCAGAGCTGGTATAGGCCAAGATCGCATGGCTGATGAACTGCCCGTCATCCAATGCAAGAACCCTCTTGGCAGATGAGAGGTCTGGCACGTCAAGAGAGCCGCAGGGCGGCGGCGCGGTATCTATCTACCAGGCCGCCGCCTGAGGCTTTTATCCGTAGCCCTTTGACATATATGCATTTACACAGGTTATTATCCTTGGCACGCAGCCTGCATGATGCACGCTTTGCCTTGGACTGGAGTACTGCCCTTGAATGCGACGACCATCAACAGCCTGTTCTTGATCGGCGCGTTGCTGGTAGGTGCGAGCATCTTGGTGAGCTCGTTGTCCTCACGGCTGGGCATCCCCATTCTGGTCATCATCCTCGCGGTCGGCATGTCGGCTGGGGTCGATGGTGGCGGTATCATCTTCGACAACTACCCCACGGCCTATCTGGTCGGCAACCTGGCACTGGCGGTGATCCTCCTCGACGGTGGCTTGCGCACACGGGTGGCGAGTTTCCGCGTGGCGCTCTGGCCGGCCTTGTCGCTGGCCACCGTGGGCGTGCTGATCACCACCGGGCTGACCGGCATGATGGCGGCCTGGCTGTTCGACCTGAACATCATCCAGGGCCTGCTGATCGGCGCGATCGTCGGCTCCACCGACGCCGCGGCGGTGTTTTCGTTGCTGGGCGGCAAGGGCCTGAACGAGCGGGTCAGCGCCAGCCTCGAGATCGAATCCGGCAGCAACGACCCCATGGCGGTGTTCCTCACCGTGACCCTGATCGACATGCTCGCCAGCGGCCAGACAGGCCTGCACTGGAGCCTGCTGTTCCATCTGATTCGCGAATTCGGCATCGGCGGCGCCATCGGCCTGGGCGGCGGCTGGCTGATGCTGCAGCTGGTCAATCGCATCAATCTGGCCAACGGCCTGTACCCGATCCTGGTGATCAGCGGCGGCCTGGTGGTGTTCGCCCTGACCAACGCCCTGCATGGCAGCGGCTTTCTGGCGGTGTACCTGTGCGGATTGGTGCTGGGCAACAAGCCGATCCGCAGCCGGCACGGCATCCTGCACATGCTCGACGGCATGGCCTGGCTGGCGCAGATTGGCATGTTCCTGGTGCTGGGCCTGCTGGTCACCCCCCACGACCTGCTGCCTATCGCCATCCCGGCGCTGGCCCTGGCGCTGTGGATGATCCTCATCGCACGGCCGCTGTCGGTGTTCGTCGGACTGCTACCGTTCAAGGCCTTCCATGGCCGCGAGAAGGGCTTTATCGCCTGGGTCGGCCTGCGCGGCGCGGTCCCGATCATTCTGGCGGTGTTTCCGCTGATGGCCGGCCTGCCCCACGCGCAGCTGTATTTCAACCTGGCGTTCTTCATCGTGCTGGTGTCGCTGCTGGTGCAGGGCACCAGCCTGCCGTGGGTCGCCAAGCTGCTCAAAGTCACGGTACCGCCGGACCCGGCCCCCATCTCCCGGTCGGCGCTGGAAGTCCACGTCACCAGCGAGTGGGAGCTGTTCGTCTACCGCCTGGGCGCCGAAAAATGGTGCATCGGCGCTGCGCTACGGGAACTGAAAATGCCCGAGGGCACCCGCATCGCGGCGCTGTTTCGAGGCCAGCAATTGCTCCACCCGTCCGGTAGTACGGTGCTGGAAGTGGGCGACCTGCTGTGTGTGATCGGTCACGAGCACAACCTGCCAGCACTCGGCAAACTGTTCAGCCAGGCCCCGCAACGTGGCCTCGACCTGCGCTTTTTCGGCGACTTTGTGCTCGAAGGCGACGCGGAGCTGGGCGCGGTGTCGGCGCTCTATGGCCTGCAACTCGACGGAGTCGACCCGCACATGCCGCTCAGCCGCTTCATTGCCCAGAAGGTCGGCGGTGCACCGGTGGTCGGCGACCATGTCGAATGGAACAGCACCATCTGGACGGTTGCGGTCATGGACGGGAACAAGATTGGCAAAGTCGGCGTCAGATTCCCCGAAGGAAGTCGCCCGGGCCCCGGGTTGTTCCTCTAAACTGCCGATCCAATCTTCGAGTTACCCGACTTTTTACCTATGCCTAGCCTGCGTTCTCTGCTCACCACAGCCCTGTTGGGGCTGTGCCTGACGATTTCTGCCGTCCACGCCGCCGATGCGCCCTCCCGCGACTCCGTGCAGCAAAGCCTCGACCGCATCGGAGATCGCAAACTGGCCGATGCCGACCAGAAAGCCCTGCAGGAAATACTGCAAGGCACCCTGACGTATCTCACCAATGACGAGGACAACCAGCGTCAACTGGTAGATCTCAAGCAGCAGTTGCTCGACGCGCCCAAGGACACCATCGCCAACCAGCGCGAACTCGCGCGCATCAAGGCCACCAAGGTGGTGCCGGTCGAGCAGCGCTATGCCAACCAGAGCGTTACGCAGCTCGAGCAGCTGCTCACCGATCGCAGCAACGAACAAGGCGGCCTGCAGAAGGCCCTGTCCGATGCCAACTCGATGACCATCGCCGCCCAGACCCGCCCCGAACGTGCGCAAACCGAGATCAGCGACAAGCAGAACCGCATCCAGCAGATCAACGGCATCCTCAAGAGCGGCCGCGATAACGGCAAGTCGATCAATGCCGACCAGCGCAACGAACTGAACGCCGAGCTGGCCGCGATCAACTCGTTGATCGCGCTGCGCCGCCAGGAACTGGCCGGCAACACCCTGCTGCAGGACCTGGGCAACAGCCAGCATGACGTACTGATGGCCAAGACCGGCCTGCTCGAACAGGAAATCCAGGACCTGCAGACGCTGATCAACCAGAAGCGCCTGGCGCAGTCGCAGAAGACCGTCACCGAGCAATCGCTGGAAGCGCAGAAGGCCGGCGGCAGCAGCGTGCTCGCCACCGAGAGCGCGACCAACGTCAAGCTCTCCGACTACCTGCTCAAGAGCACCGACGAGCTCAATGAGCTGACCCAAGAAAACCTCAAGACCAAACAGCAGCTCGATAGCATCACTCAGACCGACCAGGCGCTGGATGAGCAGATCAGCGTGCTGCAAGGCAGCCTGCTGCTGTCCAAGATCCTCTACAAGCAGAAACAGGCGCTGCCGCACCTCAAGGTCAACCGCAACCTGGCGGACCAGATCGCCGACATTCGCCTGTACCAATTCGAGGTCAATCAACAGCGCGAGGCCCTCAGCAGCCCGACCGCCTATGTCGAGAACCTGATCGCCGCGCAGCCGCCCGCCGATGTCACCCCACAGCTGCGCAAAGGCCTGCTGGATCTGGCCGTCACCCGTAGCGACCTGCTGGAGCGCCTGAACCGCGAGCTGAGCGCCCTGCTCAACGAGTCCATCACCCTGCAGCTCAATCAGAAGCAACTGGTCAGCACCGCCCAGAGCCTGCGCAAGACCCTCGACGAGCAGATGTTCTGGATCCCCAGCAACAAGCCGCTCGACGGCGACTGGTTCATGGGCATGCCCAAGCGCCTGGTCAAGCAGGTCGCAACCTTGCCCTGGGCCTCCAGTGTGAGCGAACTGAGCGACGGTCTGCTGCAGCGGCCGCTGCTGTTCCTGCCGTTGCTGCTGGTGATCGGTGCCCTGTTGTGGCGCCGTGGCTACCTGTACCGCAAGCTGGCGCAACTGCATCACGACATTGGCCACTTCAAGCGTGACAACCAGTGGCACACGCCGCTGGCGCTGTTGATCAACATCCTCCTCGCCCTGCCGGTGGCGCTGGCGTTCGGGCTGTGCGGGCTGGCGTTGCAGATCGACGCCCGCGGGCAGAACGCCAGCCTCGGCTCGGCGCTGCTGCAGATCGCCCAGGCCTGGCTGGTGTTCTATACCGCGTACCGGATCCTCGCCCCGGCGGGCGTGGCTGAACTGCATTTCCGCTGGGAGAAGCGCCAGGTCGAGTTCCTGCAAAAATGGGTGCGCAAACTGGGCTTCGTGGTGCTGGCGCTGGTCACCGTGGTGGCCGTGGCGGAGCTGCAGCCCTCGGCGCTGGCCGAAGATGTGATCGGCATCCTCGTGGTGCTGGCCTGCTACGCCTTGATGGCCAGCCTGCTGGGCCGCCTGTTGCTCGGCAGTCCGACCCATCAGACCGCCTCGCTGTTCCGCCGCGCAGTGGGCATGGCGTTCACCGCCTTGCCGATCGCGCTGTTCCTGGCGGTGTGCTTCGGCTACTACTACACCGCGCTCAAGCTCACCGACCGGCTGATCAACACCCTGTATCTGCTGATGCTCTGGCTGGTGATCGAAGCCGCGTTCGTGCGTGGCCTCAGCGTCGCCGCGCGGCGCCTGGCCTACAACCGCGCGCTGGCCAAGCGCCAGGCCGCGAAGGACAACGGTGATGGCGAAGGCGTGGGCGAAGAGCCGACTTTGGACATCGAACAGGTCAACCAGCAGTCCCTGCGTCTGATCCGCCTGGCGCTGCTGGGCGGCTTTATCGCGGCGCTGTACTGGGTGTGGTCGGACCTGATCAGCGTGTTCTCGTACCTGGACAACATCACCCTGTACGAATACACCAGCGGCACCGGCGCCACCATGAGCATGGTGCCCATCAGCCTGGGCGACATGATCGGCGCGGCGGTGATCATCGGCATTACCTTCATCCTCGCCGGCAACTTGCCGGGCCTGCTGGAAGTACTGGTCCTGTCGCGTTTGAACCTGGCTCAGGGCAGTGCCTACGCGACGACCACGCTGCTGTCCTATGTGATCGCCGGGGTCGGTTTCGTCTCGGCGCTGTCGACCCTGGGGGTCAGCTGGGACAAGCTGCAGTGGCTGGTGGCTGCGCTGTCGGTGGGCCTCGGGTTCGGCATGCAGGAGATCTTCGCCAACTTCATCTCCGGCATCATGATCCTGTTCGAGCGCCCGGTGCGCATCGGCGACACCATCACCATCGGCAATCTGTCGGGGACGGTCAGCAAGATCCGCATCCGCGCCACCACCATCACGGATTTCGATCGCAAGGACATCATCGTCCCCAACAAGACCTTTATCACCGGCCAGTTGATCAACTGGTCGCTGACCGACACCATCACCCGGGTGACCCTCAAGCTGGGCGTGGATTATGGCTCCGACCTCGACCTGGTGCGCAGCCTGCTGCTCAAGGCCGCCGCCGACAATCCACGCGTGCTCAAGGACCCGCAGCCCCACGTGTACTTCCTCAACTTCGGCGAAAGCACCCTGGACCACGAACTGCGCATGCACGTGCGCGACCTCGGCGACCGCAACCCGGTGCTCGACGAGATCAACCGGTTCATCAACAAGGAGTTCAAGGCGCAGAAGATCAACATCTCGTTCCGGCAGATGGAGATCTACCTGAAGAACACCCAGGGCGAGGAATACAAGCTGGTGCCGCAAAAGCCCGGCGAAGGTGGCCCGGCCGGGACGTTGCAGCCGCAAACCGATGAGCCCGAAACGCCTACGCCGGCGCAGTCGATCGAAGCACCGAACCCACCGCCGTCCAAACTGGACTGAGCCCTTCGCGGGCAGAGTCCGCTGCCACAAGGTGTACACTTCCCCCTGTGGCAGCGAGCTAGCGCGTGCGGCGGCGGCGAAACATCCATATCACTGGGAGACGGCCGTGAAAGCCCTCGACGAACTGACTTTCGACAACCGCTTCGCCCGCCTGGGCGATGTGTTCTCGATCCACGTGCTACCGGCGCCGCTGGACTCGCCACGCCTGGTGGTGGCCAGCGATGCCGCCATGGCGCTGCTCGACCTGGCTCCCAGCGAAGCCCAAACCCCATTGTTCGCCGAAGTGTTCAGCGGCCACAAGTTGTGGGCCGAGACCGAGCCGCGGGCGATGATCTACTCCGGGCATCAGTTCGGCCACTACAACCCGCAACTGGGCGACGGCCGCGGGTTGCTGCTGGGCGAGGTCTACAACACTGCCGGCGAGCACTGGGACCTGCACCTCAAGGGCGCCGGGCAGACGCCGTTCTCGCGCATGGGCGACGGGCGCGCGGTGCTGCGCTCGTCGATCCGCGAGTTCCTGGCCTCCGAAGCCCTCCACGCCTTGGGCATCCCCAGCTCCCGCGCGCTGTGCGTGATCGGTTCCGACACCCCGGTGTGGCGCGAAACTCAGGAGAGCGGCGCGATGGTCCTGCGCCTGGCGCCCAGCCACGTGCGCTTCGGGCACTTCGAGTACTTCTATTACACCAAACAGCCGGAACAGCAGAAGATCCTCGCCGACCACGTGCTGGCCATGCACTTTGCCGAATGCCTGGAGCAACCCCAGCCGTATCTGGCGATGTTCACCACCATCGTCGAGCGCAACGCCGAGCTCATCGCGTTGTGGCAGGCCTATGGGTTCTGCCACGGGGTCATGAACACCGACAACATGTCGATCCTGGGTATCACCTTCGATTTCGGGCCGTTTGCGTTTCTCGATGACTTCGACGCCAATTTCATCTGCAATCATTCCGATCATGAAGGCCGCTACTCCTTCAGCAATCAGGTGCCCATCGCCCACTGGAACCTCAGCGCGCTGGCACAGGCCCTGACGCCGCTGATCGCGCTCGAACCGCTGCGCCAGGCACTGGGGATGTTCCTGCCGCTGTATCAGGCCCAGTACCTGGACCGCATGCGCCGCCGCCTGGGCATGACCAGTGCCGAGGACGGCGACATGACCCTGGTGGAGCGCTTGCTCAACCTGATGCAGAACAGCGCCGTGGACTACAACCTGTTCTTCCGCCGCCTGGGTGATCAGCCTGCTGCGCTAGCGGTAGCCACTTTGCGCGACGACTTCGTCGACATGCTCGGCTTCGACGGCTGGGCTGCCGACTACCTGGCCCGCATCGGCCGCGAAGAACAAGGCAGCGACAGCGAACGGCAAGCTCGCATGCATGCCGTCAATCCGCTGTACGTGCTGCGCAACTACCTCGCGCAAAAAGCCATCGACGCCGCCGAGCGCGGGGACTACTCAGAGGTGCGCCAGCTACACGCCGTGCTGACCCGCCCGTTCGAACAGCAGCCCGGCATGGAGCAGTACGCCGAACGGCCACCGGAGTGGGGCAAGCATCTGGAGATCAGTTGTTCGTCCTGAGGTGGAGGTGCCACTGAAAGCCCCCTCGCCGCCTGACGCGAGGGCCTACACCGTCAATGTGGCAGCGAGTCGTATTCGGCGTCACTGCCGGGACGAGTCAACAGAAACGTGATAAACGGCCAATGCGCCGCTGCCTGAAAGATCAACGACTTCATTGGCCTGACTACAGGCCTGTATGCGTCTGCCAAATTATCGCAAATAGCGATAATTCCGATAACGGCGTAGGACGTTTCTCAAATCTCTTCCTACCTTGATAATCCAGCCTGGCGGCTCCACATAGGCAACATCTGCCCTCACCCGGTAACCCCGCCATGTCCGAACCATTGATCATCCCCTGCCCGCACTGCAACGGCCTGAACCGCATCCCCGCCGAGCGTTTGAGCGATCAGCCCAAGTGCGGGCGCTGCAAACAGGGAGTGCTGCTGAACGTGCCCTTCGAGCTGAGGCAAGGCGACTACAGCAGCCAGATCAAAGGCGATCTGCCGTTGCTGGTGGATGTCTGGGCCGAGTGGTGCGGGCCATGCCGGTCGTTTGCGCCGGTGTTCGAGCAGGCGGCGGCGCAACTGACGGGCAAGTGCCGGCTGGCCAAACTTGACAGTGAGGCCAACCCGCAACTGTCGACGCAACTGGGGATTCGCTCGATCCCCAGCCTGATCTTGTTCAAGGACGGGCGCGAAGTGGCGCGGCAAAGCGGAGCATTGCCGTTGATACAATTGCAGAACTGGCTCAAGAGCCAGGGTGTCGCTGCATGAATGATCTTTAACACCAGGGTCACAGACCCGGCCGTAAAGTATCAAAGCGCCCCCAGACGAACGGTAACGGGCGCTTGAAGCGTGATGCATCAGAGCTCCCCGCAATCCGCCGGGAGCACTGCTGCCGTGCAAATGGAAGCAACATTTGCACCTTCCCACCGCCATCAGGATAATGCCGCCACCGCGACGCGGCACCGAGTCTGGGTGGACTGTTGTCTGCTCGGCGCCATGGATTGCATGCCCTGGAAAGGGTGGGAACAGAAGCTCGTGACCACATTCAATATCGCGCAATGGCGAGCCTGGGCTCCCGGTCTTACCTCGCAAGCAGAATGGCGCCAATGGAGCCAGGACCCGAGCGTATTCACGCCATCGGCAGACCAGGCCCCCGACGTGTCCTTCCTGCCCGCCATGCAACGTCGGCGCCTGAGCCGGATGGCGCGCATGGCGTTCGCGGTCGGCTGGCCGCTGGCCGAAGGCCTGAACGATCTGCCATTGGTGTTCGTGTCCCGTCACGGCGAAACCCCGCGCACCCTGGAAATCCTCAAGGAGCTGGCCGCCGAGCAACCACTGTCGCCGACGCAGTTCAGCCTGTCGGTGCATAACGCGGTGATCGGCCTGTGGTCGATCATGCGTGGCGAGACCAGCGAGATGACTGCGCTGGCAGCCGCCGGTGACGGCCTTGAGCACGGCGTGCTGGAGGCCGCCGCGCTATTGAGCGAAGGCGCTCCGGCCGTGTTGCTGATTCTCAGCGAAGAAGAGCCTCCCGAGGACTATGCGCAATGGATCGACGACGTGCCCTTCGCCTATGCCGTCGCCCTGCTGCTGACCCCAGGTGAGCAATGGACGCTGACACTTGAGCCCAACGTCCACCAAAAACAGCGCACCCCACGCCCGCATGCCCTGAACCTGCTAGGGACCCTGCTCGGCAACCATCCCGCCTGCCAACACCACTGGGAACACCGCACATGGAATTGGCAACGCACGCTGTAACCAAAGCCCGACGTGGCAACGCCTACTACTGGCGCCTGCTGGCCACCGCCGCGTGCTTTTTGCTGTTCGGCCTGGGTGGCCTGTGCCTGCGCTTGATCGTCTTCCCGCTGCTCGGCCGCCTTTCCCGCGAGCCCGACGCCTTGCGCCGCCGCGCCCGGCAGACCATCAGCTGGCTGTTCTGGATGTTCATTCAAGTGATGCGCCGCTGCGGCGTGCTGACCTTCGAGGTGCACGGCGCAGAACGGCTCGGCCGCCCGGGGCAGATGATCATCGCCAATCACCCGTCGCTGATCGACGTGGTGTTCCTGATCGGCCTGGTGCGCAACGCCAACTGCGTGGTCAAGCAGAGCCTGTGGCGCCACCCCTCGACACGCGGCCCGGTGCGCTCGGCGCAATACATCAGCAACGACGGCAGCATGGACATGCTCGAAGACGCCGCGCAAGCGTTGCGCAGCGGTCAGACGCTGATCATTTTTCCCGAGGGCACGCGCACCACACCCGGCCAGCCACCGGTATTCCATCGGGGTGGCGCGGCCATCGCCCTGCGCGGCGCCAGCGTGATCACTCCGGTCACTATCAAGGTCAGCCCCACCACCCTGACCAAAGCCGAACCCTGGTACCGCATTCCAGCCACACGTCCGCACTTCAGTTTTCACGTCGGTGCCGATATAGACCCTGTGAGCTTCACCGCGGCAGGCTCGGCGCCCCAAGCGTCGCGCAAGCTCAACGATCATCTGCACCACTATTTCACCAAGGAACTCGCCGCCAAATGAGCGATTTGAACACGGACCTCGCCATGCAGATCAAGCTGCTGATCATCGACGCCCTGGGCCTCGAAGACATCAGCGCGCAGGACATCGGCGACGACCAACCCCTCTTCGGCGAAGGTCTGGGCCTGGACTCGGTAGACGCCCTTGAACTCGGTCTGGCGATCCAGAAACGTTATGGCATCAAGATCGATGCCGACGCCAAGGACACCCGCAATCACTTCAATAATGTGGCCAGCCTCGCGGCTTTTGTCACGGCCAAACAGGCAGCCTGAGACCGTACCATGCAAACCCGTGATGACATCTTCGACACCCTGCGCGACGCCTTGGTGGAGCTCTTCGAACTGGAGCCATCCCAGGTCACGATGGACGCCAACCTCTATGAGGACCTGGAGATCGACAGCATCGATGCCGTTGACCTGATCGACCACATCAAGCGCCAGACCGGCAAGAAAATCGCCGCCGAGGACTTCAAGACCGTACGCACCGTGGGCGACGTCGTCGATGCCGTGCATCGTCTGGTCAGCACCGCCGCATGAGTCGACTGATCGGCCTCACCCTGCTGTTGGCCGGTTTGTCGTACCCCTTCGTGGTGTATTTCGGGCTGGAACACTTCAAGCCCTGGCAAGTGGGCCTGCTGCTCGGCGCCCTGTGGCTGGCGCGAGTGCTGACCAGCCCGGCTCGAGTGGGCAATCGCTGGATGGCCGGTGCGGCCATCGCGTTCTGTGTACTGGTGATGGTGGTCGGCAACGCCCAATTGCTGCGCTGGTACCCGGTGCTGATCAGCACCTTCATGCTCGGGCTGTTCGGCTCCAGCCTGATCTACGGTCCACCGGTGGTTGAACGTCTGGCGCGCCTGCGCGAGCCGGAACTGCCCGCCGTGGCCATCGCCTACACGCGCCTTGTGACGCAAGTGTGGAGCGGTTTTTTTCTGGTCAACGGCCTCATCGCCGCAGGCCTGACTCTCTGGGCGCCACTGAGCTGGTGGACGCTGTATACCGGCTTGATCGCCTATGGACTGATGGGCTTGCTGTTCGCTGGCGAATGGTGGGTCCGACAACGCGTAAGAGGCCGCGCATGACATGGATAAAACTCGAGCATCTGCTGCTCGAGGCGCTACCCGGGCGAACCGTCACCTTCGACCCGGCACTGGATCAACCGACCTTGCAGCGCCGCGCTCTGAGCCTGGCAGCGGCCTTGCAACGCAGGGGCATCAAGCGCCTGGCCGTGCACCTGGCCGATGCGGGAGAGCTGGCCGTAACGCTGCTCGGCGCCTGGCGTGCCGGTGTCAGCGTGCTGCTGCCCGCCGACCTGCAACCGCAGACCCGCCACCGCTGGGCAAGCGCGGTCGACCTGTGGCTGACCGACAGCGACCCGGCGCTTAGCGTGCACGCCGATGAGACGCTAGCGCCGGCCGCGCTGGACCTCGACCTGTGCCTGCTGAGCCTGTGCACCTCCGGCTCCAGCGGCGAGCCCAAGCGCATCGACAAGACCCTGCGCCAACTCGCCAACGAAGTGCAGGCCCTCGAACAGTTATGGGCGCCCACCCTGGGCCAGGCCTGCCTGATCGGCAGCGTCGCCACTCAGCACATCTACGGCCTGCTGTTCCGGGTGTTATGGCCGCTGTGCAGCGGCCGGCCCTTCTGGCGCGCCCAACTGCCCTTCCCCGAGGACCTGCAACGCGCCAGCCGCGAGCATCGCGAGTTCGCCTGGGTCACCAGCCCCGCCTT
Organism: Pseudomonas baltica; assembly: GCF_031880315.1. Classification (NCBI taxonomy): domain Bacteria; kingdom Pseudomonadati; phylum Pseudomonadota; class Gammaproteobacteria; order Pseudomonadales; family Pseudomonadaceae; genus Pseudomonas; species Pseudomonas baltica. Next base: position 4,016,211 of record NZ_CP134771.1, on the reverse strand, counting down.
GCTCAAACGCATGGGTGACAACCTCGACTGGCCAGCCCTGAGTGCGGTCAAGCAGGTGTTCTCTTCAGGTGGAGCCTTGGCCGCAGACACCGCCGACGTGCTGGAACAACGCCTCGGCCAGCGGCCGACGGAGATCCTCGGCAGCTCGGAAACCGGCGGTATTGCCTGGCGCCAGCATGATGCCTTGTGGCAAGCCTTCGCCGACATCGAATTGAGCCAGGATGCCGACGGCGCCCTGTGCATCGCCTCCCCGTACCTGCCGGTCGGCCACGTAGAGCACAGTGCCGACGCCGTGCAGTTCCAGGCGGATGGGCGTTTCCAGCTGCTCGGGCGCCTGGATCGCATCGTCAAGCTGGAAGAAAAACGCCTCTCCCTGCCGATGCTCGAACACGCGCTGATCGACCATCCCTGGGTCGAGGACGCGCGCCTGGGCGTGGTGCACATCAACCGCGCCGCGCTCGGCGCGTTGCTGGTCCTCAGCCCGCAAGGTCTTGCAGCCCTGCGCAATCACGGCCGGCGCGCCCTCACCCAGGCGCTGCGCGAACATCTGGCGCAACATTGCGAAGCCGTGGCGCTGCCGCGGCGCTGGCGTTTGCTCGAACAACTGCCCTTCACCAGCCAAGGCAAGCTGCCTCAGGCGCTGATCGATGACTTGCTCAGCCAGGAGCGGCCAAAACTGCCGCTGGTGCTGAGCCAGGTTGAAGCAGGCCAGCAACTGCTGCTGCAACTGCGCGTACCCGTGGATCTGGCGTACTTCAGCGGGCACTTCCCCAGTACGCCTGTCCTCCCCGGCGTGGTGCAAGTGCAGTGGGCCCAGGCGCTGGCGGCCCAGGCACTGCAGATACCGCCGCGTTTTGCCGGCATGGAAGTGCTGAAGTTCCAGCAACTGGTACGCCCCGGCGACCTGCTGGACCTGACACTGGAATTCGACGCCGAGCGCGGCAAGCTCTACTTCACCTTCCGCAGCGGTGGCGCGGCCTGCTCCAGCGGCCGCATCCTCCTCGAGGCCGAGCATGCATAAGCCCTGCGCAGTGATCCCGGTGTACAACCATGAGGAGGCGGTCGGCGCGGTGGTCGCCGAACTACTGCGCGCCGGCCTGCCCTGCGTGCTGGTCGATGACGCCAGCAGCCCGCGCTGTGCCGAGGTCCTGCAGGCGTTGGCCGAGCAGCCCGACACCTGGCTGGTGAGCCTTGCCGCCAACCAAGGCAAGGGTGGCGCGGTCATGGCCGGCCTGCATGAAGCGCAACGCCTGGGCTTCAGCCATGCGCTGCAAGTGGACGCCGACGGCCAACACGACCTGCAGGACATCCAACGCTTCCTCGACACCTCGCGCCAGCATCCGCACGCGTTGGTGTGCGGTTATCCACAGTACGACGCCAGCGTGCCCAAGGGCCGCCTGTATGCGCGCTACCTGACCCACGTGTGGGTGTGGATCAACAGCCTGTCGCTGCGCATTCTAGATTCGATGTGTGGTTTTCGTGTGTACCCGCTGGCGGTGGTGATTCCGCTGATCAGCAACACCCGGCTGGGCAAGCGCATGGACTTCGACCCCGAAATCCTCGTGCGCCTGGCCTGGCGCAACCAGCCGATGCAATGGCTGCCAACCAAAGTGCATTACCCCACCGACGGCCTGTCGCACTTTCGGCTGTTCCACGACAACGCGCTGATCTCCAAGATGCACGCCAAGCTGTTCTTCGGCATGCTCGTACGCTTGCCGGTCATCCTCTGGCGGCGAGTACGGGCATGAGCGAGCAAAAGCACTGGGCTGACCATCAGGAGCGCGGCAGTTTCTGGCTGATGAAACTCACCGCCCTGGCCGTCAAGCTCCTGGGCCGACGGCTGCTGAGCCCGATTCTGTACGGCATCGTCCTGTATTTCTTTGTCTTCGGTAAACGTGCGCGCCAGAGCATCTGGGAGTATCAGCGCCGACTCGCCGTCAGTAGCGGGCTGGCGATTCTGCAGCCAAGCCTGCGCTCGGTGTTCGGGCAATTCATGGCCTTCGCCGACGCGCTGCTCGACAAACTCGACGTGTGGAACGGTCGCCTGCGCCTGGAGCAGATCCGGATCGTCGATCCGGCCAACCTGCGTCCGGCCATGCGCGGCGCCCGCGGGCAACTGCTGGTGGGCGCGCATCTGGGCAATCTGGAGGTGTGCCGAGCGCTTGCCGAGCTGGGTGAAAAGGTCACCATGAACGTGTTGGTGCATACCCGCCACGCCGAGCGCTTCAACCGCCTGCTGGGCGAAGCGGGCGCCACCAACCTGCGACTCGTCCAGGTCAGCGAGTTGAACCCGGCAGTGATGCTGCAACTGAGCGAGCGCCTGGATCGCGGCGAATGGCTGGCCATCGCTGGTGATCGCGTGCCGCTGCATGGCGGCCGTCACGTGCGCGTCGACTTCCTTGGCGCGCCAGCCGCCTTCCCGCAGGGGCCCTGGCTGCTGGCCGGGCTGCTCAAGTGTCCGCTCAATCTGTTTTTCTGTCTCAAGCAGCAGGGCCGCTACCACGTCATTCTCGAACCCTTCGCCGAGCAGGTGCAGTGGAAGCGTAACGACCGCGATCAGGTGATCGCCCAGTGGGTCGGCCAGTACGCCAAGCGCCTGGAGCACTATTGCCAGCAGGCACCGCAGCAATGGTTCAACTTCTACCCTTTCTGGAAAGCCGATGACCACTCCCAAGCATGAGCCGATCCTGTTCGGCCAGGCCCCTTTGGCGATCGAAGCCATCCTCGCCGTCGCCAAACAGCAGGCCCCTAGCGCCTTGCAAAGCGATGCGCCGTACCGCGAACGTATCGCCAAAGGCGCGCGCTTCCTTGACTCGTTGCTGGACAAGGAAGGCGTGATCTACGGCGTCACCACCGGCTATGGCGACTCGTGCGTGGTGGCGGTGCCCCTGGAGCATGTCGAGGCGCTGCCGCGGCATCTGTATACCTTCCACGGCTGCGGGCTGGGAAAAACCCTCGACGCCAGCGCCACCCGCGCGGTGCTCGCCGCGCGTTTGCAGTCGCTGTGCCACGGCGTATCGGGCGTGCGCATCGAGTTGCTCGAACGTCTGCACGCCTTTCTCGAACACGACGTGCTGCCGATCATTCCCGAAGAGGGCTCGGTAGGTGCCAGCGGCGACCTGACGCCACTCTCCTACGTGGCCGCGACCCTGTCCGGCGAGCGCGACGTACTGTTCGACGGTGAGCGCCGCAGCGCCGCCGATGTGCATCGCGAGCTAGGCTGGCAGCCGCTGGTGCTGCGTCCCAAAGAGGCGCTGGCAATCATGAACGGCACTGCGGTGATGACTGGCCTCGCCTGCCTGGCGTTCGCCCGCGCCGACTACCTGCTCAAGCTGGCCACCCGCATCACCGCCCTCAACGTGGTCGCCCTGCAAGGCAACCCCGAGCATTTCGACGAGCGTCTGTTCGCCGCCAAGCCCCACCCCGGGCAGATGCAGGTGGCGCGCTGGTTGCGCCAGGACCTGGCCATCGAGGCGCCGACGCCGCCCCTGCACCGTTTGCAGGATCGCTATTCGCTGCGTTGCGCGCCTCACGTCCTCGGGGTGCTGGCCGACAGCCTGGGCTGGCTGCGCGGATTCATCGAGACCGAACTCAACAGTGCCAACGACAACCCGATCATCGACGCCGAAGCCGAGCGCGTGCTGCATGGCGGGCACTTCTATGGCGGCCATATCGCCTTTGCCATGGACAGCCTGAAAAACCTGGTCGGCAACGTCGCCGACCTGCTCGACCGGCAACTGGCCCTGCTGGTAGACGTGCGTTACAACCACGGCCTGCCGAGCAACCTGTCCGGAGCCCCGGCGGAGCGCGCGATGCTCAACCATGGCTTCAAGGCGGTGCAGATCGGCGCCAGCGCCTGGACCGCCGAAGCGCTGAAAAACACGATGCCGGCCAGTGTGTTTTCGCGCTCCACCGAATGCCACAACCAGGACAAAGTCAGCATGGGCACTATCGCCGCCCGCGATGCCCTGCGCAGCCTCGAGCTCACCGAACAGGTCGCCGCCGCCGCGCTGCTGGCCGCCCAGCAAGGCGTATGGCTGCGCGGTCGCGACCCACAAGCGCGCCCATTGCCACCCGCCCTGGCGCAGATGCACGGGCAACTGGCCGAAGACTTCGCGCCGGTGATCGAAGACCGCGCGCTGGAGGGCGAGCTGCGCCTGTGCCTGCAGCGCATCGCCGATCAGCACTGGAGCCTGTTCGATGCGTAGCCGCGGCGTGTTGCAGGTCGATAGCGAAATCCTCGTGCCGTTCTTCGACGTCGACAGCATGGACGTGGTCTGGCACGGCCACTACGTCAAATACCTTGAAGTGGCGCGCTGCGCGCTGCTCGACCACCTGGGCCACAACTACGTGGACATGCGCGCTTCGGGCTACGCCTGGCCGATCATCGACATGCAACTGCGCTACGTGCGCGGCGCGGTGTTCGGTCAGCGCCTGAACGTGCGCGCCGAACTGGTCGAATGGGAGAACCGCCTGAAAATCAATTATCTGATCAGCGACGCCAAGACCGCAGAGCGCATGACCCGCGCCACCACCGTACAGGTCGCCGTGGCCATCGCAAGCCGCGAAATGCAGCTGGCCTCGCCGCAAGTCTTTATCGATGCCGTGGAGCGCGCCCTGCCATGATCCGCCTGTTGACCCTCATCACCCTGCTCGCCGTGACTAGCCTGGCCCAGGCATTCAGCATCGACGAACTGAGCCAGCAACTGGGCAAGCCCACCGTGGTGCGTGGCCCGTTCATCCAGGAAAAACACCTGCGTGCGCTGCCGGTACCGCTGACCAGCAAGGGCAACTTCGTGCTCGCCAAGGCCAACGGCCTGCTGTGGTTGCTGAGCAGCCCGGTGCAGCAGGATTACCGCATCGACGCCCGCGGCATCGCCCGTCGCGACCCCGGCGGCTGGCAAGTACTGCCCAGCCGCGGTGGCGGTGCCGAGCAGAACCAGCTGTTCTTCGCCGTGCTGCAAGGCGACAGCCGCCAGTTGCAGAAGGACTTCGAGCTGGCCCTGCAAGGCGATGCCCAGCACTGGACGCTGCAATTGACCCCGCGCTCGTTGCTGCTCAAGCAGATCTTCACCCGCATCGACATCAGCGGTGGCGAGTACGTCGAGCGCATTCAACTGGCCGAGACTCAGGGCGACAGCACCGTGCTGCGCATGACCAACAGCACCAGCAGCAGCAATTTAAGCGCAGCGGAGCGTGCCGATTTTGCCCAGTGAGCGGCTTTTGACTCGCGCCTTTTTGGCTTTGCTGCTGGCGGTCGCCTTGCTGGCTGGCTGGCAGTGGCGCCATGGCGCGCCGGTGTCGGCCAACCTGATGGAGCTGGTACCGAGCGCGCAGAACGCCTCGGCCCAGGACAGCGCCGTGCGCCAGCAAGCCGAAGAACGCATGCAAGCGCCGCTCAACCGTGAGTTGCTGGTCCTGGTCGGCCAGGCTGAGCGCACCAAGGCCGTGGCCCTCGCCCAGCACCTGGGCGAGCAATGGCAGGCCAGCGGGCTGTTCGAAAAGGTCCAGTGGACACTGCAATCCGACTTGCCGGCGCTGCGTCGGCAACTGCTGCAAGGGCGCCTGGCGATGCTGCCCGTCGCTGACCGCCAGCTGCTTGAGCAAGACCCGGGAGCGTTCATCCAGCAACGCCTGCATAGCTTGTTCGACCCCTTCGCCGGCTTCAGCCTGGTGCCTGCTCAGGACGATTGGCTGGGGCTCACCGCGCGCATCCAGAACGCCCAACCCAAGCACGGCCTGGTGCAACTCGACATGGCCAGTGGCGCCCTGGTCAGCGAGGCCGATGGCCTGAACTGGGTACTGCTGCGGGCGCGTACCCGCGGCGATGCGTTCGATATGCAACTGCCGCTCAAGGTCACCGACCTGGTGGACGCCGCGCGCCAGCAGGCGACTCAGGCCGACGCCCGGTTGCTGGCCGCCAGCGGCCTGCTGTACGCCGCCAACGGTCAGCGCGAGGCCACCCGGGAGATGACCTGGGTCGGCGGTGGCGCCACCTTGGGCATCATTGTGCTGTTGCTGCTGACCTTGCGCCGCTGGCGGGCGCTGCTGGCGTTCGTGCCAGTGCTGGTGGGCATGCTGTTCGGTGCCGTGGCCTGCGTCGCGCTGTTCGGCAAGATGCACGTGATGACGCTGGTGCTGGGCTCCAGCCTGATCGGCGTGGCGGTCGATTACCCGCTGCACTATCTGACCAAAAGCTGGAGCCTGCGCCCCTGGCAAGCCTGGCCGGCGATGCGCGTGACCCTGGTCGGCCTGAGCCTGAGCCTGGCCACCAGCGCCATCGGTTACCTGGCGCTGGCGTTTACGCCCTTCCCGGCCCTGACCCAGATCGCGGTGTTTTCCGCCGCCGGCCTGCTCGGCGCGTATCTGTGCGCGGTGTGCCTGCTGCCGGCGCTGCTCAATGGCCTGCAACTGCAACCGCCGCAATGGCCGCTGCGCCTGAGCCAGCGCCTGGTCGACCTGCGCGCCGCGCTGCTGCGGCATGTGCCCAGCCCGGTGTTGCTAGGGTTGCTGTTGGTGTTCTGCGGCGCCGGCCTGTGGCAACTGACTGTCAAGAACGATATCCGCCAGTGGATCGGCGTGCCGCCAGGGCTGATGCAGGAAGCTCAGGCCATCGCGCGCATCACCGGCTACCAGCCCACCAGCCAGTTCTTTCTGGTCAGCGGCAAGGATCAACAGCAACTGCTCGAACGCCAGCGCACCTTGAGCCAGCGCCTCGACACACTGGTCGGTGAAGGCCATTTGCAAGGCTACCTGGCTCTGAGCCAACTGGTGGCGCCGGTCAGTGAGCAACAGCAGACCCGCGCGGCACTGGCCCGATTACCCGCTCATTGGCAGCCGCTGATCGACGCAGGCCTACCGCAGACAGGGTTGCAGATGGAGCTTGCGCAGTTGCAAGCCGCGCCGGCCGAAGACATCGACCAGGTGCTCGCCGGCCCCCTGGGTGAGCCGTGGCGCACCCTGTGGCTGGGCCCCACGAGCCTGGGCGTGAGTGCCACCGTCAGCCTCCAGGGCCTGGGCAATGCGGCGCTGCTGCAACAGGCGGCCGACGGCCTGCCGGGCGTGCAGTGGGTCGATCGCCTGGGCGAACTGAACCGCCTGTTCGCCGCCACGCAGGTCAGCGCCGCCGAACTCAAGCTGGCGTCCTGCGTGCTGATCGCGGCGCTGCTGGTGTTGCCGTTCGGCCTGGGCGGCGCCGTGCGGATGATCTGCCTGCCATTGCTGGCGGCGCTGTGCAGCCTCGCCAGCCTGGGCTGGATGGGGCAACCGCTGACGCTGTTCAGCCTGTTCGGCCTGTTGCTGGTCACGGCCATCAGCATCGACTACGCCATCCTCATGCGCGAGCAGATCGGCGGCGCCGCCGTGAGCCTGCTGGGCACCTTGCTGGCGGCCGCGACCACCTGGCTGTCGTTCGGCCTGCTGGCGATATCGGCCACCCCGGCGGTGAGCAACTTCGGCCTGTCCGTCAGCCTCGGCCTGGCGTTCAGCTTCATGCTCGCGCCATGGGCGGCCAAGGCCCGCAGCGACGAGCAGGCACTGCCATGATCATCGCCCTGTTCTGGCTGCTGGTGCTGGCGCTGATCGGCGTACCGATCCTCAGCAAAATCGCCGGTAACTGGCTGGGGCTGTACTGGGCCACGCCGTCCTTCGTCGGTGCCAGTCGTTGGCGCGAGAGCCTGCTGCTGAATATTCGCGGGCTCAGCGAAATCGTTTTTCTCAACCTGCTGTTGCAACAGCAGTTGGTCAGCCCGGCGCTGTATTTCGCGCTCATGGCCATGAGCCTCACCGCCACGCTGCTGCCGGCCATCGCCGGGCTGCATCGCGCGCCCACCACTCTGCAAGACCTTGCCAGGAGGCCCTATGCCAATCCTTGAATCCGAACAGCGCACGGTCGTCGTGATCGGCGCCGGTCCCGCAGGCGCCATTGCCGCCGCCCTGCTCAAACGCAAGGGCCACGACGTGCTGATCGTCGAGCGCCAGCAGTTCCCGCGGTTTTCCATTGGCGAAAGCCTGCTGTCTCACTGCCTCGATTTCGTCGAGGAGGCCGGCATGCTCGATGCCGTCCAGGCCGCAGGCTTCCAGATGAAGAACGGCGCCGCGTTCGCCTGGGGCGAGCAGTACAGCGCCTTTGATTTCGGCGACACGTTCAGCGCCGGCAAGCCCACCACCTTCCAGGTGCAGCGGGCGAGTTTCGACAAGTTGCTCGCCGACCAGGCCAGCGCGCAGGGCGTGGAAATCCGCTATGAGCAAGCCATCATCGCCGCCGACTTCAGCGCGACGCCGCGCCTGCAAGTGCGCCGCGAAGACGGCAGTGAATATTCGCTCGAGGCGCGGTTCGTGCTCGACGCCAGCGGTTACGGCCGCGTGCTGCCACGCCTGCTAGGCCTGGAGAAGCCCTCGGACTTCCCGCTGCGCCAGGCGATCTTCACCCACGTCGAAGACCGCATCGATCACCAGGGTTTCGATCGCAACAAGATCCTCATCACCGTGCATCCCGAGCATCGCGACGTGTGGTTCTGGAGTATCCCGTTCAGCGATGGCCGCTGCTCGGTGGGCGTGGTCGGCGCCAAGGAGTACTTCGCTGGCCGCGAGGGCGATCTGGATGCCTGCCTGAAAGAGTTCGTCGCCCAGACGCCAAGCCTGCACAAGGTGCTGGTGAACGCCGTCTGGGATACCCCGGCGCGGACCATCGGCGGTTATGCCGCCAACGTCACAAGCCTGCACGGCAAGGGCTTCGCCTTGCTCGGCAACGCCGCCGAATTCCTCGACCCGGTGTTCTCCTCCGGGGTGACCATCGCCATGCGTTCGGCGAGCATGGCTGCGGGCCTGCTCGATGCCGAGCTGAGCGGCGCCGCTGTCGACTGGCAGAGCCAGTTCGCCGAGCCGCTCAAGCGTGGCGTCGATACCTTCCGCGCTTATGTCGAGGCCTGGTACGACGGCAGTTTTCAAGACGTGATCTTCTACCCCGGCAGCGCCCCGGAGATCCGCCGCATGATCAGCTCGATCCTTGCCGGCTATGCCTGGGACAGCCGCAACCCCTTCGTGGCCGAACCGGCGCGGCGCCTGCGCATGATCGCCGAAGTCTGTGCGGGTCCGCGCGCATGAACAAGCCCGCCGCGTTCTTCAGTAACACCTATGTCGAAGAGACCCGCTTCGGCTTCTGGTTCCTGCGCAGTCACACCTGGCAGCACCACGTGCTGCGCGTGGCAATCAACGATTTGCGCCGCCTGTTCAGCGAACCACCGCCCGCCCAGGCGGTGCTGCTGGACGCAGGTTGCGGGCAGGGCAAATCGTTTCGCTACCTGCGCGATACCTTCGCCCCCGGGCAGTGGCTGGGCGCCGATGCCGATCCGCACAGCCTCACCCTCAGCGGCCAGGAGGCCGAGCGCCTTGGCCTGGAGGTCAAGCTGCTGGGCAGCGACTGCGCCGAGCTGCCGCTGGCCGATGCCAGTGTCGATATGGTCTTCTGCCACCAGACCTTCCACCATCTGGTCGAGCAGCAAAAGGCTCTGGCCGAGTTCTATCGCGTGCTCAAGCCGGGCGGTTACCTGCTGTTCGCCGAGTCCACCGAAGCCTATATCGACACCTGGGTGATCCGCTGGCTGTTCCGCCACCCCATGCACGTGCAAAAGAGTGCAGCCGGGTATCTGCAGATGCTGCGCGAGCAGGGCTTCGCATTCGCTGAACGCAACGTCTCCTACCCGTACCTGTGGTGGAGCCGGGCGACTGACTTCGGCCTGCTCGAACGCCTCGGTCTGCGCCGCCCCAAGCCGTTCGGCGAGCGCGAAGAAACCCTCGTCAACGTGGTCGCCCGCAAGCCACTGCAGGCCGCACCGTGATGCTGCGCGCCCTGCTCCTTGGCTGCCTGCTCCTGCTCGGTGCCTGCGCCAGCCAGCCACCGCTGCCTGCTATCGCTCCCGACCTGCAACTACCTCGGCAATTGCACGTATTGCGCCAGCAAGGCGAACAGCGCCAAGACTGGATGCTGGTGATTCAGCGCGAAGACAACGCCCTGCGCTGGTCGCTGCTGGACTTCCTCGGCATCCCCCAGGCTCGCCAACGGCTGGTCGACAATCAATGGCGCGCCGACGGCCTGTTGCCGCCCAATCCCCAGGCACGGGAGCTGTTCGCGGCAGTGCTGTTCGCCCTGACCACACCCGAGCAACTGGCCAGCCGTTATCCGCAGGCCCGCGCCATGGGTAGCGATCGTCAGCTGGGCGAGCGCTGGGTGGTGCACTATCGCGGCGCCGACGACTTCACCTTGACCCTGGCCCAGGGCCTGAGTTATCAGGTCAGCCCCTTGCCCGCCGAGAGCACACCATGACCGCCTACCTGACCGCCCTAGGGATCAACTGCGCGCTGGGCATGGATCAGACCGAGGTCGCCCGGCGGCTGTTCGCCGGCGATTGCTCCGGTGTGCGCAGCGAGGCCGGCTGGGTGCCGGAGCGCCAGGTCGGGGTGGCGGCGGTGACCGGACAACTGCCCGCCCTGCCCCCGGCTCTGGCGCGTCACAACAGCCGCAACAACCGTTTGCTGCTGCAGGCCGTGCAGCAGATCGAGGGCGATATTCAGGCCGCGATCCAGCGCTATGGTCACGCGCGCATCGGCGTGGTATTGGGCACCAGCACCTCCGGCATCGACGAGGCCAGCCAGGGTATCGGCCACTACCTGCAGCACCAGTACTTCCCTGACGACTACCAATATCGCCAGCAGATGCTGGAGGCGCCAGCGCAGTTCCTCGTCGAGCTCCTGCAATTGCGTGGCCCGGCCTATGTCATCTCCACCGCCTGCACCTCCAGCGCCCGGGCCTTGCTCAGCGCTCAGCGGCTGCTGAATCTGGGCGTTTGCGATGCTGTGCTGTGTGGCGGGGTCGACAGCCTGTGCCGGCTGACGCTCAATGGCTTCTCGGCACTCGAAGCGGTCAGCGCGCAACGTTGCAATCCGTTTTCGCGCCATCGCGATGGCATCAATATCGGCGAAGGCGCCGCCGTGTTCATGATGACCCGCGAGCCCGTTGACGCACCTATCGCGCTGCTGGGTTGCGGGGCGAGTTCCGATGCCCACCATATCTCCGCGCCGCACCCCGAGGGCGACGGCGCCGTGCTGGCGATGAACAAGGCGCTGCGCCAGGCCGGGCTGGCGGCAACCGATATCGACTACCTGAATCTGCACGGCACCGCCACGCCGCACAACGATGCAATGGAGAGCCACGCCGTGCACCGGGTGTTCCCCGAGGGCGTGCACTGCTCGTCAACCAAGCCCATGATCGGCCACACCCTGGGCGCCGCCGGCGCACTGGAAGCCGCGTTCTGCTGGTTGAGTCTGGCCGGTGACGGGCACCTGCCACCGCACCTGTGGGACGGCCAGGCCGATCCGCAACTGCCTGCGCTGCGCTGGGCGGGTGTCGACGATCGCCTGCCCTCGCACGGTCCGCGCCGCCTGATGAGCAATTCGTTTGCCTTCGGTGGCAGCAATATCAGCCTGATTCTGGGAGACGCCCGATGATCACCTGGCCCCTTGCCGAGCTGGTGCCCCACGCCGGCGACATGATTCTGATCGACAAGGTGCTGGCCTTCGATGAAGACAGCATCGACACCTGCCTGACCGTGCGCGCTGGCGGGCTCTTCAACCAAGGCGACGGCAGCCTGCCCGCCTGGCTCGGCGTCGAACTCATGGCCCAGAGTATCGCCGCCTATGCCGGCTGCCACGCGCGCCGCCAGGGCCTGCCGGTGGCCATGGGCTTTTTGCTCGGCACGCGTAAGTTCGAATGCAACGTCGACCGCTTTGCGCTCGGCGCCGAGCTGAGCATTCGCGCGCTGCGCACCCTGGAAGATGACAACGGCATGGGTGTCTTTGAATGCCATCTCACCGGTCCAGGGGTGCACGCCAGCGCCCGCCTCAATGTTTATCGTCCGCCCAATGCCGCACAGTATCTGGCTGAAACGGCGACACAGGAAACTTCCCAATGACTGAATCCATTCTGGTCACCGGCTCCAGCCGTGGCATCGGCCGCGCCATTGCCTTGCGCCTGGCCAGCGCCGGCTACGATCTGGTGCTGCATTGCCGTAGCGGTCGCACTGAGGCCGACGCCGTGCAGGCGCAAATCCAGGCCATGGGCCGCCAGGCGCGGGTGCTGCAATTCGATGTGGTCGACCGCGCCGCCTGCGCGACCATTCTGCAGGCCGATGTCGAGGCCCATGGCGCCTATTACGGCGTGGTCTGCAACGCCGGCTTGACCCGCGACGGGGCTTTTCCGGCGCTGACCGAAGAGGACTGGGACCTGGTGATGCGCACCAACCTCGATGGTTTCTACAACGTGCTGCACCCGGTGATGATGCCGATGATCCGGCGACGCGCTGCGGGCCGCATCGTCTGCATCACGTCCGTCTCGGGCATGATTGGCAATCGCGGGCAGGTCAATTACAGCGCGTCCAAGGCCGGCATCATCGGCGCCGCCAAGGCCTTGGCCATCGAGCTGGGCAAGCGCAAGATCACCGTCAACTGCGTAGCCCCCGGGCTGATCGACACGGCCATGCTCGACGAGCATGTGCCGGTCGAAGACCTCCTGAAGATGATCCCGGCGCAGCGCATGGGCACGCCTGAAGAGGTCGCCGGGGCGGTGAACTTCTTGATGTCCGCCGAAGCCAGCTACATCACCCGGCAGGTCCTGGCCGTCAACGGAGGGCTGTGCTGATGAAACGTGTCGTCGTCACCGGCATGGCCGGCATCACCTCGCTGGGCAACACCTGGCAGGCCATCAGCGAGCGCTTCGCGGCCAACCGCAGCGGTATTCGGCGCATGGACGAGTGGGATCGCTTCGAGGAACTCAATACCCGCCTGGCCGGGCCCATCGATGATTTCGCCGTGCCCGGCCACTGGACCCGCAAGCAACTGCGCAGCATGGGCCGGGTCTCGAAGCTGGCCGTCGGCGCCGCCGAGCAAGCCTTGAGCGACGCCGGGCTGCTGGGCGATCCGTGCATCAAGGACGGGCGCATGGGCGTGGCCTGCGGCTCGTCCACTGGCAGCACCGACGAGATCAAGGCCTTCGGCAACATGCTGCTCAACTCGGTGGCGGAGGGCCTCAACGCCAACTCCTACGTGCGCATGATGCCGCACACCACCGCAGCCAATATCAGTATTTTCTTCGGCCTGACCGGGCGTCTGATCCCCACCTCGAGCGCCTGCACCAGCGGCAGCCAGGGCATCGGCTATGCCTATGAAGCGATCAAGTTCGGGCGCCTGCCGTTGATGCTGGCCGGCGGCGCCGAAGAGCTGTGTCCGACCGAGGCCATGGTGTTCGATGCGCTGTACGCCACCAGCCTGAAGAACGACGCCCCGCACACCAGCCCGCGCCCCTATGACAGCGGCCGCGATGGGCTGGTGATCGGCGAAGGTGGCGGCATGCTGGTGCTCGAAGAGTTGGAGCATGCGCTGGCCCGCGGCGCGCCTATCCATGCCGAGATCGTCGGCTTTGGCAGCAACGCCGACGGCCAGCACACTACCCGCCCGGAACAGACCACCATGCGCCGCGCCATGGAGCTGGCCCTCGAAGACGCCAGCCTCGCGCCCACCGCCATCGGCTACGTCAATGGGCACGGCACTGCCACTGAACAGGGCGATATCGCCGAGACCCTGGCCACCGCCAGCCTGTTCGGCAGCGCCATGACGATCAGTTCGCAGAAGAGCTTCCTGGGCCACACCCTGGGTGCCTGCGGCGCGCTGGAATCGTGGTTCAGCATCGAGATGCTCAACCGCGACCTGTACGTGCACACGCTCAACCTCGACGAGATCGACCCGCGCTGCGCGGAACTGGATTACCTGCGCGATGGCTTTCGCAGCATGAGCAACGAGTACGTCATGAACAACAACTTCGCCTTCGGCGGCGTCAACACGTCGCTGATCTTCCGGCGCTGGCACTGAATCAACACCCCGACACCCTCAAGGAGATATGCATGCAATTGAAAGCTCTCACTCTCTCGGCCGCCCTGCTGCTCGGTCTGTTGCCTGCCGTCAGCCAGGCGCGTGACACGGCGCTGTACCTGCCGTTCCAGAAAGTGGTCGACGAAATGACCGCCGCCAAGAAGCTCGACGGCAGCGTCAAGTTCTACCTCGCCGGCGTGCAGCCACGGGGCAAGGTCACTGTGGTTTCGCCAGCCGCAGTCACCAACAAGAAGACCAACGCCTTCAACAAGACCGACACCGAGGCCTGCGAATGGGTGCTGCAATCGGCGTTGCTGACCATGCAGGAAGCGGCCAAAAAAGTCGGGGCCAACGCGGTGGTCAACCTCGCCAGCTTCTACAAGAGCAACGAGCGCAAGGACCCGGTCACCTATGAGTGCCATTCGGGTGCGATCATTGCCGGTGTAGCGCTACGCGGCGATCTGGCCAAGGTGCAGTAAGCGGACCGCCGCTCAGTCGGTGTCCAGCAAGTGATGCAGTTCGACGAATTGCTGGGTCAGCTTGTGCCGCGGGTCCAGATGGATCAGCGGCATACTGGCTTCGTGGGATTCACGCATCTTGACTGAGCTGCTGAGGTACACCGGCAACACCGGCAGGCCCTCGGCGATCAGCGCGTCGAGCATCTGCTGGGGCAGGCTGGCGCGGGCCTGGTACTGGTTGACCACAATGCCCTCGACGCTGAGGTCCTCGTTGTGGTCGTCCTTGAGCTCCTGGATTTCTTCCAGCAGGCCGTACAGCGCCTGACGGGAAAAACTATCGCAGTCGAAGGGGATCAGCACTCGATCCGCGGCGATCAGCGCCGATACCGCGTAGAAGTTCAGAGCCGGTGGCGTATCGATATAGATGCGATCGTAGTCTTCGTCCAGGTCATCCAGCAGTTTGCGCAGCTTGTTGATCTTGTGCTTGGCCTCCAGCTTGGGCTGCAGGTCGGCAAGCTCCGCGGTGGCGGTGATGACATGGAGGTTGTCGTAGGGCGTTTCGTAGATGTCGACCGCATTCTTCTTGGTCAGCAAGCCGCTGGACAGAGTGTTCTTGAAGAACTCGGCAATGCCCATCGGGATGTCGGCCCCGGTCAGGCCCGTGAGGTACTGGGTGGAATTGGCCTGGGCATCGAGGTCGATCAACAGCGTACGGTAACCCTCGCTCGCACTCACCGCCGCCAGGTTGCAGGCGATGCTGGATTTGCCGACGCCACCTTTCTGATTGAACACCACGCGACGCATGGGAAGACCTCCTTGTTTCAGGGAATGTCCGAGTGTAGTGGCGTGGAGGGGATGTTCGCTACCTTGGCGGGCTTTTGATCACCGTATCTCTCCCAGAGGCCGCCACGAATACACCGCCTCTCACCCCGCCGCACGCAACAACTCCACGAAACCACTGACCATCGCCGAAGGTGTTTCCCGTCGTTGTACCAGCCACACCGCCGACTCCGCGCCGGGGTCCAGCAATGGGCGGTAGACCACGCCGTCGATGCGCATCCACTGGAAAGACGCCGGGAGTACCGAAACCCCCAGCCCCGCCGAGACCAGGCCGATAATGGTCATTGCCGCGCCCGCCTCCTGGGCGATGTGCGGGCTGAATCCGGCGGCGCGGGCGAGGTTTTGCAGTTGCGAGTACAGCCCGCTGCCGTAACCCCGCGGGAAGAACACGAACGGCTCGTTGGCCATGTCCGCCAGGTGCAGGCCGGAGCTGCTATCCGGCACCAGTGGATGGGCGCTATTGAGCACGGCGACCAGGGGTTCGCGGAACAACTCCACCGAGATCAGCGAATCGGGCAACGGCAGCGGCCGCATCAGGCCGATGTCGATAGAACCATCCACCAGCGAATCGGCCACCTCCTTGCTGCTCATTTCCTCCAGATTGAGATGTACCGCCGGGAAGGCCTGGCGAAAGGCATAGATTGCCTTGGGGATGCTGGAGTTGAACGGCGCCGACGTGGTAAAGCCGACTTTCAGTTCGCCCAGCTGCCCCAACTGCGCGCGACGGGCCACATCCGCGGCCTTGTCGACCTGCGCCAGTACCTGCCGCGCCTCTTCGAGAAACAGCCGCCCCGCTTCACTGAGCTCGACCCGCCGGTTGGTGCGCTCGAACAGGCGCGCGCCCAACTCTTGCTCCAGCGCCTGAATCTGCTGACTGAGCGGCGGTTGGGAGATCCCCAGGGCCAGGGCTGCGCGGCCAAAATGCAGCTCCTCGGCGACAGCGATGAAGTACCGCAGATGACGTAATTCCATGACAGCCCTATTGAGTCGTTAAACCTATCAAACAGGTCGAACAATATATTGGAAAGAATCATTAGCAGCCTATATGATTTTTTCAAACGCCGGCCCAGGCTACCCCTCCCAGAGGTACACGTGAAAACTGCTGTCGCTGCATCCCTCCACGAAATCCCCTCCAGTCCCCTCGAAAATATTGCCGAACAGCTGGCCGAGACCTATATCGAAAAAGGCACGCCGCTGTTCCTGCGCACCGTATTGGCTTTGTTCGCGGGCGGCTTCGCGACCTTTGCCCTGCTGTATTGCGTGCAGCCGATGATGCCGATCCTGTCCCGCGAGTATTCGATCAACGCCGCGCAAAGCAGCCTGGTGCTGTCCATTTCCACCGGCATGCTAGCGATCGGCTTGTTGGTCACGGGGCCGATTTCCGACAGCATCGGCCGCAAGCCGGTGATGGTCGCGGCGCTGTTCAGCGCCGCCCTGTGCACCATTGCCAGCGCCTTCATGCCTAGCTGGGAGGGCGTGCTGGTAATGCGCGCGCTGATCGGCTTGTCCCTGAGCGGGCTGGCGGCGGTGGGCATGACCTACCTGAGCGAAGAGATCCACCCGGAACACATCGGCCTGGCCATGGGCCTTTATATCGGCGGCAACGCTATCGGCGGCATGAGCGGGCGGTTGATTACCGGGGTATTGATCGATTATGTGAGCTGGCACACGGCGATGATGGTGGTGGGCGTGCTGGCGCTGGGCGCCGCGACCCTGTTCGTCAAGTTCCTGCCCCCGTCGCGCAACTTTCGCTCGCGCAAGCTCAACCCGCGCGGCCTGCTTGATGGTTTCACGATGCATTTTCGCGATGCCGGCCTGCCGCTGTTGTTCATTGAAGGGTTCCTGTTGATGGGCGCCTTCGTGACCCTGTTCAACTACATCGGCTACCGCTTGCTAGCGGCGCCCTACCTCATGAGCCAGGCGCTGGTGGGCATGCTCTCGGTGGTGTACCTGTCCGGCATCTACAGCTCGGCGAAGATCGGCGCACTGGCCGACCGCCATGGCCGGCGCAAGGTGTTCTGGATGTCACTGGTGCTGATGTTCGCGGGCCTGCTGCTGACCTTGTTCACGCCGATCGCGCTGATCATTGTCGGCATGCTGATGTTCTGCTTCGGCTTCTTCGGCGCCCACTCGGTCGCCAGCAGCTGGATCGGCCGCCGGGCGATCAAGGCCAAGGGCCAGGCGTCGTCGCTGTATCTGTTCTGCTATTACGTGGGGTCGAGTGTGGCCGGCACCTTGGGTGGCGTGGCCTGGCACTATGCGGGCTGGAACGGCATCGGCGCGTTTATCGGGGCGTTGCTGGTGATTGCGTTGGCGGTGGCGGCGAAACTGGCGAAGTTGCAGCCGTTGGCGGGGAATGTGAAGACTTAGCTCACCCTGTAGCGAAGAGGCTTGCACCCGAAAATTTCCGCCTCCCTCACATCTGGGGGGAGGTCGAAAGTTTTCAGGGGCAAGCCCCCTCGCTATATTTTACTGGTGGTACTGCGCCGAGAACTCGTGCACCGCGCGAATAAACGCGCCGGCGTGCTCGGGATCGACTTCGGGAGTGATGCCGTGGCCCAGGTTGAACACATGCCCGGTGCCATGGCCGTAGCTGCCCAGGATACGGGCCACCTCGGCACGGATCGCTTCGGGCTTGGCGTACAACACGGTCGGGTCCATGTTGCCTTGCAGGGCCACCTTGCTGCCGACGCGTCGGCGGGCTTCACCGATATCGCAGGTCCAGTCCAGGCCCAGCGCGTCCGCGCCGGCATCGGCAATGCTCTCGAGCCACAGGCCGCCGTTCTTGGTGAACAGAATCACCGGCACCTTGCGACCATCGTGCTCGCGGATTAGGCCGCTGACGATCTTTTTCATGTAGGCCAGTGAAAACTCCTGGTAGGCCGCAGCCGACAGGTTGCCGCCCCAGGTGTCGAAGATCTGCACCGCCTGGGCACCGGCCTGGATCTGGCCGTTGAGATAGGCCGTGACCGACTGCGCGAGCTTGTCGAGCAGCAGGTGCATGGCCTGGGGGTTGTCGTAGAGCATGGCCTTGGTCTTGCGAAAGTCCTTGGACGAGCCGCCCTCGACCATGTAGGTGGCCAGCGTCCAAGGGCTGCCGGAAAAGCCGATCAGCGGCACGCGGCCGTTGAGTTCGCGGCGGATGGTGCTCACGGCGTCCATCACATAGCCCAGGTCCTTGTGCGGATCAGGGATCGGCAGTGCCTCGATGTCGGCCATCGTGCTGACCACTTTCTTGAAGCGCGGGCCTTCACCGGTCTCGAAATACAGGCCTTGGCCCATGGCATCGGGGATGGTGAGGATGTCAGAAAACAGGATGGCGGCGTCCAGCGGGTAGCGTTCGAGCGGCTGCATCGTGACTTCGCAGGCGAATTCAGGATTCATGCACAGGCTCATGAAATCCCCGGCCTTGGCCCGGCTGGCACGGTACTCGGGCAGATAACGGCCCGCCTGGCGCATCATCCACACAGGGGTGACATCGACCGGCTGCTTGAGCAGGGCGCGCAGGAAACGGTCATTCTTCAGGGCAGTCATGGCAACATCCGGCAGAAAAGTGCGGGCATTTTCTCAGACCGGGACGCAAAAGGCACGGCGAGAGCCGTGCCTTTTATCTATCGGGGCGATTATGTGCAGTCAGTACCGGCCTCTTCGCGGGCAGGCCTTGCTCCTACAGGCGTACACCTGTGGGAGCAAGGCTTGCCCGCGAAAGGATCGACGCGGGCTTCAGACCTCGAGGTAATCCAGGATCCCTTCGGCGGCATTGCGGCCTTCGAAGATCGCCGTCACCACCAGGTCGGAGCCGCGCACCATGTCGCCGCCCGCGAAGATCTTCGGGTTGCTGGTCTGGTGCTTGAACTTGGACTGCTCGGGCGCGATCACTCGGCCCTGGCTGTCGGTCTGGATGCTGTGCTGCTCGAACCACGAAGCCGGGCTCGGGCGGAAACCGAAGGCGATGACCACGGCGTCGGCCGGAATGATCTCTTCAGAGCCCGGGATTGGCTCGGGGCTGCGGCGGCCACGGGCATCCGGCTCGCCGAGACGGGTCTCGACCACCTTCACGCCTTCGACCTTGTCTTCACCGACAATGGCGATCGGCTGGCGGTTATAGAGGAACTTCACGCCTTCTTCCTTGGCGTTCTTCACCTCTTTGCGCGAGCCGGGCATGTTCGCTTCGTCGCGACGATAGGCGCAAGTCACCGCCTTCGCGCCTTGGCGAATGGAGGTGCGGTTGCAGTCCATCGCCGTGTCACCGCCGCCGAGTACCACGACCTTTTTGCCTTTCATGTCGACGAAATCTTCCGGCGACTTTTCAAAGCCCAGGTTGCGATTGACGTTGGCGATCAGAAAGTCGAGCGCATCGTGCACGCCCGGCAGGTCTTCGCCCGGGAAACCACCCTTCATGTAGGTGTAGGTGCCCATGCCCATGAACACGGCATCGTACTCTTCGAGCAGTTGCTCGACGGTGATGTCCTTGCCCACTTCGATGTTCAGGCGGAACTCGATGCCCATGCCGGTGAAGACTTCGCGACGATGGCTCAGCACGCTCTTTTCCAGCTTGAACTCGGGGATGCCGAAGGTCAGCAGACCGCCGATCTCAGGGTTCTTGTCGAACACCACCGGGGTCACTCCGCCGCGCACCAGCACATCGGCGCAGCCCAGGCCCGCAGGCCCGGCGCCGATGATGGCGACGCGCTTGCCGGTCGGTTTGACCTTGGACATGTCCGGGCGCCAGCCCATGGCGAACGCCGTGTCAGTGATGTACTTCTCGACCGAACCAATGGTCACCGCACCAAAACCGTCGTTGAGGGTGCAAGCGCCCTCGCACAGACGATCCTGCGGGCACACCCGGCCGCAGACTTCCGGCAGGGTGTTGGTCTGGTGCGACAGCTCGGCGGCGGCGAGGATGTTGCCCTCGGCCACCAGCTTGAGCCAGTTGGGAATGAAGTTGTGCACAGGGCACTTCCACTCGCAATACGGGTTACCGCAGCCCAGGCAGCGGTGGGCCTGGTCAGCGGACTGCTGGGGTTTGAAGGGTTCGTAGATCTCCACGAACTCCTTCTTGCGTTGACGCAACAGTTTCTTCTTCGGATCTTTGCGCCCGACCTCGATGAACTGGAAGTCATTACTCAGACGTTCAGCCATGTTTCAAACCTCTAGAAGCAGCTGCGAGCTGCAAGCCTCAAGCTGCAAGCCTGAAGCGATCAAATTTATCCCCGACACCGCGTACCGCCGTGGCTTGCAGCTTGAAGCTTGACGCTTGAAGCTGCCGCCAGGCATCACTGCGGATTCGCGCGGGTACTCGACAGCAAGGATTTGAGATTGGCGGCCTTGGGCTTGACCAGCCAGAAGCGGCGCAGGTAATCGTCGAGGTTCTCCCAGACGTTGCGGCCCCACTCGCTATCGGTTTCTTCAACGTATTCGGCCAGCACTTTCTCAAGGTGAGTGCGATAGGCTTCCATCGCTTCGCCGCTGATGCGCTGGATTTCCACCAGCTCGTGGTTGACCTTGTCGACGAAGGTGTTGTCCAGGTCGAGCACGTAGGCGAAACCGCCGGTCATGCCCGAACCGAAGTTGTACCCGGTCTTGCCGAGCACACAGACGAAGCCGCCGGTCATGTATTCGCAGCAGTGGTCGCCAGTGCCTTCGACGATGGTGTGCGCACCAGAGTTGCGTACCGCAAAGCGCTCACCTGCGGTGCCGGCGGCGAACAGCTTGCCGCCCGTGGCGCCGTACAGGCAGGTGTTGCCGATGATGGCGCTGTCCTGGGTCTTGAACGGGCTGCCCTTGGGCGGCACGATCACCAGCTTGCCGGCCGTCATGCCCTTGCCGACGTAGTCGTTGGCGTCGCCTTCGAGGTACATGTTCAGGCCGCCGGCGTTCCACACCCCGAAGCTCTGCCCGGCAGTGCCCTTGAAGCGGAAGGTGATCGGCGCCTTGTTCATGCCCTGGTTGCCGTGCAGCTTGGCGATTTCGCCGGAAATCCGCGCGCCGATCGAACGGTCGCAGTTGCAGATGTCCAGTTCGTACTCGCCACCCGTGGAGTTGGTGATCGCACTGATCGCCATGCCGACCATCTTCTCGGCCAGCAGGCCCTTGTCGAACGGCGGGTTGCGATCGACCTGGCTGAACTGCGGTTTGTCGGCAGGGATGAGATCGCTGCCCAGCAGTGGCGTCAGGTCGAGATGCCGCTGCTTGGACGATTCGCCCGGCAGGATGTCGAGCAGATCGGTACGGCCGATCAACTCTTCGAGCGAGCGCACGCCCAGGCGCGCCAGCCACTCACGGGTTTCTTCGGCGACGTAGGTGAAGAAGTTGATGACCATGTCGACGGTGCCGATGTAGTGGTCTTTGCGCAGCTTCTCGTTCTGGGTCGCAACGCCCGTGGCGCAGTTGTTCAGGTGGCAGATACGCAGGTATTTGCACCCCAGGGCGATCATCGGCGCGGTACCGAAGCCGAAGCTTTCGGCGCCGAGGATCGCCGCCTTGATGACGTCGAGGCCGGTTTTCAGGCCACCGTCGGTCTGCACCCGGACCTTGCCGCGCAGGTCGTTGCCGCGCAGGGTCTGGTGAGTTTCGGCAAGACCCAGCTCCCACGGCGAACCGGCGTACTTGATCGAGCTCAGTGGCGATGCACCGGTACCGCCGTCGTAGCCGGAGATGGTGATCAGGTCGGCATAGGCCTTGGCCACACCGGCGGCGATGGTGCCGACGCCCGCTTCCGCAACCAGCTTGACCGAGACCAGCGCTGCCGGGTTGACCTGCTTGAGGTCGAAAATCAGCTGCGACAAGTCTTCGATCGAATAGATGTCGTGGTGTGGCGGCGGGGAAATCAGCGTCACGCCGGGCACGGCATAGCGCAGCTTGGCGATCAGGCCGTTGACCTTGCCGCCTGGCAGTTGCCCGCCCTCGCCTGGCTTGGCGCCTTGGGCGACCTTGATCTGCAGCACTTCGGCGTTGACCAGGTATTCCGGGGTCACACCAAAGCGGCCGGTGGCCACCTGCTTGATCTTGGAGCTGCGGATAGTCCCGTAGCGGGCCGGGTCTTCCCCGCCCTCGCCAGAGTTGGAACGCGCGCCCATGCGGTTCATGGCTTCAGCCAGGGCTTCGTGAGCCTCCGGCGACAGCGCGCCCAGCGAGATACCGGCCGAGTCGAAGCGCTTGAGGATGGCCTCCAGCGGTTCGATCTGATCCATGGCCAACGGCTGGTCGAGTTCGCGCACCTTGAGCAAGTCACGGATCATCGACACCGGGCGGTTGTCCACCAGCGCGGTGTATTCCTTGAACTTGGCGTAGTCGCCCTGCTGCACGGCGGCTTGCAGGGTGCTGACCACATCCGGGTTGTAGGCGTGGTATTCACCGCCGTAGACGAACTTCAACAGGCCACCTTGCTGGATCGGCTTGCGCACGCTCCAGGCTTCGGCGGCCAGGGCTTTCTGCTCGGCTTCGAGATCGACGAAACGCGCGCCCTTGATGCGGCTCGGCACGCCACGGAAGCTCAGGTCGCAGACTTCCTCGGACAGGCCGATGGCTTCGAAGAGCTGCGCACCGCGGTACGAAGCGATGGTCGAGATACCCATCTTCGAGAGGATCTTGAGCAGGCCCTTGGTGATGCCTTTGCGGTAATTCTTGAAGACTTCGTACAGATCGCCCAGCACTTCGCCGGTGCGGATCAGGTCGCCCAGCACCTCGTAGGCCAGGAACGGATAGACCGCCGAAGCGCCGAAACCGATCAGCACGGCAAAGTGGTGCGGATCACGCGCGGTGGCGGTCTCGACCAGGATGTTGCTGTCGCAGCGCAGGCCTTTTTCGGTCAGGCGATGGTGCACGGCGCCAGTGGCCAGCGCGGCGTGGATCGGCAGCCTGCCCGGGCCGATATGGCGGTCGGTCAGCACCAGCTGGGTGATCCCGGAGCGCGCGGCTTCTTCAGCCTGATCGGCGACGTTGCGGATGGCCGCTTCGAGCCCCATGGACTCGTCGTAGTTGAGATCGATGATCTGCCGGGCGAAGCCTGGGCGATCGAGGTTCATCAACGAGCGCCACTTGGCCGGGGAAATGACCGGCGAGCTGAGGATCACGCGCGAAGCGTGCTCTGGCGATTCCTGGAAGATGTTGCGCTCGGCACCGAGGCAGATCTCCAGCGACATGACGATGGCTTCACGCAGCGGGTCGATCGGCGGGTTGGTGACCTGCGCGAACTGCTGGCGAAAGTAATCGTAAGGCGTGCGAACGCGCTGGGACAGCACCGCCATTGGCGTGTCGTCGCCCATCGAGCCCACCGCCTCGTAGCCCTGCTCACCCAGCGGGCGCAAGATCTGATCGCGCTCCTCGAAGGTGACCTGGTACATCTTCATGTACTGCTTGAGCTGGTCGCTGTTATAGAAAGCCGAACCGTGGTCGTTGTCTTCCATGGTCGACTGGATGCGCAGGGCGTTCTTGCGCAGCCAGTGCTTGTACGGATGACGCGACTTGAGGCGGTTGTCGATGGCGTCGGTATCGAGGATCTGGCCGGTTTCGGTATCCACGGCGAAGATCTGCCCAGGGCCGACGCGGCCTTTGGCGATGACGTCTTCCGGCTTGTAGTTCCACACGCCGATTTCCGACGCGAGGGTGATGTAGCCGTTCTTGGTGGTGACCCAGCGCGCCGGGCGCAGGCCGTTACGGTCGAGCAGGCAGACCGCGTGACGACCTTCGGTCATCACCACGCCTGCCGGACCGTCCCACGGCTCCATGTGCATGGAGTTGTATTCGTAGAAGGCGCGCAGGTCCGAGTCCATGGTCTCGACGTTCTGCCACGCAGGCGGGATGATCATCCGCACGCCGCGGAACAGGTCGATGCCGCCGGTGACCATCAGTTCGAGCATGTTGTCCATGCTCGAGGAATCCGAGCCCACGCGGTTGACCAGCGGGCCGAGTTCTTCGAGGTCGGGCATCAGTTCGTTGGCGAACTTGGTACGACGCGCCAGCGCCCAGTTGCGGTTGCCGGTGATGGTGTTGATCTCGCCGTTGTGGGCGAGGAAGCGGAACGGCTGAGCCAGCGGCCATTTCGGCAGGGTGTTGGTGGAGAAGCGCTGGTGGAACACGCAGATTGCGGTGCGCAGGCGCTCGTCACCCAGGTCCGGGAAGAAGGCTTCCAGGTCCGCGGGCATCATCAGGCCTTTATAGATGATGGTCTTGTGCGAAAAGCTGCAGATGTAGTGGTCGCTGTCGGCGGCGTTGGCCACCGAGGAACGACGACGGGCGCCGAACAGCTTGAGGGCCATTTCCTGGTCGCTCAGGCCTTCGCCACCGATGAACACCTGCTCGATCTTCGGCAGGCGCTCCAGAGCCAGGCGGCCGAGCACGCTGGTGTCGATCGGCACCTGACGCCAACCGATCAGTTGCAGGCCGGCCTTGAGGATCTCGCGGTTCATGTTCTCGCGAGCGGCCTCGGCCTTGGCGTCATCCTGGTTGAGGAACACCATGCCCACGGCATATTGCTTGGGCAAGTCGACGCCAAAGTGCTCCTGGGCCTTGGTGCGCAGGAACAGATCAGGCTTCTGGATCAACAGACCACAACCGTCGCCGGTCTTGCCGTCGGCGTTGATACCGCCACGGTGGGTCATGCAGGTCAGCGCTTCAATGGCTGTCTGCAACAGGTGATGACTGGGCTCGCCCGTCATGTGGGCGATCAGGCCAAAACCACAGTTATCCTTGAATTCATCGGGACGGTACAGACCTGTTTTCATAGACACTTTCTCACCAGGCTGCCTCTCACCGAGGCAATTTTCTTTTCAATTCAATCAGTTACCGTCCACGCCCGACGTTCGCAGGCTTTGTAGAGGCAAAAGGGAGGTCATTGTACACAGCGATACGGTCTCTCACAAATTTGCGACGAAACCGTGAATATCAATGTCGTGTTTCTGAACGTTTTTTATAGATTTGTGTGTTACGAGCTTTTTGCGAGTCTGCCGGTAATTGCCGGCAGACGCAATGCCCTCAGCGGCGACCCAGAGCCTTGGAACGCTGCGGACAGAAAAGCCCACCGCGCGAACGCGGCAGGCTTTTCAGTAAGCTATGGATACGTCAGGCGGGTGGCAGGGATGGCGCCACCGCGAGCCTTTAGTGGGTGCTTGCGAGGTCCTGTTGGACGCTGGCAACGGTACGAGGCCAAGGTTTACCAGCCTGGACCTTCTCTGGCAAGTTCTTGATCGCACTCAGCGCGGCGGCGCGGTTGGCGAAACTGCCATAGGTGATCACGTAGAGGGGCTTGCCCTGCAAGGTTTTCTTGAAGTAGCGATACTCGCCGCCTTGCTCGCGAATGTAGCTCTGAGCAGCGGCTTCGTTGCTGGTTCCGAGGATCTGCACCACATAATTACCGGGTGCCTGGCTGCCATACCAGCCACTGGCAGCGCCAGCCTTGGCAACTGCGGGTTTTTCGACAGCCTTGGGCTCCGGCTTGTGTTCCAGCTTGGGCTCAGGCTTGGCGGCACTGGCCACCTGCACGGGCGGCTTGGCCGCAGGTGCTGGCTTGGCAGGGGCGGGCTTGGCCTGGGCAGGTACCGGCACCTGGGTAGCGGCCGGGCCAGCCGGAATGCCGACAGGCGGCGCGGTGGTGGTCACGGTCGGTGGCGTGAAGCTGCTGGTCGGCCCAGTCGGTGCGGTTGCGGGTGCGGGAGCCCCATCTTCACCATCGGCATCGCCCGAACCGGTCGCCTCGGACAGCGGACCACGGACCACTGGCTGGCCATTCATCGGCAACGGCATTGGCTGGGAATTACCGGCAAACTCGACCGCCGGGCTGCCGTCCTGGTTGGATTTGGCGGTACCTGGCTGACCCTGACCCAGCGGCAATTGCGCCTGCTGTGCCGGAGCGGTGCCGTCGGTAGACGCCTTGTGACCTGGAAGCAGGACTGCCGCCGCGACTGCGGCCACAACGACCCCAGCGAACGCCAGTACGTGTTTTTTCGACATCTTGAACCCCATGGATGGACGCTTGACCGCCGAGCGGCTGGCTATCATCGCCTCGATCATCGAGTCGCGGGCGACCTGATTGATCAACCCCGGCCAGCCTTCGGACTGCTCGTGAATATCGGCGATCTGATCATTGGTGAACAGCGCGATCCCCTGCCCGGCCCCTTCGAGGCGCAGGGCGAGATACTCGCGCGTTTCCTCTTCGGTGTACGGTTCCAGCTCGATGACGTGGAAGCGTTCCTGCTCATGACCCAGGCCATCAAGGCGCGCCAGCAGTGACGGCTCGCCGAACAGGAACACGTGCGGACGCCCCTCGGGGTTGCCCGCCGCCAGCGCCAGCAGGGCTTCGAGTGCGGATTCGTCGAGTTGTTCCGCGTCGTCCACCAGCAGGTAGACTTCCTGCCCGGTCAGCGCCAGTTGCACGATCTGACTCAGGAGCAGGGTGACATCGGCCTGCTGCACGTTGAGCGCTTCGGCGACTTGACTGAGGACACTGGCTGCATCGCCGGCGCCGCGAGCGGAAACCACCACGCTTTGCACCGACTGCTTGTTGGTGCTGGCCACCAGCGCCTGGCGCAGCAAGGTCTTGCCGCTGCCGTGCGGCCCGGTGACGACCAACAGCAACTGGCTGTAGCGCGCCAGGTGATGCAACTGCCCCAGTACCGGTTTGCGCTGGGCCGGAAAGAATTTGAAGCCGGGGACGCGGGCGGCAAAGGGATCGTGGTCCAATTGGTAGTGGCCGAGAAAGGCCTCATCGGCATGCAGACTTGTCATCGAACTCTCATTGACCTCAAAGCGGGGCGACGATGGCGCGGTAATCCGCAGCCAGGGTTGCCTGAAGAACTTCTTTTGGATAGTCGTCGGTCACTACGGCTTCGCCGATGCGACGCAACAACACCAGACGTAAACGGCCATCGATCACTTTCTTGTCGATTGCCATGTGCTCGATGAAGTGCTCGGGCGTCATTTCAGCTGGCGGCACCACCGGCAAGCCGGCGCGCTGCATCAAGCGAATACCGCGATCGCGATCCTGCTGGCTGATCCAGCCAAGGCGCATGGACATTTCCAGAGCCATCACCGTACCTGCCGCCACGGCCTCGCCATGCAGCCACACACCATACCCCATCTGCGTCTCGATGGCGTGACCAAAGGTGTGGCCAAGATTGAGCGTGGCGCGCACGCCGGATTCGCGCTCGTCGGCGTTGACCACCAGCGCCTTGGCCTCGCAGGAGCGCCTGATGGCGGCGGTGACCGCCTCAGCATCGATATCGCGCAGCGCATCAACATTGGCTTCGAGCCAGGTCAGGAACGGCTCGTCGCAGATCAGCCCGTACTTGATCACTTCCGCCAGCCCGGCCGACAGCTCGCGCGGTGGCAGGCTGCGCAGCGTACCGGTGTCGATCAGCACGGCCTGGGGCTGATAGAAAGCACCGACCATGTTCTTGCCCAGCGGGTGGTTGATGCCAGTCTTGCCACCCACCGAAGAGTCGACCTGGGACAACAGTGTGGTGGGCACCTGGATGAAATCCACGCCACGCTGATAGCAGGCCGCCGCGAAGCCAGCCATGTCACCGACCACACCGCCGCCCAGGGCGATGATGGTGGTACGGCGGTCATGGCGCGCGGTCAGCAGTGCGTCGAAGATGGTTTGCAGGGTTTCCCAGTTCTTGAACGCCTCGCCATCCGGCAAGACGATAGGCAACACGTTGTAGGCGGCCAGCGAACGGGTCAGGCGCTCGATGTAAAGGGGCGCGACGGTGGCATTGGAGACAATGGCCACCGACCGGCCCGCGATATAGGGCGCCAACAGCTCAGGTTGGTCGAGCAGCCCCTCGCCAATATGGATCGGGTAACTGCGATCGCCGAGTTCAACCTTAAGTGTCTGCATGTGACCCCATGATGCCGGGCGCTCGCGCCCTCTCTCGAATTATTGGAACCCGCTGACAGGCTAGCGGGGAGGCAAACGTTGTAGCCGCTCAAGAATGTCCAGGACCACCATGCGTGGCGGTCGCTCGTCGGTTTCGACTACCAGGTCGGCTATTTCGCGATACAGCGGGTCGCGAATCTCGAGCAAGGCACGCAGTGTACCGGCGGGATCGGCCGTGCGCAGCAGTGGCCGATTGCGATCACGGGCAGTGCGGCCGACCTGCTGCTCTACCGAGGCGTGCAGGTAGACCACACGACCGCCGCTATGCAGCGATTGACGGTTTTCCGGACGCAATACTGCGCCGCCGCCAGTCGCGAGGACCACGCCGTCAAAATCGCAAAGCTCGGCCAGCATCGCCTGCTCGCGGTCGCGAAACCCCGCCTCGCCTTCCTTGTCGAAGATCCACGGGATATTGGCGCCGCACCGCAGCTCGATTTCCTTGTCGGAATCCTTGAATGGCAGCCTGAGTTCTTTGGCCAATAAACGGCCGATGGTGCTTTTACCTGCCCCCATCGGCCCAACAAGTATCAAATTTCGCACAGAATCAATGACTCACGGCAATCGCCTGGTTATTCATGATACGCGGAGTCAAGAATACCAGCAGCTCCGATTTAGCTTCCGACACGGTATCCGAGCGGAAAAAACGGCCAAGATACGGCACATCGCCCAAAAATGGCACCTTCGCTGTGGTTTTACTTTGCGTATTGGAGAACACCCCACCGATCACGATGGTCTCGCCATCGTTGACCAGCACCTTGGCGTTGACGGCGTTTTTCTTGATCGGCGGTACACCCAGGACCTCGTTGAGGTAATCGGGCTCGTCCTTGGTGACCTTGACGTCCATGATGATGCGGTTGTCCGGAGTGATCTGCGGCGTGACCTCCAGCGACAGCGAAGCCTCCTTGAACGACACCGTGGTGGCACCGCTGGAACTGGCCTCTTGATAAGGCACCTCGGTGCCTTTGAGGATTTTCGCGGTCTCTTTATCAGAGGTCACGACCTTGGGCTGGGAGACGATTTCACCGTTGCCGGTGGCTTCCATTGCGCTCAGCTCCAGGTCGAGCAGGGTGTTGTTGGTCAAGAAGCCGATGCCGATACCGGAGGTCGCATTGCTCGCGCCCAGGTCGACGAACGGCGTGGAGGTACCGGCCGTCGTGGTCGACGAGGTCGCCGACTGGCCGCCATAAATAGTGGCCTTGCCTTTGGTCGATTGACCACCCCAGGTCACGCCCAGGGACTTGTCGTAGTTGACCGTGGCTTCGACGATACGCGCCTCGATCATCACCTGACGCACCGGAATATCCAACTGGGCGACGATGCGGCGCAGCTCGTCCAGGCTCTCCTGGGTCTGATAGGCAATGATGCTGTTGGTCCGATCATCCACGGTGATCGAGCCACGGGCCGTCTCGGACTTGTCCTTGCTGCCGGTCACCGACTGGAACAGCTTGGCGATGTCGGAGGCCTTGGCGTAGTTGACCTGGATCAGGTCGCGACGCAGCGGTGCCAGTTCCTGCAATTGACGCTGGGATTCAAGCTCCTGACGCTCGCGTGCGGCGATCTCGTCCGCCGGCGCGACCAGCAGCACGTTGCCCACCTTTCGCTTGTCCAGGCCCTTGGTCTTGAGCACCAGGTCCAGCGCCTGATCCCACGGCACGTTCTGCAGGCGCAGGGTGATACCGCCCTGCACCGTGTCGCTGGCGACCAGATTGAGATCAGTGAAGTCGGCGATCAGCTGCAGCACCGAGCGCACATCGATGTCCTGGAAATTCAACGACAGCTTCTTGCCGCTGTAGACGAAACGCTCGGCGTTACGGCGCTGCTGATCGTCATTGGTCAACGGCCGCACACTGACGGTCAGACGGTTGTCGGTCTGGTAGGTGGAATATTCGTAGGCACCGCTCGGCTCGATGGCGATCTGCGCCTTGTCGCCTGCCACCGAGGAGTTGACGAACTGCACCGGCGTGGCGAAGTCCTTCACGTCCAGGCGTACACGCAGCGGATCAGGCAGGGCGGTCTTGGCGAAGCTGACGACGATCTTGCCGCCCTGCTCCTGGATGTCGGGGCTGATGGTCGGGTCGCTGAGGTCGATGACCACATTGCCTTCACCCAGCTCGCCGCGCTGGAAATCGACATTGCGAATCGCTCTGCCAGCAACGGCCGGCACGAAGGGCCGCGACGGGGCCGCAGCAGTGACGGCGGCATTGCGGCTCACCGGGGGTGGAGCGAGGGGCGCGGAACCTCCCTGCTTGCCCTGCAGCGCGGCGGCGCCCTGGCCGATCAGCACGTACAGGTTGTTGCCTTCGACCCGCGTACTGTAAGGGGCCAGCGTGGTGAGGTTGACGATGATACGGGTGCGGTCCTTGGTCTCGACCACCACCAGGCTGCGAGCGTTACCCACACCCAGGTCACGGCTGCGGCTGGCCACCTGGTTGGTCACACCAGGCAGATCCAGGGCGATGCGCGCCGGCTGGTCGGTGGTGTAGCCACGGGGCGCAGGCACAGGGGCATCGAAACCCAGCTTGAGCTCGATGCGATCGCCTGGCAACGCCGCGACATCGAGAGTCTTCAGGGTCGCCGCCATCAGCGCGGGCGCGCACACTGCCATCCATAGCGAAACGCCCAGCGCGGAAAAAAACCTATTCATTATCGAGTTCCACTGTGCTTGCTTGACCAGGCCCATTTACGAGCGTTCTTTAAGGGAAATGCTACGTGGCCGCTCGAGCCACCCTCCCTCTCCATCAGGCACGATCTCGACCACGTCGATCTGTGAATCGCTGATGGAAACAATCTTTCCGTCGTTACGGCCCAGGTAGTCGCCGACCTTGACCCGATGCACCCCGCCGGCACCGGAAATCAGTGCGAAAGACCCGCTGTCGTTGGACAGCGTACCCACCATCTCGAACTGCTCGATATTGAAGCCTTCGAGAAACTGCTTGACCCGGTTAGGGTCCGGCTTGAGCAGTTTGGAGCCCTTTTCTCGATGCACCAGATCGACCTTGACCGGTGGCTGGAACGGACTGCGCAACGCCGACGCCTCATAGGCAAACGCCTGATACGGGGCAAACCGCGGGATTGGCTCGATATTGCCCTGAGGCTTGGCCTTGACCTGGGCCATGAAGGCCTTCAGGTCGGCAAAGTCGCCAGAGTCACCGCATCCCGCCAACAGCAACGTGAAGAGCACCAGGCACAGCCCGGACAACACCCTCATTTGTCCAGCCCCCGGTCGTTGTAGCGGTAAGTCTTGGCCAGGATACTCATGCGCAATTGCGAGGTATCGCCTTCGGTAGCGGGTTTGACGTCGAAGTCATGCAGGGTGACGATCCGCGGCAGGCTGGCCACGCCACTGACGAAGGTCGCCAGGTCGTGGTAGTTGCCGGTAACCGTAATCTGTATCGGCAACTCGATGTAAAACTGCTGGGTGACTTCCGGCAGCAATTTGATTTCTTCGAATTCCAACCCCGCCCCCAGGCCGGTTCGGGTGATGTCTTCGAGCAAGCCGGGCACTTCGGTGTCGCTGGGCAGCTGGCGCAGCATGGCGCCGAAGGAGGTTTCCATTTCCTTCATCTGCTCGATGTAGGCCTCGAGATTGGCCGCCTTGAATGCCTTGGCGCTGTACTGCTGCTTGAGGGTTTCTTCCTCTGCCACCTTGGCTTCGAGCTGGTTCTCCATGTCGAGGATATAGAAGTTGTAACCCAGCCCCAGCAACAGAATCATCAGCACGGAGGCGATGATGGTCTTGATCGCCACCGGCCAGGAGCCGATGTTGTTGATATCGAGCTCGCTGAGCTCGACCTTGCGCAGATTGACGATCCACTGAGGAGTATTCATTTGATGTTGTCCCCCTCGGTAGCGGGATGGATCTGCTGCACCGTCAACTGGAAGACGTTGTTCTGATCAGGATCACCAGCGGCCTTGGCCTTGACCTCAGTCAGCGCCGCGCTGCCGAGCCACGGCGAACCGTCCAGATTGCGCATCAGCTCGGAAACCTTGTTGTTCGATTCCGCAGAACCGGTAATGGCGATGGTCTGTCCACCCATTTTCACTTCGGTGAAATACACGCCATCGGGCAAGGTACGGGCCAGTTGATCGAACACCCGACCGATGATCGGCCGATTGCCCTGCAGGTCCTGGATGGTCTTCATCCGCGCGATCAGCTGCTTGCGACGATTCTGCAGCTCGCTGATCTGCGAGATGCGGGCGTCGAGCACGGCGATTTCTTTCTTCAGATAGTCATCGCGGGCAGTCTGGGCACTGATGGCACCGCTGTAGTACTGGGCCGCGAGCAGGATGATGCCGATCCCGGCTACCACGACCACGGCCAGAATGGTCAGGAAACGCTTTTTACGCTCTTCGCGAAGTTGCTCGCGCCACGGCAGGAGGTTGATCTGCGCCATCAGTCAAAGCTCCTCAACGCCAACCCGCAGGCGATCATCAGCGCCGGCGCATCACTGGCCAGTGCACCGGCATTGACCTTGCTGCTCAGGGCCATGTCGGCGAACGGATTGGCAACCAGCGTCGGTGTGCCCAGACGCTGTTGAATCAGTTGATCGAGGCCGGCGATCGAAGAAGTACCCCCGGCCAGCATGATGTAGTCGACATCATTGAACTGACCAGCAGCAAAGAAGAACTGCAGTGAACGCGATACCTGCTGCACCACGGCGTCCTTGAACGGCTGCAACACTTCGGCGACGTAGTCGTCCGGCAGGCCGCCCTGCTTCTTGGCCAGCCCCGCCTCTTCGACGGTCAGGCCATAGCGGCGCTGGATCTCCTCGGTCAACTGGCGGCCGCCGAACAGCTGCTCGCGGGTATAGATGATGCGGCCGTTGTGCAGCACGCTGAGGGTGGTCATGGTGGCGCCGATATCCATCACCGCCACGGTCAGCGAGGTATCGTCGCCCTGGCCGAGTTGCGCGGCCAGCAGGCCATAGGCGCGCTCCAGCGCGTAGGCTTCGACGTCGATCACCTTGGCGCTCAAGCCCGCCAGCGCCAGGGCCGCTTCACGCACCTCGACGTTCTCTTTGCGGCAGGCGGCCAGCAGCACTTCGACGCGCTCGGGATTGCGCACCGAATAGCCCTGCACTTCGAAATCGATGGCTACTTCTTCAAGGGGATAGGGAATGTACTGGTCGGCCTCGACCTTGAGCTGGTTTTCCATCTCGTCGTCGGACAGCCCGGCATCCATCTCGATGGTCTTGGTGATGACCGCCGAACCGGCCACGGCCACGGCGACGCCTTTGGTGCCCGTGCGCGCCTTTACCAGCACCCGTGACAAGGCCTGCCCGACCCCTTCGAGCTCGGCGATGTTTTTTTCCACCACAGCGTTCGCTGGCAAGGGTTCAACGGCATACGCCTCGACCCGGTACCGACCGCCCGAACGGCTCAGTTCCAGAAGCTTGACCGAGGTGGAGCTGATATCGATCCCCAGAAGCGAACTAGCTTTCTTGCTGAAGAGTCCTAGCACAACCGTTTCCCTAGTACTATCCGTGACTTACGGACCATTGTGGATTCGATGCATTTAATAGCAGTCTTGACAGAAGCGCAAATGACGCTTGGTGTCGAAAAATGCTTATAATGCGCAGCGCTTTTTGCCCGTTTTTACCCGTTTGCGCTTAACTCATTCTTTTATCTGGAAATCCAAAAGCCTTGATACGCCTGCTGAAGTTTTTATGCTGGTCTTTCCTCGGTGTGTTCTGCGGGCTTGCGCTCGGTCTGAGCGGCGCCTACCTCTATCTTAGCCCGGGCCTGCCGTCCGTCGAGATGCTGAAAAGTGTCCAATTGCAAATACCCCTGCGTATCTATAGCAGCGACGGCAAACTGATCGCTGAATTCGGCGAAATGCGCCGTTCTCCCATCAAGTTCTCGGACATTCCGCCCCACTTCATCCAGGCCCTGCTGTCTGCCGAAGACGACAACTTCGAAAACCACTACGGGGTCGATCCCAGCGGCCTGGTTCGTGCCGCGGGACAACTGGTGCGCACCGGTCACATTCAGACCGGCGGCAGTACGATCACCATGCAGGTGGCAAAAAACTACTTCCTCAGCAGCGAGCGTAGCTTCTCGCGCAAAAGCAACGAGATTCTTCTCGCCTTGCAAATTGAGCGCCAACTGAGCAAAGACGAAATTCTCGAGCTCTACGTCAACAAAATCTACCTCGGCAACCGCGCCTACGGCATCGAAGCCGCCGCGCAGGTGTATTACGGCAAATCGATCCGCGACGTAAGTCTGGCGCAGATGGCGATGATCGCCGGTTTGCCAAAGGCGCCATCGCGCTTCAATCCGCTGGCCAACCCGGTGCGCGCCAAGGAGCGCCGCGACTGGATTCTGGGGCGCATGTACAAGCTGGGCAAGATCGACGAAGCCAGCTACCAGAGCGCCCTGGCCGAGCCGATCAACGCCAGCTATCACGTGCCGACGCCAGAAGTGAACGCCCCCTACATCGCCGAAATGGCCCGCGCCGAAATGGTCGGTCGCTACGGCGCAGACGCCTACACCGAGGGTTTCAGGGTCACCACCACGGTGCCCAGCGACCTCCAGGACTCGGCCAACAACGCAGTACGCGACGGCCTGATCGAATACGACAAGCGCCACGGCTACCGCGGCCCGGAATCGCGCCTGCCCGGCAAGACCCGTGACGCCTGGCTGACCGAACTGGGCAAGCAGCGCACCCTCAACTCGCTGGACCCGGCGATCGTCACCCAGGTCGACAAGACCGGCATCACCGTTCTGACACGCGAAGGCAAGGACGAACAGGTGAGCTGGGACACCATGAAGTGGGCCCGACCGTTCCTGAATACCAACAGTGTCGGGCGCGTGCCGAGCCAACCTTCGGATGTCGCACAGGTCGGCGACCTGATCCGCGTGCTGCGTCAAGAAAACGGCAGCCTTGCCTTCTCGCAAGTCCCCACCATCCAGAGCGCGCTGGTCTCGCTGGATCCGCACAACGGCGCCATCCGCGCGTTGGTGGGCGGCTTCGCCTTCGAGCAGAGCAACTACAACCGCGCGATGCAGGCCAAGCGTCAGCCGGGTTCGAGCTTCAAGCCGTTCATCTATAGCGCGGCGCTCGACAGCGGCTATACACCAGCGACCCTGGTCAACGATGCGCCGATCGTGTTCGTCGATGAATCGGTAGACAAGGTCTGGCGCCCGAAGAACGACACCAACACTTTCCTCGGCCCGATCCGCCTGCGCGAAGCCCTGTACAAGTCCCGCAACCTGGTGTCGATCCGCGTGCTGCAGAGCCTCGGCGTCGAGAACGCGATCAACTACATTTCCCGCTTCGGCTTCAACAAGCAGGACCTGCCGCGCAACCTGTCGCTGGCTCTGGGCACCGCCACCTTGACGCCGATGGAGATCGCCACTGGCTGGAGCAGCTTCGCCAACGGTGGCTTCAAGGTGTCGCCGTATCTGATCCAGCAGATCGAAAGCCGCACCGGCGACGTATTGTTCACCGCCAATCCGGCCACCGTACCGCCAGACGAAGGCCAGGCCGACCCGGAACTGGCTGACGCCAACGCTATCCCGGCTCCGGACCCAGCCGCCACCAAGCTGATCACCAGTGATACCAGCCCGGCGAACGTGGCACCTGCGGTACCTGCTGCGCCTACGGCACCGATCATCGCACCGCGGATCGTCGATGGACGCACCACGTACATCCTCACCAGCATGCTCGAAGACGTGATCAAGCGTGGCACCGGTCGCCGCGCCTTGTCGATGAACCGTCCGGACATCGCCGGCAAGACGGGCACCACCAACGACTCCAAGGACGCCTGGTTCTCCGGCTACAACGGCGATTACATGACCACCGTGTGGACTGGCTTCGACCAACCGGAAACCCTGGGCCGCCGGGAATTCGGCGGCACCGTGGCGCTGCCGATCTGGATGGACTACATGGGCGCGGCGCTCAAGGGCAAGCCGGCGCACACCCAACCGGAACCGGAAGGCATCGTCAGCCTGCGGGTCGACCCGGTCAGCGGTCGCGCCGCCAGCCCGGGCACCCCGGATGCGTACTTCGAACTGTTCAAGAGCGAGGACAGCCCGCCGTCGAACAGCGAGCTGGGCAACGGCCAGGCGCCAGGCAGCCCACTGCCGGCCGACGAGTCTGCGCCGATCGATCTGTTTTAAGATCCGTGCAAGGCATGCCGGCCTCTTCGCGGGCAAGCCTTGCTCCCACAGCTGTACGACTCTGGACCTGTGGCAGACAGCCCGCTGCCGGCCGATCTGTTTCAAGATCCGAGCAAGGCATGCCGGGCTCTTCGCGGGCAAGCCTTGCTCCCACAGCTGTACGACTCTGGACCTGTGGAAGACAGCCCGCTGCCGGCCAATCTGTTTCAAGATCCGTGCAAGGCATGCCGGCCTCTTCGCGGGCAAGCCTTGCTCCCACAGCTGCACGACTCTAGACCTGTGGGAGACAGCCCGCTGCCGGCCGATCTGTTTCAAGATCCGTGCAAGGCATGCCGGCTTCTTCGCGGGCAAGCCTTGCTCCTACCTGCGGGAGCAGAGCTTGCTCGCGAAGAGACCCGAAAGCACACCGCCAGACAACAAAAAGCCCCGACTCTCACGAGCCGGGGCTTTTTGTTGTAGCGCTACAACGGCTTAGCCGTTGAACACGTCATCCACGCTTTTGAGCGGGTAGTTTTTCGGGTACGGCAGGGTGGCCACACCGGTCTCGATCGCGGCTTTGGCCACAGCGTCGGAGATCAGGGTGATCAGGCGCGCATCCATTGGCTTCGGAATGATGTAGTCACGACCGAATTCCAGCTTGATGCCGCCGTAGGCGTCGCACACTTCCTGAGGCACCGGCAGCTTGGCCAGTTCGCGCAGGGCGTTGGCGGCGGCGACTTTCATTTCCTCGTTGATGCGCTTGGCGCGCACGTCCAGCGCACCACGGAAGATGAACGGGAAGCCCAGCACGTTGTTGACCTGGTTCGGGTAGTCCGAACGACCAGTGGCCATGATCACGTCATCACGGGTGGCATGCGCCAGCTCTGGCGAGATTTCCGGATCGGGGTTCGAGCAGGCGAACACGATCGGGTTGGCAGCCATGGTCTTCAGGCCTTCAGCGCTCAACAGGTTCGGACCGGACAGGCCGACGAACACGTCAGCACCTTGCAGAGCATCAGCCAGGGTGCGCTTGTCGGTGGCGTGAGCGAACACAGCCTTGTACTGGTTCAGGTCGTCACGGCCGGAGTGGATCACGCCGCTGCGATCGATCATGAAGATGTTTTCGATGCGCGCGCCCATGCTCACCAGCAGCTTCATGCAGGAGATGGCAGCTGCACCAGCACCCAGGCAGACGATTTTCGCGTCTTCGAGGGTCTTGCCGGCGATTTCCAGGGCATTGATCATGCCGGCCGCGGTAACGATCGCGGTGCCGTGCTGGTCATCGTGGAAAACCGGGATGTCGCACTGTTCGATCAGGGCGCGCTCGATCTCGAAGCACTCTGGTGCCTTGATGTCTTCGAGGTTGATGCCACCGAAGGTGATGGAGATACGCTTGACGGTGTCGATGAAGGCTTGCGGGCTTTCGGAATCCACTTCAATGTCGAAAACGTCGATGCCAGCGAAACGCTTGAACAGCACACCCTTGCCTTCCATGACCGGCTTGGACGCCAGGGGGCCGAGGTTGCCCAGGCCGAGGATAGCGGTGCCATCGGAAATCACCGCGACCAGGTTGCCCTTGCCGGTGTATTTGTAGGCCAGCTCTGGGTCACGCGCGATTTCACGGACAGGCTCAGCTACACCAGGGCTGTACGCCAGCGACAGGTCGCGAGCGGTGGCAGTGGCTTTGGTGATTTCGACGCTCAGCTTACCTGGACGTGGAGTGGCGTGGTATTCGAGAGCGGCAGTTTTCAAATCTGACATGGTGGCGTTCCGCTTTTGCTGTTGATCTTGACGGACCGCCGAGGATACGCGCGAAGGAAAGGCCCGACAAGACTGGCCGGTCACTTAGTGTCAAGGACTGCGAGCTAAGACCTTAGGCTTAATTGGCCAGGCTTGTGGTGCGGCCACTGGCCCCATTGCGGGCAAGCTTTGCCCCCAATGGGCTGTGGGCGCAAGGCTTGCCGGCGAAGGCGTCGACCCTGCCAACACCTGAATCCCAGGCATAAAAAAGGCGCCCCGAAGGACGCCTTTTTTTCAGCCTGGCACACCTCGAGGGCTTGCCAGTGCCAAAAGCCTTATTTGGCTTTTGGAGCGCCGAAACCAGCAAAACGCTGCTTGAAGCGATCGACGCGGCCGCCGATGTCCAGAGTCTTCTGCTTACCGGTGTAGAACGGGTGGCATTCGGAGCAGACGTCCAGGCTCAGTGGCTTGCACAGAGTGGAGCGGGTCTTGATGACGTTACCGCAGGAGCAGGTGGCGTCAATGGCTTCGTACGCTGGATGAATATCAGCTTTCATGGCTACTTCCTCGGGCTAGGCATGCCGCCACTCAACACTATTGTTGAATACCGCACGCAATTAGGCCGCGCATATTACCAGACATTGCGATGGACGCAAGTTATCGCGCTTACCGATGGTCGTCTGCTAGCATCTGCCTCCACCGCATTCAATGGGGGAGCGGGCGCTGCCCGCGAAGAGGCCTGACAGCCACTGTGCATTCGGCCAAACACCGGGTACACAGCTTCGCAGGCAAAGCCCGCTCCCACAAAAGCCCTGCAGCATCGCTTACCGAGAACCTACCGCGTGCCCGACGTCATCCTGCGCCTCGCCCTGCCCTCGCCGCTGCGACGCCTTTTCGACTATCGCGCGCCGGCCGGGGTCGATGCGACCCAGCTGCAAGCCGGCATGCGCCTGCGGGTGCCGTTCGGGCGCAGGGAGATGATCGGCGTGCTGATCGAGGTCACCGACCACACCGACGTGCCGCTGGACAAATTGCGCCCCGCCAGCGCCCTGCTCGACCCGGTCAGCCCTATCCCCGAGTCCATGTTCAAACTGTGCTTATGGACCGCGCAGTACTATCAGCACGGCCTGGGCGACACCCTCAGTTGGGCGCTGCCCGTGCTGCTGCGCCAGGGCGAGCCCGCCGAAACCCGCCAGGAGCGCTTCTGGCAGATCGCCCCCGGCGCGAGCCTCGATGACCCGCGCATCGCCCGTGCGCCCCGGCAGCGTGAAGCCCTGACCACCCTGGCCCAGCATCCCCACGGCGTCGCCCATCAACTATTGAGCAAGCTGCAACTGAGCAAGGACAGCCTTGACCTGCTGCTGGCCAAGGCGCTGGTTACCGTCGAAGTGCGCCGCCACGCGCCGGGCGAGCGCCATGACCGCTGGCTGGCGCAGCCGGAGCTGCCCCTCAACAGCGAACAACGCGCCGCCTTCGAAGCGGTGCGCGCCGGCTTCGACAGTTTCCACGCCTTCCTCCTGGCCGGGGTCACCGGCAGCGGCAAGACCGAGGTCTACCTGCAACTGATCCGCGAGACCCTGGAGGCCGGCAAGCAAGCGCTGGTGCTGATCCCGGAAATCAACCTCGGGCCACAGACCCTCGCGCGTTTCGAACAACGCTTCAATGCCCGCATCGCCTTGCTGCACTCGGCCGTCAACGATCGCGAGCGTCTGGACGCATGGCTGGCCGCCCGCGATGGCGAGGCCGATATCATCATCGGTACCCGCTCGGCGCTGTTCACGCCGATGAAGAATCCGGGCCTGATCATCATCGATGAAGAACACGACGGCTCCTATAAACAGCAGGAAGGCCTGCGCTACCACGCCCGCGACCTGGCCCTGGTGCGCGCCCGCCAGGAAAACATCCCGATCCTCCTGGGATCGGCCACGCCGTCGCTCGAAAGCCTGCACAACGCCTACACCGGCCGCTATGGCCTGCTGCGCCTGGAACACCGCGCCGGCGGCGCCCAGCAACCGAAATTCATGCGCCTGGACGTCAAGAGCCGCCCGCTGGACAGCGGCATCAGCGGCCCCATGCAGCAGGCCATTGGCCAGACACTGGAGCGCGGCCAGCAGGTGCTGGTGTTCCTCAACCGCCGCGGCTTCGCACCGACCCTGCTGTGCCACGATTGCGGCTGGCTGTCCGAATGCCCGCGCTGCGACGCCCGCACCACGGTGCACCAGCGCTCCGGCGAGCTGCGCTGCCACCACTGCGGCCATGTCGAGCGCGTGCCGCGCCAGTGTCCGAAATGCGGCACCAAGGACCTGCGCCCGGTCGGTGCCGGTACCGAGCGGGCCGAAGAGCGCCTGACCACGCTGTTTCCCGACTACCCGGTGTTGCGTGTCGACCGTGACAGCACCTCGCGCAAGGACGCGATGAACCAGCTGTTCGCCACCATCCAGCG